>JAIXTE010000003.1 GCA_027484315.1 Burkholderiales bacterium | reverse complement strand
TGACTGGCTTGCAGCGCCGAAACCATTCGGGGCAAAATTCCGCCACACAGAAAAACACCGCCTCGCGCACCGTAAGCCAGAACCATGTCGCCACAATAAGCGCCCAAGTGGCCGAAGAACCGGCTGACAGCCTCGGTTGCAATGGGGTCTGTTCCGGAAATTCCCTGTTCGGAGACTTCAGAAGGACTATTCAGGCTGATCGGGCTTCCTGCCAATTGCGCGAGGCACTGGTACAAGTTGTACAGGCCCTGTCCACACAACACACGTTCTGCGGATACCCGGTTGTTGTGCTTGCTCATCAAGATCTGCATGATCTGGACGTCCGTGGCGTCACGGGGTACAAAACCCACATGCCCACCTTCGGTGGCCAGCGCAGTCCAGTTTCCCCCATGAGGAATCAAGGCAGAAAAACCAAGGCCAGTTCCTGGGCCAACAACAACTTTGGGGCTTGATGGCTCGAAATACCCTGCGACCACTTCAACCATCTGCTGGGGCTTGCACGCAATCATACCCAAGGCCATCGCAGTGAAGTCATTCAGAAACAGTGCAGGCCCCAGTTGCAAAGCCTTGATCAGATCAGACTTGTTAAACGACCAATGGTTATTGGTGAATTGAATGTTGTCGCCATTCACAGGGCACGCCAATGCCAGACTGGCTGAGCGCACATGGTATGCCGCAAAGCCGGTCTGCTTCAAATAAGCTGTAGCCGCATCGGCCAGGGAATCGTATTCAACACACAAGCAGGTGTGTTGAAACTGAAGCTCGGTCGATCCCAATTCGACCAGTGCAAAACGAGCATTCGTTCCGCCCACATCCGCAACCAATGAAAACTGCTTATCCTGCATGTTGGCCGTCTTCAAAACCGGAAGACTCCCTGATTTCCAGGCTAGTGGGCAACAAAGAGGAAACCACTCGCTCACCACGAATCTGCCTTTCAAGTACAGAAAGAATTTCAGGGCCTGCCAGTTCAAGTGGCTGGCGAATTGTGGTCAGGCTGGGTCGATAGTGCTGGGCCATGTCGATGTCATCGTAACCCACCACCTTGATGTCCTCCGGCACACGGATTCCCAACTCATTCAACGCGCTGATTGCAGTCACAGCCAACAAATCGGATGAGGCAAACACGGCATCAAAATTCACCTCTTCGGAAAAATGATTCGCGATGGACTGTCGCGCCAGGCCCGCCTCAAAAGAAACACTGAGACACAACTGCGGATTAACGGCCAACCTGGCTTTTTTATGTGCTTTGCAATAGCCCTTGTAACGCGATGCCACCTCAGGCAATTCAACATCACCCAGAAAAAGAATTTTTTTGGTACCCAGCTTGATCAAATGACTGGTGGCTTGCAGACCACCCAGTTCGTTGTCACTGCCCACGGTGCAATACACCTGCTGTTCCAGCTTGCTGCCCCACACCACCATGGGAACACCACGCGCCGCCAATGCATTCAAATCATCATGGTGGTGCCATTGACCAATTATAATGATCCCTGCGGCCCGCCCACCGGTGTAGAGACTTCCAATTGTGGGCATGTCATTTTCATCCACGCGGGAAAGTAGCATTTCGTAATCGTTTTCTGTCAGCACAGTGGCCAACTCGCCAATCATGCTCAGGAAGAATGGGTCACAAAGTGTTTGCCTGGCCGACGACTGGTAAGGAATCACCACGGCAATGGTACGGTTGTCGCCCGAACGCAAATTCTTGGCGCCAATATTGACCGTGTACTCCAGAGATCCGGCAAGTTCTTCAATCCGCTTTCGAGTTTCATCATTTACCAGCTTGCTGCCAGACAAGGCGCGAGACACGGTCGCAGTGGAAACGCCGGCCAGTCGAGCAATGTCGGCCATCTGCAATTTACTTTTACTGGGTGTTCTCACTGAATTGTTCCGAACGTTACTTGGAAAATTTGAGTAACCACAGCGTGGCTATCTCCCCCTCCACCGTCTTCAACCGGATGGAATCAAATTGTGATCTTGCCAAGTCTTTTTCACCCGCCAACCAGGCAGCTTCTCCGAGGGCCAGATTAGCCAGAAACTCATTTTTCACACCCTTGGCAATACCTTGTTTCATAATACCCAATCCTGATTGAGCGTCACCATACAAAACCAGATTGTGGCCATTCGAAACCAATCCATCTCCTTTCGCAGAAGACACATTGGCAAGCTGTTTCAAGGAAAGCTGGTCCTGCTTGACCAGCGAATCAACCTGGCGGACCTTGTCTTCAAATAACTTGCCCAGTTGCGTGTTGGGTAACATGCCTTTGTTTTTTCCAGCCTGTAACGTCAACTGCGCTTCACGCGGAAAACCGGCTTTGATGAATGCCTCTGCCGCGTCAATGAACTCTCCGGGATCTTTCCAGGCATCGCTGGCCGACATCAGTCGGTAGAAATGCAAATCGCCCGCCGTTTTGAATACACCTTGCGCCTGTTTTCTGTATAACAGGTCGGACCAATAATCAGGTGTTGGGTAATATTCCACCAACATGGTCAGGCCTTCGAGGTACAGGCGATCATCCCCCAGGTTTGATGCAGAATCCGCCAGTATTTTCAGTGTGTCTTCATCAGGCCTTTTGTTACCTTTACGGCTTGTTTCGATCTCTGCCTTGGCAGCCAACACCGCTTTATCAAACATTTGGCCGGAATAGGCCACCTTTGTTCGCATACTCAAATGCTGCAGGTTGTCAGGGTCTTTTGAAATCCACTGATTCAATAGGGCATGGGCCTTGTTGAAATCCTTCAATTTCAAGCAGGAGTTGAGCACGGTTTGTTGCAGGTAAGGCACCTCCGGCGGGGCAAGGTATTGTGAGGTGAGTACATGCTCAGCAGCAGTCACCGCCTGCACAAAATTACCTGCTCCAAAGGCGGCACCCACCAGGAGGCGCTGATAAGAAAACTTTTCAAACTCAGTCAACTCTGGAGTAGTCAATCCTTTTTGAAACACCTGGAGGGCAGCCGCAAAATTCCTGCCCGCCAGCTGTTCACTGCCCGCCTTCAGTTGGGCCCCCACCTGCGCAGAGACAGTGGGTTCCTTGCTGGCCCAACTGGTCTGGGAAACTCCAAGCATGCCAATCAAGACAAGCCTTGCAATCCACCGACTCCTGTTCATCGCAAACTCCCACTCATTCACTATTGAACAAACCGCTCATTGCCCACAATACCGATGTTGGTCACACCCAGCCTTTGTGCTGACGCCATCACCGCAGCAACATGCTTGTAATGTGTTGTCTTCTGTGGTTTCAGGTGAACCTCAGGCTGATCGGGCAATTGCGCGATGCCCAGGAGCCTGCTTTCGAGAACCTTTCGGTCGGGCATGGCCTCGCCGTTCCAGAAGACATTGCCGGATTCATCGATGTCAATTTTCAACACGACGGGAGGCACAACCGGTTTGTTGGTCTGGCTGGCCTGCGGCATGTTCATGTTCACCGAATGCAATTGAACGGGAATTGTGATGATGAACATGATCAGCAACACCAGCATCACGTCAATCAATGGCGTGGTGTTGATCTCCATGATTGGCTCATCGTCACCACCCTTACCCATGCTCATTCCCATGACTTTCTCCTCAGTTCTTTGACGGTGGTGTAGTGATGAAACCGACTTTGGCAATGCCGGCCCGCTGAACATTCAGAATGACACGTGCAATGTGTTCATATTCCGTGCTTTGATCGCCACGTATGTGAACCTCGGGCTGTGGCTTGATTTGAGAGGCCTCCTTCAGGCGGGCCAACAAATCAAGTTCCTCCCGAACATACAGTTCATTCCAGAACACGCGGCCCTGGGCATCCACCGCCAGGTTAATGTCCTCGGGTTTTGCTGCCCGCACTTGATTGGCCTCTTCAGGCAAGTTCACCTTGGCAGTCTGAACCACCACGGGGACCGTGATCAGAAAGATAATCAAAAGAACCAGCATGACATCCACGAGAGGGGTCGTGTTGATGGTTGAGATCACATCGTCTTCACCACTTGAACCAATGTTCATTCCCATGCGCTTTCTCCTGCAATGGATTCAATCAACTCAGGCCTTCGCAGGCTTGGAACCGCCCAACAAAACCTTCTCTAGGTCTGCGGAGAACGAGTGAACTTCAGCCATCGCAGTCTTGTTCCGACGGACAAGCCAGTTGTAGCCCAGCACTGCTGGCACAGCCACGGCAAGACCAATTGCAGTCATGATCAACGCTTCACCCACGGGGCCTGCAACTTTGTCGATCGACGCCTGGCCGGCAATACCAATAGCCGTCAACGCGTGATAAATCCCCCACACTGTACCGAACAAACCAATGAATGGCGCGGTGGAACCGACGGTGGCCAGGAATGACAAACCAACCTGCAATTTGGCTTGAATCTCTTCGAAGGAACGATTGAAAGCAAGTTCAATCCAGGTGTTTTTGCTGACTTCGGTGGCCAAAGCACCCGTGTGCTCACGACTCGCATCAATTGCACTTTGTGCAACAAATCGAAATGCACCTGCCTCGTCCAGTTTGTTGACCCCGTCGTCAAGACTTGAGGCACTCCAGAAACTTTTTCTGGCCTCTTTGGCATGGCTGAACAACTTGCGCTGTTCCATCAATTTCGTGAACAAAATGTACCAGCTGCCCATCGACATAATGATCATGATGACCAAGGTGCCTTTCGCTACGAAATCGCCTTGTTCCCAAACAGCTTTCAATCCGTAAGGGTTGTCCACCTCTTCTTTTTTCACCATCTCAGGCATGGGTGGCGCAACTGGCACGGCGGACTGAGCCGATGTGTCAACATCCGCAACTGCTGCCGGCACGGGCTCAATGGCTGTTTTAGATTCCTGGGCAATTGCCTGACTGGCCGACAGGCCCAGCGTCAGCATCACTGCCACAAGTCCTTTAATTAACGTGTTGTTCATGGATTTCATGTGAGTCTCCCTCGGTTTGTGCTGGATTGTGTGTTTGTTGGCTGACACAGCCAGGTCTTGTTTGTGCAGGTTGATCACTCCAACCTCCATTCGTATTTCATTTGCGCCCATGCCTCGGTGGGTTGGCCGTCTGCCGTCCCCGGCTTGAAACTGCACAGTGAAAGTGCCTGTCTTGCAGCTTCATCCAGTCGTTCAAAACCACTGCTCGACTTGACTTCGCTTTTGATGACACTTCCGTTGGGCGCCACCAGGAATCGCAATACCACCACACCCTGTTCTTCATTCCGTCTGGAAACTGACGGGTAACTGGGCTTTCGACAACTGGCTGCATTGGCTACAGGTGCGGTCAACACGGGCTCACGGGGTGCTGGCGGTGCCTCGGGTTGAGGGGGTGGCGCCTGCGTGGTGGTGCTGATACTCGGTGCATTGCTTATTGGCGCTTGTACAGTCACTTCAACAGGCGGCACATACACAGGAGGCGGAGTAGTTGGCTTTGGCTCTGGCCTGGCCTCAGGAGGTGGTTCCTTAGGCTTGGGCGGAGGGGGGGGAGGAGGAAGCTTTTTCAGCTCCTCGATAATCTTGGTTTCAAGTGGCGCTTGAACAATTTCTACTACCTTGCGAGCCAATCCATTAACCAGCGCATAAGCCACTGCGACATGCAATAGAACCACAATGCCAAGACCCAAATATTTGCGGGTTGGATCCTGTTGCTTCTTCGAAAAATTCATAACGTCTCTACCTTGTTTGTGGTCAAGGAAATTCGGCCTTATCACGGCTTCTTGTTGTTTTCTTCCGGGCTTAAAAAACAGTGGACCCGACCTGCAGTCAGGCCCACTTCAAGTTCGTCTACTCTGGAGAGTGAGACTTATCAACCAACCTTTAAAGCTTCTGAATCAGAACTGGTATTTCAATGTGGCCTTTGTTGTACGGCCATTGATTGAACGACCAATGTAACCAGTGCCCTGTGGCTCCGCTTCAGTAAAACCAACTTCGTCGAGCAGATTGTTTGCACTCAGCAAAACCGACAGATCTTTGTTGATCTGGTAGTTGTAGAAGGCGTTCAGAACCTGGAAGCCCTCCATGGTTACCCTGTTGTCATCCTGAGAAAACGAGTCTGTTGTTCCAACAAGGGCCGCACCAAAGTTGTGTGCACCAATGGTGTAGGAAGGGGAAATCTGATACACAAAGTCAGCTTGACGTCTGGGCTTCTTTCCTACGAACCCGGCATTGCTTGATGCAACGATGTCTGCGTCTGTGTAGGTCATGCCACCAGCCAGTTTGAATCCACCCACGCGATAAGCCGCTTCCAACTCTATGCCGGAGGCTTCGTACTCAGTTTTGGAGAACGCACCAGCACCTGCGTTCGCAGTAATGTCAAAGTTGGATTCCTTGGTTTCCGCCATGAAGAAGGTTGTGAAAACACTTAGACCTTTGTTGCGGTATTTCACACCAGTTTCATGCTGTACAACCTCATAGACTGCCACGGTCGAAGCATCCTGCAGGTTCGTACTGCCGTCAAACAAGACTCGATCTGCAGGGAATGAGTAGCCCTTGCTGGTACGGCCAAACAAAGCAAGGTCTTTGTTCAACTGGTAGTTTGCACCCAAAGAATAACTGGTCTCGTTTTGCGAGTAGTTGACACTGCGACGGCTGGCCTGATTCAATACAGCGCCATTGGTGCTGTTGGCATAACCATTGGCGTCCAGCTTGTCGAAACGCACACTGCCATCAAACACCCACTGGCCACGCTCGTAACCCAGGCCGAAGTAAGGTGCCACTGTGGTGTAATCCACATCCCATGCCCGATAGGCGATATTGGAGGCCGTAATCGGACTGTTGGGATTGGTCGCTGTTGCATCGTTTACCAACTGTGGATTACTTCCATCAGCTGTCACGTTGTAAATATTCCAGTTCCAGACTTGGCTGTTGGCCTGCTTTGAATAGTAAAGACCACCGGAAACTGTTGTCTTGTTGCCTTCGCTGTCTTTAATGGCTTTCGAGAATTTAAGGTCATTGACCACGTTGCCCAAGTCACGAATTTCCGTGTTGAACAGCAAACCTGAAAAAATGGCACCGTTGTATGCTTGCCCAGCGTTCGGGCCGTTGGCAATTGTGTAGTTCCCAGGACTCGTCTTAAGTTCACTAATCGGCAACATGCCGATGAAACGCCCTTCGTTGGAAGCAATGCGGAACTTATCTGTGATGTTCCAACCATTTGCAAGGTCAAAACTACCTTCTAGCCCCAGCGCAAGACTTTCCACCTTCAAACCATCGGTGACATCGCTGGAGACCGTTTGACCATTCTCACCCTTGATCACGTCCCGTGGAAAGTTTCCAGACAGGTAAAATGCGGTTCTTGGGTCATTACCGGGCAATGCGCTAATCCGTCCACCCGCAGAATTCACTGGTACTGGCAAAAAAACTGGTGTTTTGTCGTCAAGAATCTTCACGTTGGCCCGAAGATAGCCGTTCGCCAGGTCCTTGGTCAGATTGAACTTCAACTGACCACCCTCTTCGGAAGTGAAGTCGATATCACGCGCATTTTCGCCAACGCGATAGAAACCACCAACATGAAAACGCGTGTCGTCGGACAAGGGCTTGCCCATACTAAAATCGATTCGGTTGGAGCTGTGATCAAGACCGGTTGTCAGCGACACCATGCCCCCTTCAACTTCACCAGTCTTGCTGATGAAGTTGATCACACCGCCAGGTGAGTTTGTTGCCATTGTGGAAGCGGACCCCCCACGCACCACTTCCAGATAATCCAGCGATCCATCTGCCCGGAGAAAACTGTCTGAAGTACCAAATTGAATATCGCCGAATTGCAAAATCGGAAGACCATCTTCCTGAATCTGCACATAACGTGCACCACCTGCAGAAATTGGAACGCCCCGCACTGTGATGTTTGCATTGCTGTCGCCACCACTGGACTCGGACCGAACACCTGGAATTGAGCGAAGCACTTCCGCTGCGTTGGTTGGTGCTTGTTGCAGAATCTGATCTGCATCCAAACCTGAAACAGAAACAGACTGCTTCATCTTGGAAACCTTGGTAGTGGTTGCAGTTACAACCACTGAATCCAGGTTAAGGCCGTCCGCAGCATTGGCGTTGTCTTGTGCCTGCTGGGCGTATACAGCGCCGGCTTGTAATAAAGCCAATGACACTGCCACAGCGATTGATGATTTTCTTGGGAAGGTTTTCAACTTTTTGTCTCCTTCAGTTTTCTCTTTTACCCAGTCAATATGACCAGACCCTGAGGCGAGACTATACAGACAATGCAATCGTTTGCAATATGCATAAGATTGAGTAAATTGGATTGTGAAATTATTTTCTGCTGCTTCGCAACAAACAATAATTTATCTCTTGAAAAGCTTTGCTGGTGCGATTTCTATTTGAAATGACGGCGACTGAATTGAGAACAACAAGGCATTCATTCAGCACATGCAACATAAATAGATGACTGCAAAGTCATAAATTTTTCTCAATTAATAACAATTACTTACAGTGCTGGACCAAGCAATACATGTTTTTTTTGTTAATCATTGTGTATTTTATGCAAGTATTGCAAACGATTTCATTTGTGCTAAATTCCTGCCAAATGATCTTCACCTTTTTCAATGCGGACCCGAGTATGAATGCCCCAGTCGATGGCAAAAATCTGTTCCAGTCGCCAACGCAGCGCAAAGCGCTTGAACAGCTTGAGAGAAAGTTGAACCAGATCTATTCTTCGCGCGACCTGTCGCAAGAGGCATTCCGGAGATTACTTGAAGTTGCAATCCGACGACTGGCAGAACGCAGCCCTGAACTAAAGGAACTGGACGCGCAGCGAGCTGCCAATCCACAGTGGTTCAGCGGCAATCAACTGATGGCATACAGCACTTACGTCGATAAGTTTGGCGGCAACCTGGACGGGATTCGGGCGAAAATTAACTGGTTGCGCGACCTGGGTGTGAACTACCTCCACCTGCTACCATTTTTAAAAATGCGTCCAGGGCAAAGCGACGGGGGCTTTGCTGTTGAAAACTTTTTGGAGGTTGAGCCCACGTTAGGTGACCACAAACAGCTTGAATCACTAGTAAAAGAATTGCGCGCAAACGGTATCAGCCTGTGTTCTGACCTGGTCTTGAACCATGTTGCCGACACGCATGAATGGGCTATAAAAGCACGGAACGGTGACCCAGCAGCACAAGCTTTTTTCTACTGGAAAACCGAAGAGGAAGCATCCCGGTTTGAGACCAACCTAGCTCAGATTTTTCCGCAAACTGCCCCCGGTAATTTTGTTTATATTCCAGAAATTGGCAAGTACGTGTGGAGCACCTTTTACCAATATCAATGGGACTTGAATTACACCAACCCAGAAGTGCTGGCGTCTATGGCCGACAACATGCTGGGGCTGGCCAATCTGGGTGTTGAAGTGTTTCGGCTTGATTCAGCGGCTTTCCTGTGGAAACGGGAAGGCACCAACTGTATGAACCAGCCCGAATGCCACTGGTTGCTGCAATGTTTGCGTGCCATGGTCGACCTGGTTGCACCGGGTGTTTTGTTGAAAGCCGAGGCAATTGTTCCCACGGCTGAACTGCCCCCTTACTTCGGTCAAGGTGAAGACGAAGGGCGGGAATGCCATTTGGCCTATCAAAGCAGTTTGATGGCAGGTGCATGGTTCAGCCTGGCCAACCAAAACACACAATTGCTGAGAAAACAAATCAGCGAGATGCCTGAAATGCCGTCGGGTTCCAACTGGATTTGCTACATGCGCTGTCATGACGACATTGGCTGGAACGTACTCAAACCAGAAATTAACCCGGCACAACAATCGCAGTTAAAATATGCATCTGCCTTCTTTGGCGGACAAGTGACTGACAGTTACGCAAATGGATTGACGTTCCAGGCCAACTCGCCCGATGCGGTGCATGGCACCAACGGCATGTTGTCTGAATTGCTCGGTTGGCGACAGCAGGAAGACGAGTCAGGATTTGCGAGATACAAGCTCATGCTGTCACTGGCCTTCAGTCTCGGCGGCATACCTATGATTTACATGGGCGACGAACTGGCACAAGCCAACGCACCATCTACGGCTGAAGATCAGGCACGCTGGGTCGATTCCCGTGACTTGCACCGCCCTGCTTTTGACGAAAATGCACGCAATCAGGTGACTGAAGAGCCCAGTTCTCGTTCTGCACGGGCATTCAATCTGGTCAAACAACTTCGACAAATTCAGAAAAGCGAACTAACCGCGGTCAATACAAGCGCATTGAAGCTCATCGACACTGGCTTTGATTCACTGCTTGTTTTCCGTCACGAAGACAAAATCTGCCTATTCAACTTCTCGACACAAAAAATGAATCTGAATAAATCCAAACTGGGAGCTTCCGGCAAAACACTGGAAGACCGGATTGAAAGCCGTTATTTCATTCTAGAAGATATGGCGATTGAACCCTACGACAGCATGTGGCTGATTGAACATGACGCTTAAATTTCCTGAAGTGATTTGCTACGGCGAAGCACTGGCTGACTGCTTTCCGGACCAGTCCGTCATTGGTGGAGCACCACTGAACGTAGCTCGGCATCTCGCTCAACTGGGATGCACTGCCCACATCATGACTGCACTGGCCGATGATGATCTAGGTAAGGAAATCAGAGCAGCCTGTCGTATTTCCGGTGTTATGACCGACCTGATTTGCACTACCAACAGGGCACCTACAGGCCAGGTTCAAATAGGCAGCGATGACAACGGGGACCACACTTTCCACATCGAAAGCAACAGCGCCTGGGATTACATTGAACCCACATCCAAGACCCAGTCTGCCCTGCAACGTTCGGCTTGCCTTGTCTATGGCACTTTGGCCATGCGATCACCTGTCAGTCGACACACATTTCTTGAATTGATGAACGGGTTTTCCGGACTTTCGATTTGCGACTTCAATTGGCGAGAAGGTCACTTGAACCTGCACGATGCAATCAACATCGCCCGGAAAGCGCAGTGGCTGAAAATCAACGAAGTTGAACTGGCGCTGCTGCTTGAATATTTCGGAAATCCTCAAATCACCGACTTGCTCCAAACTATGGACATCGAGCTGTGCCTGATTACCAAGGGTGAGCAAGGTTATGATCTGTACGGGTCGGAAGGCCATCTACTGCATGGCAAGGCACATGAAATTTGCACCCTTACAGACACAGTAGGTGCTGGTGACTCATTCCTTGCTTGCACGCTGGCAGCTCATCTACAAGGCGCGCCTTTGTCTGACGCACTTGATCTGGCCGCGCAATTTGCAGCAGCAATCTGTGGCATACGTGGTGCCGTTCCAGTTGACTTGAATTTTTACACACCCTACCTCAAGCAGATCGGGCATGCGAATCAACACACAATCGACAAAGGCGTTTGAAAATGACGACCCTGCAAAAACCCAGGCTTTCCATCTCGCAAATACTGAATATGAATGTCGGATTTTTTGGCATTCAATACAGTTTCGGTTTGCAGCAAAGCAACATGAGCCCAATCTACAACTACCTGGGCGCGGATGAAGCCACATTGCCGTTGTTGTGGCTCGCTGGGCCCATGACGGGGCTACTGGTTCAACCCCTGATCGGTTCACTGAGCGACCGCACCACCAGCCGAATGGGGCGCCGCACGCCGTATTTTCTGATTGGCGCTATTTTGTGCAGCCTGAGTCTGCTGGCCATGCCCTACAGTTCAGCGCTCTGGATGGCTGCAAGCCTCTTGTGGATTCTGGATGCTGCCAACAATGTCACCATGGAACCTTACCGCGCATTTGTCAGCGACAAACTGCGTGAAGAGCAGCAAAGCATCGGTTTCCTGATGCAAAGTGCGATGACAGGGCTTGGACAAACACTGTCTTATCTAACACCCACCATTCTGGTCTGGATCGGCTTGAACAAAGATGCGGTGGGCACCAATAACATCCCTCAAATCACGGTGACAGCTTTTTTGATCGGCGCTGTTTTCTCGATTGCCTCTATCGCGTGGACACTTAAAACAACCAAGGAAAACCCACTGAGCGAATCCGAGTTGGCAGCCATGCGCAAAAAAAGCAAAAACCCCGCCGCGCTTGTACAAGAAATCGTGGAGGCCATCCGCGACATGCCGCCCACGATGAAGCAACTGGGCCTTGTCATGCTGTTGCAGTGGTATGGCATGTTCTGCTACTGGCAGTACATCACGCTGTCCATTTCAACCACGCTGTTCGGCACCACTGACCCGGCATCCCAGGCCTTCCGGGATGCGAATCTTATCAATGGTCAAATCGGAAGCTTCTACAACCTGGTCGCCTTTGCCAGTGCCCTGGCCATGATCCCCTTTACGCGCAAGCTGGGTCCCAAAGTAACACACGCCGCCTGCCTGGTGGCAGCGGGTGTCGGCATGATCTGCATTCCGGAAATCAAGGAACAACACCTCTTGTTCATTCCCATGATTGGTGTCGGTTTCGCTTGGGCCAGCATTATGGGCAACCCGTACATCATCCTTGCGAAATCCATTCCAGCCGAGCGCACCGGGGTGTACATGGGAATTTTCAACATGTTCATCGTGGTGCCCATGATGATTCAGATCTTCACGCTGCCGCTTTATTACAAAAGCCTGTTGGCATCAAATCCTGAAAATGTCATCCGTTTGGCTGGGTGCCTTTTGATTGCAGCGGCTGTGGCCATGACGATGGTTCGCCTGAGGAAAGAGTAAGAACACCCTACAACGCAGCACATACAAAACAGCACAGACAAGTGATCTACACCATGAACCAAACATCCGTTGCCAGCGTTTTCCACACCTTGGAAGCAGCCCCTTTGCACATCAACCTGGACCGCCAACCCCACTTGATGGCGCGCAACAACTCCGCTGGTACAGCACTGGCCAAAACCCGCATTGAACGGTTTTTTCACACCCTGTTCACCGGCCAACAAGTGAACCACACTGAACGTCGCGCGGCGGGGCACTGGACCTTGCGCGCAGCCCACCGCCTTCACCGTTACCCGAACTATGTGGCACTGAATCACTTGGGAGAAGATGCGATCGGTTTGGCTGCCAAAGTAGAAACTGCTGTTGAGCTTTTCGTGGATGACGTGCGTGAAGGCCGCTACCTGACACCCGCAGGACTGCGGTATGACAGCATTCTGCATTTGGGAATCGGAGGCTCGGACCTTGGACCACGCCTGCTGCATGAAGTGTTTTACAAACTCGGCCTGCAAAAGAATTCACCCCTGCGTCATGTTCGTTTTGTTTCCAATGTGGACTATCACGAACTGAGCACTGCACTGGGTGAACTCAACCCGGCCACCACGCTGGTGGTAGCAGCCAGCAAATCGTTTTCCACCCGGGAAACACTGAATAACCTGAATCACATTTTCAAATGGCTCGACAGCGTGGGCCCTGAGCACCGCGCGCACTCCGTAGCCGCCTGCACCTGCAAACCGGAAAAGGCCCGTCAACTGGGTACACCGGAGCACTTGATTTTTGAATTCAGCGAAACAGTAGGTGGACGTTATTCCCTGTGGGGGCCAGTTTCCCTGGCTATTCGCCTGATGCACGGCAACCCCAATTTCCGGCAATTACTCGATGGCGCCGCAGCCATGGATTGCCACATGCTTCAAGCCGAATTCGAGCATAACATTCCCGCGCAAATGGCATTGGCCGACTGGACCAACCTCAGCGTGGGCATCTTCTCCTTGATGTTCAGCCCCTATGATTCCCGTTTGCAGTTGCTGGTACCCTACCTGCAACAATTGTGGATGGAATCGCTGGGCAAAGGCGTGGACGACAGCGGTCACCTTTTACCTGGCCCAGCCTGCCCCGTATTGTGGGGTGACGTGGGCACCAATGGTCAGCACGCATTTTTCCAGATGTTACATCAGTCTCCACTAAATACAGCCATTGAAATATTGGCAGTGGCGCAGCCCGACCACAGTGAAAATGAATCTCATGACCTGCTGCTCTCCAACGCGCTGGCACAGTCAGAAGCATTTGCAACCGGCAAACTCAACTCACCGGGAGAAATGGCTGATCACAGTATCAATTACAAAACCTGCCGCGGCCAACGCCCAGTCAGTATGGTCATGCTGGACCGTTTAAGCCCCTATTCGCTGGGCTATCTGTTGGCCATGTGGGAACACAGAACCGTTGCACTGGCAGCGCTGCAAGGTATTAATCCTTTCGACCAGTGGGGCGTGGAATTGGGCAAGGTCATTGCCGAACAAATTGAAAGCGAATTCAAGGCCGGCACCTTCCATTCCCAGAATCTGGTCACGCAGCACCTGATGCACCTAACCCAACAACTCAAACATACCCCCGACCATGCCTGACTGGAAAGCCATACCCGCGCCAAGCTGCCAACTGGCGGAAAGCCCCCGGTTCGCGCACGGGCGCTGGGTGTGGCTGGACATACATGGACGCAAACTATTTCTGACGCAGGATGAGAACCTGCTGAACCTGAAGCCCGAAACTCTGAGTGTTCATGATCTGCCAGACGAAATTGCCTGCGTACTGCCCACCTCACAACCCTCTGAATGGGTGCTTCTGGGTAGACAGGGGACATGGATTCATCGGGAATACGAACCGATAGTTCACCAGCTTGACCCACCCTTTGACCCCACCACCCATCGCTTCAATGATGGGCGTGCGGACGCTTTGGGCCGCATCTGGATTTCATCGCTGGTGGATGCCAGAAAACCTGCTACGGCTGCTTTGTATTGCATCGAAAACAACAAAACCGACATGCGGATATCCGAGCTGATTGTGGGTAATGGTTTGGCCTTCAGTCCTGACAACACGCGCCTGTTTCTGGCGGATACACGCCACAAATGTATTTGGGCCCATGACTTCAACCTGAATACCGGGAAATTGGGCAAAAGTCAGTTAGTTAAGCAATACACAGAGGGAACGGCACGGCCGGACGGTGCCATGTTCACGGAAGACGGAAGCTACTGGGTGGCCATTTACGAAGGCTATCGCCTCGACCGTTTTTCAATGTACGGTGAGTTCATGGAGTCTGTTGAGCTGCCCGTGGCACGCCCAACCATGCCCTGCTTTGGTGGCACCTCGACCTTGTTAGTTTGTGCCGCGCCTGGCGACGCCACATTTCCAAATCATGCCGGTTTTGAATCAACCAGTCTTGTGGGTTGTGAAACCCCTTGGCGCGGAGTGCCAGAACATGCAGCCAGTTTGTTCAGGGCAATTTGATTCACTGGGTTGGCTGCCTTTCAGACTCACACCCTTGTCTCGCGCTTAACCAGATGTCTTCCCGAATTTTCCTGATTTCTTCCTCATCCTTTTCTTCCATGTCAATCAGTTGATTCCGCGCTTTGCTCGACACGCGAATCAATTCCTCCAACTTCAGCTGAATGGCCTCCGTATCACGGTTCTGGGTATTTTGAATCAGGAAAATCATCAGGAAAGTAATGATGGTTGTGCCGGTGTTGATCACCAGTTGCCAGGTCTCACTGAAGTCGAAAAACGGACCACTGATCGCCCAGATCAGCACAATTGAAACTGCCCCCATGAACACATAGGAACTGCCTGCAATCTCGGCAGTGGCCTTGGCCCATTTTGAATAGATTTGTTTGAAAGACTTTTTCTTCATGTGTTGAATTCCATCGTGTGTGCTTCAGGTGTCCTGTTCAGTCACGTAGACGTACAGAAAGGCGGGATGCTTTCACATCACTTTAGCGGGGAAGGTATTGAGGGGCTGTAGGAGGTTCAAGCGCTGTGAAGTCAGATTTTTCTGACGGGAATATCTGCATTCATGGGGAATGCGCGCAGTTAATTGCCTGGTATTTCAAAAAATGGGAGCGTGAACGCCCCTGTTGCGAGCCACTCAAGGCACGGTGTAAGGAAGGGGGCTTTGCTTCTTCCTCGCCCGGAAATGAAAAAAGCCCTGAACTTAGTTCAGGGCTTCTCAAATTGGTGGCGGAGAGAGGGGGATTCGAACCCCCGATAGGCTATTAACCTATACACGCTTTCCAGGCGTGCGACTTAAACCACTCATCCATCTCTCCGCGGTAAGCGCGAGAGTATAGCAAAGAACCATCCGCTAATCCAGCATAGAGCCACTTTCATTCACATTCTGGCAAACGCAAGACACGCATCACTGCGGGCGCCTCGTCCTTGCGCCCGCCTTTCAAAGAAGCCACCACCATGGCCACAGCACTCAAGGGAATGGTCAGAATTCCTGACGCCACACCGCTGAATGCGCCCGCATGCAAGGCATCCAGATTAAACAGGGCCATGAATGTCGCGTTGGTCAAAGCCAGAAAGAGACTGGAACTGACAAACCCCGTGCCCATGGCCCACAAGGCGCCACGCCGCGTGGCCCCACTCCAGAAAATACCGGCCACCAGGGGAACAAACAGGCTGGAAGCAGCAAGCGCAAATGCAGAACCCACCAGAACTACAATGTTGCCCGGTTGCAGGCTGGTGATCCAGGCGGCCAACAATGCGGCACTTAGCAGTGCGATTTTCGACATGGTCACGCGCCGCTGGGCCGTGGCATCGGGGTTGAGAATTCGGAAATACAAGTCGTGCGACAGGCTGCTGGCAATCGCCAGCAACAGGCCATCAGCTGTGGACAGTGCGGCTGCCAGCCCGCCCGCTGCAATCAGGCCCGACAGAAAAAACGGCATGCCTGCAATTTCAGGGGTAATCAGCACCAAAATATCGGGGCTCAAACCAATTTCTGCAAACTGCACCACCCCGTCCTGGTTCACATCCTGCAAAGTTGCCAGACCAGGTATCACCCGCGACCAAGCCGCCACCCAGTTGGGCACGTCGCTGTAACTCAAGCCCACGAGGTTTTCATACACCACCACTTTGGCCATCAAACTCAACCAGGGCGACACCAGGTACACCCCCAGAATACAGGCCAGCGCAAACACCACTGACCACCGGGTCTGCGAGGCATTGGGCGTCGTGAAAAAACGAACAATCAAATGAGGCAAAGCGACCGTGCCACACATCAGGGTAAAAGCCACCGCCAGAAAATTCAGAGACTCCCCCCATTCCGACAAACCTGAATCGTCTCGTGCTGAACCGAAGTGCGGCACGCTGGCTTTGACCTTGTCCAGATACCGCTGCTTTTCCTGGCCCCAACGCTTCTTTGCATCTTGGGGGTCTTTTGGGAATGCGGTCAGCACACGCTCAGCCGCCTTGATTTCCTGAAAGGTTGATCCATCGTAACGGGCCAGTTCGAGATTCTTGCGACGTGCTTCGTACCCTTCTGCCCAGGAGGAAGGCAAGGTGTCAATCAACAACTGGTAGCGATCCGCCTCGCGAAGGTACAAGCTGCGCACTTCCGATTCCGCAGGGTCAGCAAAAAACTTGCGCTCCTGAGCACGAACATACTCTGGAAAACTGATTGGTCCTACTTCCGCATAACGTTCACTTGAGCCTCGGCCTGTGAAACCAATCAATGCGATCACAGTAATTAACATGGTCAGTATCATGACGATGTATTGCGCTACTGCGGTCCATGTCACAGCCCGCATACCACCAAGAAATGAACACACCAGGATACCGGCCAAGCCAAAAAACACACCGATTCCAAACTCAACTCCGGCAAATCGGGATGTAATCAAACCCACCGCATAAATTTGCGCAATCACATAAACAAAGGAAATGCTGACAGTCACCAAAATGCAGATCAGGCGAACAACATTGCCTTTGTCGTCCCCTGCATAACGGGCCGCGAGAAAATCGCCCACCGAGAAAAATGCAAATTTGCGCAGGTAAGGTGCAATCAACAGCGCAATCAATACAAATCCGCCTGTCCATCCCACAAGCAAGGCCAAGGCTTCGAAACCACTGTAAAACAGGGTGCCGGCAACACCCAAAAAGGACGCTGCACTCATCCAGTCCGCAGCAGTGGCCATTCCATTGTAAGCGGCAGGCACAGTGCGGGAAGCAACGAAATATTCATACATGTCAGACGTGCGGCTGAGCAAGCCAATCACCGCATAGGCACCAAAAGTAATGAATATGAAAAAGTAGCCAATCCACTGGCGGCCGATGCCGTAATCTTCCATCGCTGCAGCCACGCCAATGCACACCAGAAAACCGAGTGTCAGCACCGAGAAAAATCGCGTCAAGGTTGACGAAAAACTCATTGACGCACCCCGGGCATACAGAATCCTTCAAACGAAAAAAACCAGTCCACCGAAGTGGAACTGGTTCTTGAGCAGTTCAACACATCCCCATTCACGGAGAAGGTCAGGCCATTCAGAGGGGTTTGCCCAACTGGTCCAGAATCGCCGGGTTTTCCAAAGTGGACGTATCCTGGGTAATGGTTTCACCCTTGGCCAGGCTGCGCAGCAAGCGGCGCATGATTTTGCCTGAACGGGTTTTCGGCAGGTTGTCACCAAAGCGGATTTCCTTCGGCTTGGCAATTGGACCGATGTCCTTGCCCACCCAGTTGCGCAGGTCCATGGCCAGTTTTTGACCGGCTTCACCCGTTGGGCGGTCGCCCTTCAATACCACGAAGGCCACAATCGCCTCACCAGTCAGGTCATCGGGACGACCCACCACAGCAGCCTCGGCAACCAGTTCATTGGCAACCAGCGAGCTTTCGATTTCCATGGTGCCCATGCGGTGGCCGGACACGTTCAACACATCGTCAATACGGCCCATGATGGTGAAGTTGCCACTGACCTTGTCGCGCACTGCGCCATCGCCGGCCAGGTACAAATTGCCACCCAACTCTTCGGGGAAATAGCTTTTCTTGAAACGGTCGGCATCGCCCCAAATGGTACGAATCATCGAAGGCCATGGGCGCTTCACCACCAGAATGCCACCTTGACCATTGGGCAAATCGCCACCCACTTCGTCGACTACCGCAGCCATGATGCCGGGCAGCGGCAAGGTGCATGAACCGGGTACCAACGGTGTTGCACCGGGCAGCGGCGTGATCATGTGACCACCGGTTTCGGTTTGCCAGAAGGTGTCCACAATCGGGCACTTTTCGCCGCCCACATTCTTGTGATACCACATCCAGGCTTCCGGGTTGATTGGCTCGCCAACCGAACCCATCAGGCGCAGGCTTGAAAGATCGTAGCTGGTGGGGTGTACTTTTTGATCGGACTCGCAAGCCTTGATCAGCGAACGGATCGCAGTCGGCGCGGTGTAGAAAATCGTCGCGCTGTGGCGCTGAATCATTTCCCAGAAACGGCCTGCGTTCGGGTAGGTGGGCACGCCTTCAAACACGATTTGTGTCGCGCCCACGGCCAATGGGCCATAGGTAATGTAAGTGTGGCCGGTGATCCAGCCGATGTCGGCCGTACACCAGAACACATCATTGGGCTTGATGTCGAATGTCCACTTCATGGTCAACATCGCCCACAGCAAGTAACCTGCGGAACTGTGCTGTACGCCCTTGGGTTTGCCGGTTGAACCCGATGTGTAAAGAATGAACAGCGGGTGCTCGGAATCCACCATTTCAGGCGCGCACACATCGCTTTGCTTGTCGGCCAGTTCGTGCATGTACACATCACGGCCAGCTTGCATGGCCACGTCCGCACCGGTGCGCTTGTACACGATCACGTTCTTCACGGCCTCACAGCCACCCAGGCTCAGGGCCTCGTCCACAATGCTCTTCAATGGCAACTGCTTGCCACCGCGCACTTGCTGGTCTGCGGTGAACACAGCTACAGCCCCAGTGTCCTGAATACGGTCTTGCAGGGCCTTGGCCGAGAATCCACCAAACACCACGGAATGTGTTGCGCCAATGCGGGCACAGGCTTGCATGGCTGCAACGCCCTCCACGCTCATTGGCATGTAAATCACCACTCGGTCGCCTTTCTTGACGCCCAAGCCTTTCAGGCCGTTGGCAATCTTGCTGACCTTGCTCAACAGTTCCTTGTAAGTCACCTTGGTGACTTCGCCGCCATCGGCTTCGAAAATCAGGGCTACTTTGTCACCCAGACCGGCAGCGATATTTTTGTCCAGGCAGTTTGCGGACACATTCAATTCACCGCCAGTGAACCACTTGTAAAACGGGGGATTCGATTCGTCGAGTACTTTGTCATAGGCTTTGGCGAACTGCAGGTTCTCTTTGGCCAGGCGGGCCCAGAAGCCTTCAAAATCTGTTTCAGCTTCCTTGCACAAGGCGTTGTAGGCGTCCATACCGCCGATTGCAGCACTACGCTGCCAGTCTGCACTGGGCTCAAACACACGCGTTTCGTGTGACACTGATTCGATTGATGACATCCTGTCCTCCAAGGGTTACTTAGTTTTCTATTAATTTGATTTGCATAAACAATAGGCAAAAGCTCTTACTCTCACCTTACACCATGGCGCACCACAGCAATTCGCGTTCCAGCCATGCAGGAATAGACCCGTTGTAACCTGCTTCTGCTATGATTTCCGCCAATGTTTTGTCAAACAAATCATTTGGCCAGACGCCCTCAATCACTCTTGGTGCACTGCACACTTGTCACAAAATGGAACAACACAAGAAACAACCTATCCCGTTGCTGGCCCGAATCATCTTTTCAAGTCGTTGGCTACAACTGCCCCTCTACTTGGGTTTGATCGTTGCTCAAATCGTTTACGTCTATCATTTTCTGATCGAGCTTTGGCACTTGGTGGGCGGTACAGCCAGCCACCAACTGGATGAAACCGGCATCATGCTGATCGTTCTGGCGTTGATTGACGTGGTGATGATTT
Organism: Burkholderiales bacterium; assembly: GCA_027484315.1. GTDB lineage: Bacteria > Pseudomonadota > Gammaproteobacteria > Burkholderiales > Burkholderiaceae_B > Limnobacter. Next base: position 2,362 of record JAIXTE010000003.1, on the reverse strand, counting down.
CCAACCTGTTGATCATGGTCACTGTTGGCGGGTATGAAACCTTTGTCAGCCGCATGCGGCTTGAGACCCACCCTGATCAGCCTGAATGGCTGGACCACGTGAATGCGTCAGTGTTGAAGGTCAAACTGGCCATGGCCATCATTGGGATTTCCTCCATTCACCTGTTGAAAACCTTCATCAACGCTGAGCAATACGACACGAAAACCATTGTCGCCCAGGCATCAATCCACGTCATTTTCCTGTTTTCTGCCGTGGCAATCGCGTGGTGTGACCGACTCATCTCCCAACCTGCCAATGGCAAAGCACATTAAAATACAAACCAAGCACCCATTCTGACCAGGAGCAGTTCATGACCACCATCAAGCAAGAAGACTTCATCAGCTCGATCGCCGACGCTTTCCAGTACATTTCCTACTACCACCCGCTTGATTACATTCAGGCCTTGGGCAAGGCGTACGAGCGCGAGCAAAGCCCCGCGGCCAAAGATGCCATTGCACAAATCCTGACGAACAGCCGCATGTGCGCGGAAGGCAAGCGCCCAATTTGCCAGGACACCGGCATTTCCGTGGTGTTTCTGAAAGTGGGCATGAATGTGCGCTGGGAATCCACCATGAGCGTCAGCGACATGGTCAATGAAGGCGTGCGCCGCGCTTACCTGCACCCGGACAACAAGCTGCGCGCATCGGTTTTGCTCGACCCCGCAGGTGCCCGCAAAAACACCAAAGACAACACACCCGCCGTGATTCACTACGAAATCGTGCCTGGTGACGACGTCGAGGTAATTTGTGCAGCAAAGGGTGGTGGCTCGGAAAACAAATCCAAGATGGTCATGCTGAACCCTTCCGATTCCATCGTGGATTGGGTTTTGAAAACAGTACCCACCATGGGTGCGGGCTGGTGCCCTCCAGGTATCCTGGGTATCGGCATTGGCGGCACGCCAGAGAAAGCCATGTTGCTGGCCAAGGAAAGCCTGATGGCCCCTTGCGATATTCATGAACTGTTGGAGCGTGGCCCAAGTAACCGGATTGAAGAACTGCGCCTTGAGCTTTACGACAAGGTGAACTCACTCGGCATTGGCGCCCAAGGTCTCGGTGGTTTGACCACGGTTCTGGATGTGAAAATTCTGGACTACCCCACACATGCAGCTTCCCTGCCAATCGCCATGATTCCGAATTGTGCAGCGACACGCCACGTGCATTTCCACCTTCACGGTGATGGCCCAGCGCACCTGCCAGTGCCCAACCTGGCCGACTGGCCACAGGTCAGCTGGACCCCAGACACCGAGAAAAGCAAGCGCGTGAACCTGGACACCCTGACCCCTGAAGAAGTGGCCAGCTGGACCCCAGGCCAAACCCTGCTGCTGAATGGCAAAATGCTGACTGGCCGCGATGCAGCCCACAAGCGCATTGCCGACATGCTGGCCAAGGGCGAAAAACTGCCCGTGGACTTCACCAACCGCGTAATTTACTACGTAGGCCCGGTTGACCCGGTGCGCGATGAAGCAGTTGGCCCGGCAGGCCCGACAACAGGCACGCGCATGGACAAATTCACCCGCATGATGCTGGAGAAGACTGGCCTGATCGCCATGGTTGGGAAAGCCGAACGCGGCCCTGTTGCTATTGAAGCCATTCGCGACAACAGGTCAGCCTACCTGATGGCAGTGGGTGGTGCGGCCTACCTGGTGTCCAAGGCAATTACCAAGGCCACCGTGGTCGGGTTTGAAGACCTGGGCATGGAAGCGATTTACGAGTTCGAGATCAAGGACATGCCAGTGACTGTTGCAGTGGACAGCACGGGTGTTTCTGTGCACAACACCGGACCGAAAGAATGGCAGGCCAAGATAGGGAAGATTCCTGTCAACGTGGCTTAAAGCGACTTGACCTGCGCAGCTGCATTTCGCACGCTGCGTGGGTTGAATTACAGCAGCTTGTTGATTGCTCCATGTGCGTGTCGCGTCATCCCGACTGGGTAATGCTCAACGTGCGTGTCGCATCATCCCGCCTTGACTGACTTTACGCAGCTTGTTGATTGCTCCATGTGCGTGTCACGTCATCCCGCCTTGGCTGACTTTACGCAGCTTGTTGATTGCTCCATGTGCGTGTCACGTCATCCCGCCTTGGCGGGCTTTAATCCCTTCTTGATTGCTGGCTCGCGGCATGCGAAACGCCTAAGGCGTCTTCGCATCGCTTCCTTCGGAATCGCCCCTCGACTGCGCATCAAGCGGGAAGCCCACCTGAATCGGCGAAATGATCGCAACACCGCACAATGAGCTAGAACAGCTGGCGACGCGCGAAGTCCGCAAGTCCGCAAGTCCGCAAGTCCGCAAGTCCGCAAGTCCGCAAGTCCGCAAGTCCGCAAGTCC
>JAIXTE010000138.1 GCA_027484315.1 Burkholderiales bacterium | reverse complement strand
TGAGGATAATGTATTCGAGGCCCATGGTGTAAAGCTGTTTGTTGACCCGAAAAGCATGCCTTACCTGGAAGGGATTGAACTGGACTTCGCACGCGAAGGCCTGAACGAAGGCTTCAAATTCAACAACCCCAACGAAAAAGCGCGCTGTGGCTGTGGTGAAAGCTTCACCGTTTAAGCAACAACCCAGTGATCAACTTAAGCGACAGCGACTTCGATATTTTTGGGTTGCCCTGCCAGTTTGAACTGGACAGCGCAGCCCTTTCTGCATCTTATTTGCGCCTTCAAAGCCAAACCCATCCAGACCGTTTTGCGAACGCCAGTTCGCAGGAAAAACGGCTGGCTGTGCAATGGGCCACGCGAATCAACGAGGCGTACAAGCGCCTTCAGAAGCCGATGGAGCGTGCCATTTACTGGTGCGAACTGAACGGGGAAAACCCGCGCGGGCAACAAAGCAACTTGCCCCCAGCCCTGTTGATGCAGCAAATGGATTGGCGTGAACAGCTTGAAGAGATTGAATCAGCGCGCGAACTGGAAGACCTGATTGACTTGGTGGCAGCCGAGAAGAAACGCTGCCTGCGCGTAGTCGCCGACCAGATCGACCAGGACAAAGATGCGAAAGCCGCCTGCAACACGGCGCAAGCGCTTCTTTTTATCGACAAATTCATGTCACAGCTCAACAAGAAGCTGGAACAGATGGAGGACGCCAGCTAATGGCCTTGTTACAAATTGCCGAACCCGGCATGTCCACTGCCCCGCATGAGCACAGGCTCGCGGTGGGTATCGACCTGGGCACCACGCATTCGCTGGTAGCCAGTGTGCGAAGTGGCAGTGCGGAATGTTTGCCCGATCCCTCTGGCCGGGTCATTTTGCCCAGCGTGGTGCGTTACGGTGAAACCGGTGTGAAAAACATGGGCGAGGATGCCTTGGCATGTGCCGACACCGACCCGTTCAACACTGTGTTCTCGGTCAAGCGCCTGATGGGTCGTGGCTACAAAGATGTTCAAAGTTTGAACCTGCCCTACCGTGTGAAAGACTCCGGCGGCATGGTTGAAGTTGAAACAGACTTTGGCGTCAAAAGCCCGGTTGAAGTGTCTGCCGACATTCTGCGCGCCTTGCGCAAGCGGGCCGAAGCCACCTTGGGTGGCGAATTGGTGGGCGCGGTGATTACCGTACCGGCCTACTTCGACGACGCCCAGCGGCAAGCTACCAAGGACGCTGCCCAACTGGCAGGCCTGAATGTGCTGCGCCTGATCAACGAACCCACCGCCGCTGCTGTAGCGTATGGCTTGGACCAGAAGGTGCAAGGCCAGTTCGTGGTGTTCGACCTGGGTGGCGGTACCTTTGATGTGTCCATTCTGCGCTTGCAGGCGGGCGTGTTTGAAGTGCTGGCCACAGGTGGAGATTCTGCACTGGGTGGTGATGACTTTGACCGCGCGATGGCAGATCACTTCATCGCCACACATGGCTTTCAAGAACTGAATCCGCAACAGCGCTCGCGCCTGGTCATGGCCTGTCGCCGCGTGAAAGAACAGATCTCGCATGAACACACGGCCTTTTTGAGCGTGGAATTCAAGAGCGGCGAAACCATTGCTGAAACGGTGACGGCCGAACAGTTTGAAGCCATTGTTGAGCCACTGGTGAAACGCACCATTCAAGCCGCCCGCAAAACATTGCGCGATGCAGGCTTGAGCATTGATGACATCGAGGGTGTGGTGATGGTGGGCGGTTCAACCCGCATGCCGGTGATTCGCAAAGCCGTGAAAGCGTTTTTCGGCAAAGACCCCTTGGTGAATTTGAATCCGGATGAAGTGGTTGCCATTGGCGCCGCCATTCAGGCCGACACATTGGCTGGCAACCGCAGTGAAGACGACCTGTTGTTGCTGGATGTGATTCCGCTCAGCCTTGGCCTTGAAACAATGGGCGGCCTGACTGAACGCGTGATCAACCGCAACAGCACCATACCCGTGGCACGTGCGCAGGAGTTCACAACCTTCAAAGACGGGCAAACCGCCATGGCCATTCACGTGGTGCAAGGTGAGCGCGAACTGGTTTCCGAGAACCGTTCACTAGCCCGCTTCGAATTGCGGGGCATTCCGCCCATGGTGGCCGGTGCTGCGCGCATTCGCGTCACCTTTCAGGTGGATGCAGACGGCCTGCTGGCTGTGAATGCCATGGAAACGGGTTCTGGTGTTTCGGCAAACATTACCGTGAAGCCCTCTTATGGCCTGGATGACGATCAAATTGCAGGCATGCTGAAAAACAGCTTTGAATTTGCAGAAGCGGACATGGATGCACGCCAGTTGCGTGAGCAACAGGTGGAAGCCCTGCGCCTGGTGGAGTCGGTTGAGGCTGCCATCGCCAAAGACCGCGACCTGCTGGAAGCCGATGAACTGACCGCCATTCAGGTGAGTATCGAGGCCTTGCGCGCGCTGGCCCAAAGCGAGGATGTACGCGCCATTGAACAAGGCATTGAAGAGCTTGGCCACCTGACCGAGGACTTCGCCGCCCGCCGCATGGACGCCGGTATACGCAAAGCCCTGACCGGAAAAACAATCGACACTGTCAGTGCCACCCTGGGCGGCGCCACGAAGTAACAGCGACACAACAAACACGAGAGATTTACACCATGCCGATTATCAAGATTCTTCCCCATGAAAGCCTTTGCCCGGAAGGCAAAACTTTCGAAGCAGCCACGGGTGCCCAGTTGTGCGAAAGCATTCTGGCCAACGGCATTTCCTTGGAGCACGCCTGCGAAATGAGCTGTGCCTGCACCACTTGCCACGTGGTGATCAAGGAAGGTTTCAACAGCCTGAATGAGAGTGATGACGACGAGGACGACTTGCTGGACATGGCCTGGGGCCTGACACCGCAAAGTCGTCTGGCCTGCCAGGTGAAAGTTGCGCAGAAAGACCTGGTGGTGGAACTGCCCAAGTACACCATCAACCACGCCCGCGAAAACCACTGATCAAGGACACCCGCCATGAAATGGACAGACACACTGGATATTGCGCTGGATTTGATTGAAGCCCACCCGGATGTTGATCCCCAATACATCCGCTTCACCGACTTGCACAAGTGGGTATGCGCCCTGCCCGGCTTTGACGACAACCCGGAAAAATCCAACGAGAAGATTCTGGAAGCCATCCAGATGATGTGGATTGAAGAGCAGGACTAACTGACAGTACGCATTGGTGATTCATATTGATGGATCGCACTCAATATCAGAATTGATTCACCATCTGCCCTGCCTTGATGCCCGTCACAACAAATCGTTGATGGGCAGCAGGGAGAAAAAGAACACCACCATCCTGCGCCACATTGTGGCCTTGGGTTCCAACTGGTGCTTAGTGATTTGATCGCCCTTGCGTTCGATCCAGACCAATGAATCTTGGTCGTCGAGCGTGACCTCGTACGCGGTCTCGGGCAAGGTTTTAAAATCGCGGTCAATCTGCGCAGCCAGGCTTTTGCTGTTGATCAAAAAGCCCATTTCCGTATTGAGGTTGACTGACCTGGGGTCGAAATTGAATGACCCCACAAACACCCGGCTGCCATCCACAGAAAACATCTTTGTGTGCAAGCTTGATCCGGAACTTCCCAGCATGGTGTTGCGTTTGTTTTGACGGACATTCTCAACCCGCAGCGTTTTGCGCATCTCGAACAATTTCACGCCTGCTTTCAACAAATCAACCCTGCTTTTGGCATAACCGGAATGCACTGCAGCCACATCCGTGGCATCCAGTGAATTGGTCAAAATTTGAACCTTGACACCTTGCTGGGCCAAAAGGGAAAAAAACGCTACGCCCTTTTCTGTGGGCACAAAGTATGGTGACACCACATTCAGAACCTGTTCCGGCTGACCGATGAAATCGCGCAACTCGCCGACAAGCAAATCTTCTTGATTGGCCTGGTCAAGGCCCTTGGCGGGGTCATCACTGACCATGCGTGCGGTGGACCAGTGCAATGGCAGATTCCCAGTAATCAGCTTCTGGAAAAAAACCGATTCCCGAACCTGGGTGACATAGCGGGCAGCGGGCTCTGATTCCGGAAGTTGTGACAGGTCCTGTCTGATCTGCTCGATTGCACTTTGTGGCGTGGGCACAAGCACCTTTTCCACCGGATACGCAGAGTCACTTTGCCAGTAGACATCAAAATCAACCGATACATCGCGAACCACGTGCCCAATGCACAGCACATCGAGGTCGGTGAACAAGGTATCCACAGTTGCACCAAAGTACTCATCGCCAATATTGCGCCCACCTGCAATGGTCACCTGATTGTCGACTGTGAATGTCTTGTTGTGCATGCGCCGGTTGACGCGCTCGAAGTCAGTGATGTAGCCCAGCCATTTCGGCTTTCGTATCGGGAACGGATTGAAAAGACGAACTTCAATATTGGGGTGGGCATCTACTGCATTCAGTGTGGTGTCCAGCCCTGCAACACCGTTGTCATCGATCAACAGCCGAACGCGCACACCGCGGTCGGCGGCATTCAACAACTCATTCAACATGAGGTTGCCCGTGGTGTCGTTGCGCCACAAATAGGATTGAACATCAATAGTGCGTTCGGCATTGCGAACCAAGGCTACCCGGCCTGCGTAAGCTTCGCGGGGGTCCTGAAGCGGATAAATGCCAACCCGGCCAGGATGCACCTGGAGATGAGGGTTCAGCACACTGGCCAGTCGAGTTTGTTCGGTTTCTGGCGGAGTTAAGGCAGTGGACAGTGTGCGATCGTCCAGACGGG
>JAIXTE010000026.1 GCA_027484315.1 Burkholderiales bacterium | reverse complement strand
CGTGCTCGGCACGGGCATGTTCTTCGCCATCAAATGGCATTACGATCGAGGGAATAAAAACAGGGCGCAGGACAAGAGCGCAGTGGTGCGCGCGAGTGCAAAAGTAGCCGTGGTTTTCGCGCTATTGCTTTTGGGCCTGGGGTTCATCACTTTCTTCGTTGGCGGGATGCTTGGTTTGGACCTGACCTTACCGTGATGACCAAAGATCGCCAGACCCTGCGGAGGCTTGAAGCTTACGCGAAGGCTAAAAAACAAAAGAGCCAAACATTTTTCAATGTTTGGCTTTCTGCTGTATTTGGTTGCGGGGGCAGGATTTGAACCTACGACCTTCGGGTTATGAGCCCGACGAGCTGCCAGACTGCTCCACCCCGCGTCTGGTAAGAACGAAACTATAGCGGCTTTTCTCTATGTGTGCAAGTGCACAAATGCAGGTCCAAGCAAAAACCACGGCTCAAAAACCTATATCCTGCTGAATCCACACAGAAAAACAGCAGTAAAAAATGTTTAAAAAATTTTTAAGAAACCTCACCAACAAGCCAGAATTCATGCGCAGGTCCATGAACTTCTATGCGCCCATCCGCGGTGCGGGCATTCAAGTCGAGCGAATTGCGCCCAATTTTGATGAAGTAGAAGTGGTCATGCCCCTGACCCGGCGAAACAAAAACATCATGGGCACCCAGTTCGGCGGCTCCCTGTATGCCATGGCCGATCCTTTTTTCATGTTGATACTCATGAAGCGCCTTGGACATCGTTACCACGTCTGGGACCAAGAGGCCAATATTCGCTTCGTGTCGCCCGGCAAGGCTGAGGTCAAGGGCGTGTACAGGGTCAATGACCAGGCGCTTGAAGAAATCAAGGCGCTTGCCGCTTCGGGTGAAAAAGTGCTGTACACCTTCGGCGTGGATATCACCCAGAAAGACGGCACCATCGTCGCGCAGGTCACCAAAGTCCTTTATATTCGCTTGAAGAAGCAATACCGTCCCCAATCCAACTAGAAGCAGCACCATGTCCAAATCCGAATATTCCAACCTGCCTGTCTGGCCAGAAGCCGATACACCCTGCGTCGGGTTTTGTTCAACCAATCTCGGCGACGACATGTGCATGGGCTGTGGTCGAACCATGGACGAAGTCGATGGCTGGTTGTTCAAAAGCGACGAAGAAAAGGAAGCAATCTGGACGCGCATCCGCCAAGCGGGTGTTGGCTATCGCTGGGAAAGTTGAAATCCCGAGCCTCGCTGACCTTAAAGGATATGCTCAGTTTTTAATCAACCAACCAAAATCTTCGCAAAATCAACGGGCTGAAAATTTTATCCACAGTGAATCGGGAAGGTTTTCCCCGCGCACTGTGGATAAGTTCCGAAAGCCTTGGGGTAAGCCAAAGAGGGGGTGGTTTCATGGCGCCTTTAGGCGCACCATGCAAATGTCTCCGACCCCTTGGGGTTGTTTCAATATACGGCTTGCCCAGGCAGGCCGTTTTTTTTGAAATCATTTGTGGAGTCAAATGGTTGCTGATCAGTCAATAACGTGGTTACAATGCGCCATCGGTTTATGAAATGCCCATCGCGCAACCAGTTTCACGCTGCGCCCCTGCACCCCGCTGGCAACAGCCACTCCGGCCTGCAGGACCAACCGGCACTATTTCCCATCAACACCTGAATTTCTTAAAGTGAGTCCGCCTGGATGGATCCCCAGCGCGCTAAAAACATATTGGAAGCCGCATTGCTCTGCTCTGTAGAGCCCATCGCCGTGAAAGAGCTCACCCGTCTGTTCGACGGTGCCCTTGACACAGCGGTCATCACCACTTTGCTTGAAGACTTGCGGCGAGACTGGACCAACAAGGGGCTGGAACTGGTGCAGGTGAAAACAGGCTGGCGTTTTCAGACCCGTGACGACGTCAAGCGCTACCTGGAACAAATGAACCCGGAGAAGCCCCCGAAGTATTCCAGGGCCACTTTGGAAACGCTGGCAATCATTGCCTACAAACAACCCGTAACCCGGGGCGACATTGAGTCCATCCGTGGTGTCACCGTTTCGACCCAGGTCATGAAGGCCCTGGAAGACCGCGGCTGGATCGATGCAATCGGCCACCGCGATGCCCCGGGGCGCCCCGCGCTCTGGGCCACAACGCCTCAATTTTTGGCTGACCTGAACCTGGCCAGCCTGAGCGAATTACCGGCACTGGACGACGAAAAAGATCAGCAGCTGGCAGATGAATTACAAAAAGTCATTCCTTTTGATCAGGATGACAGCGACACAGCGGAAAACGATGAGAACCAACAAGCGCAAACCAACTGAAAACCTAGAAACCGGCACCCCCGTGGAAACGGTCGCCGTCAGCATGGACTCCGAAGGCCAGGACATGGAATGGGGCGAAGTGCTGAACCAGGTTGAAGGCCTGAAGTCAGAAGACGTAGGCAGCGCCGGCAAGAACCGCAGCAAGCTGAACGTTCGCCTGGATCCAGAACTGGCCCCCAAATTGCACAAAGTGCTCGCCGACTCTGGAATGGGCTCTCGCCGTGAAATGGAAGAACTGATTGTGGCCGGCAGGGTGTCCGTTAACGCTGAGCCTGCCCACCTGGGGCAGCGCGTGCTGCCAACCGATCAGGTTCGCGTCAATGGTCGGCTCATCCAGCGCAAGAACAAGTCCAAGCCCCCCCGTGTGTTGATTTACCACAAACCCGCTGGGGAAATTGTTTCCATGGACGACCCGCAAGGGCGCACCACCGTATTCCAGAAATTGCCAAAAATATCCAATGGCAAGTGGATCGCAGTGGGCCGACTCGACTTCAACACCGAAGGCCTGTTGCTTTTCACCTCATCTGGTGACCTGGCAAACCGCCTTATGCACCCACGTTATGAAGTGCAGCGCGAATATGCCGTGCGCATCTTGGGCGAGCTCACCGAAGAACAACGCCAGCAACTGCTCACCGGCATTCAACTGGATGACGGCCCAGCCAAATTCCTGTACGTGGATGTGGCTGGTGGCGAAGGTGCAAACCGCTGGTACAAGGTCGGCTTGAAAGAAGGGCGCAATCGCGAAGTGCGCCGCATGTTTGAAGCCTGCAAACTGACCGTCAGTCGTCTGATCCGCACCCGTTTTGGCGACATCATGATGCCGTCCACCTTGAAGCGCGGCCGTCACATGGAAATGGAAGCACTGGAGGCCATGTCCTACATGCAGTCACTGGGCTTGAAAGTGGACGAGTCGGCCCAGGAGGGTGCTATCCGTCGTGACCAGAAAAATATCGGTTCCAAAAATAACAAGCGCCGCAACGGCCAACCTTTGATTGACCCAGGTCTGGCCTTCACCACGCCCACTCAGACGTACCTCACCGTGTCGGGTGCGACAGCAGCAGCGGCCTTGAGCAATCAGAACAACCTCTCCTCTGCGGGGGGCTTGTCCAGAAATGGTGGCAATGGCCGCACTGGCGAGCGCAACGGCAACCGCACTGGCGGTAATGGCAACAGTGCAGGACCCGGGAAGTTTGGTGCTGCTGGCAAGCGCCCCGGTGCAGGCCGCCCCGGTGGTCCTTCCGCTGGTCGTGGGCCCGCACGAAGTGCTGGCCCCGCTTCAGAGCAGAAGCCTCAGCAACGTCGTCGTAGAAAGGCGCCTGCCGCGTAGTTGGTGCAGGAAATTGCTTGAAAACAAAGGCAGTTTCAGTTATTCTCTGAGGCTGCCTGAGCGCCCACTCCAAAAAGGGTGTCTCAAATGAAGTGGGCTTACAGGCCCATTTTTTTTTGGTGCGGCGGTTTTAAGCTGTAGAAGAGTTGTGAATCAGCAGCCAATGTGTGGCGAAGCCGGTAATTAAGAAAATTGAATGAAAGTAAGGCGAAGAGAAGCGAAGTGATCAATCCTGAAGAATTTGTTGGCAACTCCTGGTCTGGCGTCTGGTCTGAACAGTGGGTCACAGAAGCTGACGCAGTGATCCTTTCCCTTGGCCTTGAAGTGGCCGACATTGAGCGTGAGGGCAACGGCCTGTTGCGCATCATGATCGACTCGCCCAACGGCGTGACCGTTGAAGATTGCGAGCGTGTCAGTCACCAGTTGACGCACCTGTTCACCGTGGAAAACGTGAATTACGACCGGCTCGAGATTTCCTCGCCGGGTGTGGACCGCGTCCTGCGTCGAAAAAAAGATTTTGAACGTTTTCTGAACGAAGAAGTGACGCTGAAGTTCAAGCGACCCATCAACAACCAGAAGCAGTTCAAAGGTGTATTGCAGCAAGGCAAAGAACAATCCTGGGGTGTCCTGGTAACACCCGATGGAAAAAAAGCCGAACCTTACCTGATTGATTTTGAAATAGCTGATTTGGCGGGTGCCCGTCTGGTCCCCCATCTAAAGTTTTAGGAGCCTTGGAATGAGCCGTGAGTTGCTTTTATTGGTTGATGCGTTAGCGCGTGAAAAGAATGTTGAAAAAGACATCGTATTTGGCGCGCTTGAACTGGCATTGGCTTCCGCAACCAAGAAGCGCTTCGACGAGGAAGTAGACGTGCGCGTGTCCATCGACCGCGATACAGGCGACTACGACACCTTCCGTCGCTGGGAAGTGGTTACAGAAGAAGATTTTTATGACCCTGCCTACCAAATGGTGCTGGATCAGGCCTTGAAGAATGACCCCGAAGCTGAAATGGGCGACTTCATTGAAGAAGAACTTGAGCCAGTTGAATTTGGTCGTATCGGTGCCCAGGCTGCCAAGCAGGTCATTCTGCAGCGCGTCCGTGATGCCGAGCGCGAACAGATTCTCCAGGACTTCCTGGATCGCGGTGACAAAATCGTGATCGGTCAAGTTAAGCGCATGGAGCGCGGTGACGCCATCGTGGAAAGCGGTCGCATCGAAGCCCGCTTGCCCCGCGATCAAATGATTCCGCGTGAAAGCCTGCGCCCCGGTGACCGTGTGCGCGCTTTCCTCTGGAAAGTGGATCGCATGGCCCGTGGTCAGCAAGTCATTCTGTCGCGCACCTCGCCTGAATTCATCAAGGCCTTGTTCGCCATGGAAGTGCCTGAAATCGAACAGGGCCACCTGGAAATCAAGGGCGCTTCACGTGACCCCGGCATGCGCGCAAAAATTGCAGTGCTGGCCCATGACCGCCGCATTGATCCCATTGGCACCTGTGTGGGTGTGCGTGGTTCACGCGTGCAGGCTGTAACCCAGGAATTGGGTGGCGAGCGCGTAGATATCGTGTTGTGGTCTGAAGACCCGGCCCAGTTTGTCATTGGTGCCTTGTCGCCAGCCACGGTTCAGTCCATCGTAGTCGACGAAGACCAGCACGTCATGGAAGTGGTGGTGGACGAAGCCGAACTGGCCCAAGCCATTGGTCGCAGCGGTCAAAACGTTCGCTTGGCTTCTGACCTCACCGGTTGGCAAATCAACATCATGACACCCGAAGAATCTGCCAAGCGTTCAGAAGAGGAAATCGGCAAGCTTCGCGCCCTGTTCACCAGCAAGCTGGACGTGGACGAAGACGTGGCCAACATCCTGATCGAAGAAGGTTTCACAGGCCTGGAAGAAGTGGCTTATGTTCCTTTGGCGGAAATGCAGGAAATCGAAGCATTTGACGCAGACACCGTGGAAGAACTTCGTACCCGCGCACGAAATGCGCTGTTGACCGAAGCCATTGCACGCGAGGAAATCGTGGAAGGCGCTGGCGACCTGATGTCCATCGAGGGCGTAGACGCTGAACTCGTAGGAAAGCTTGCTGCCGCTGAAATTGCTGACCGCGAAGGTCTGGCCGAGTTGGCTGTAGACGAGTTGGTTGAAATCGCCGGTATCGAAGAAGACCGTGCACGCGACATTATTATGAAAGCGCGTGCGCACTGGTTCGAATAAAGAGCCGCATTAGAAAAATTGAGTTGAGTCGAACCGGGTCACGTGGCCCGGTCAGCACGGGAATTTGAAGGAAGAGTAGATGACCAGTACCACAGTCGCACAGTTTGCAGCAGAATTGAAAATGCCCGCCGACGTTCTTTTGGAGCAGTTCAAATCTGCTGGCGTGAGCAAAAATTCTGAGGCAGATGCAGTTACTGAAGCTGACAAGGGAAAGCTTTTGGAAAGCCTGCAAAAAGCGCATGGATCCGAAAGCGGTCAGAAGAAAATCACCATCACCCGCAAGCAGACCAGCGAAATCAAGCAAGCAGGTCCCGGTGGCCGCGCGCGCACTGTTCAGGTTGAAGTTCGCAAGAAGCGCGTTTTTGTTCAACGTGCCGAGAAGGCAGGCGAAAGCGAACCCGTGATGGAAGCCCAGCTGGACCCGGCTGAACAAGCCCGCCGCGATGCTGAAATTCAGCGCCAGGCCGAATTGAAAGCCCGCCAGGAAGCCGAACTGAAAGAAAAACAGGCCAAGCTGGAGCAAGAACGCGAACGCGAACTGAAGCTTCAGGAAGAAGCCCGCCAACGCGCCGAGGAAGAGCGCCTGGCCCACGAAGCCGTGGAGCTTGCCAAAGCTGAAAGCGCCAAGCCAAGCAAGGCAGAAGAAGAGGCGGACAAACAGGATGAAGCAGCCCAAGCTGCACGTGCAGCAGAAGCCAAAGCCCGCGAACAGCGTGCCGCCGATGCCTTGAAAGCTGAACAGCTTGCCAAGAAAGCTGCTGAAGATGCTGCCAAGGCCAGTGCCAACCAGGAACGCGCCCGCAAGGTTGCAGAGGCCGAAGTGGCCGCCATCAACCGCATGATGTCCCAGCCTTCCAAGGTCATGAAGGCTGAAGAGCCTGTCGAACCACCCAAGCCCACAGTCAAGAAAGTTGAAAAGCCTGTGGTTGCCGCAGCCGCAGCACCTTCTGAGGAAGATGCTGCCGCAGCAGCTGAACGTGGCCGCAAGGGTGTACGCCCGGTTGGTGCCAAGGAAGAGCCGGGCCGCCGTCGCGGTGGCTTGAAAACACGTGGTGAAACCGGTGTTGGCCGCACGGGTGCCGGTGGATGGAAAGGCCCCAAAGGCAAGAATAGCCGCCACAGCCAGGAACAAACCAATTTTAACCAGCCTACAGAGCCTGTAGTGCGTGACGTGCATGTGCCCGAAACCATCACTGTGGCTGAACTGGCCCACAAGATGTCAGTCAAGGCCGCTGAAGTGATCAAGTGCCTGATGAAGATGGGCCAAATGGTCACCATCAACCAGGTACTGGATCAGGACACCGCCATGATCGTGACCGAGGAATTGGGTCACAAGGCGATTGCCGCAAAACTCGACGATCCGGAAGCCATGATCGAAGAGGCAGGTGTAGCCCATTCCGAATCGCCATCCGTGCCCCGCGCACCGGTGGTCACCGTCATGGGTCACGTTGACCACGGTAAAACATCGTTGCTGGATTACATCCGTAGCGCAAAGGTTGCATCTGGCGAAGCCGGTGGCATTACTCAGCACATCGGTGCCTACCACGTTGAAACTGAACGCGGCATGATCACCTTTCTGGATACCCCAGGTCACGAAGCGTTTACAGCCATGCGTGCCCGTGGTGCCAAAGCAACCGACATCGTGATTCTGGTCGTTTCTGCCGATGACGGCGTGATGCCCCAAACCATTGAAGCGATTCACCACGCCAAGGCGGCCAATGTGCCCTTGGTAGTGGCGATCAACAAGATCGACAAACCCGATGCCAATCCGGATCGTGTAAAACAGGAATTGATTACCCATTCAGTCGTGCCAGAAGAATACGGTGGCGACTCACCGATGGTGCCTGTTTCTGCGAAAACAGGTAAAGGCATCGACGACCTGCTCGAGCAAGTGCTTTTGCAGGCCGAAGTGATGGAACTGAAAGCCCAGATCGACGCACCGGCCAAAGGCCTGGTAGTCGAATCACGACTGGACAAAGGCCGTGGCCCAGTGGCCACCGTGCTGGTACAAAGCGGCACCTTGAAAAAAGGCGACGTGGTCCTGGCAGGTTCTGCATTTGGCCGTGTTCGCGCCATGGTGGACGAAAATGGTCGTTCAATCGACTCAGCCGGCCCGTCAATCCCTGTTGAAATTCAGGGTTTGAGCGATGTGCCAGCAGCAGGCGAAGAAGTCATCGTGCTGCCAGACGAACGCAAGGCCCGTGAAATTGCCCTGTTCCGTCAAGGCAAGTTCCGCGACGTCAAGCTGGCCAAGCAACAGGCTGCCAAGCTGGAAAACATGTTCGAGCAGATGGCCGAAGGCGAGGTCAAGAGCCTGGCCGTGATTCTGAAAGCAGACGTGCAGGGTTCACAGGAAGCCTTGTCGCATGCATTGCAGAAACTGTCGACTGACGAAGTCAAGGTGCAGGTTGTGCACGCTGCAGTGGGTGGTATCAGTGAATCTGACGTCAACCTGGCAGTTGCATCGAAGGCGGTCATCATCGGCTTTAACGTGCGTGCCGACCAGGGCGCACGCAAAACTGCCGAGAACAACGGTGTGGACATTCGCTACTACAACATCATTTATGACGCGGTAGACGAAATCAAGGCCGCCATGACCGGCATGCTGACACCCGACAAGAAAGAGGAAATCATCGGCAACGTTGAAATCCGCGAGGTGTACAAGATCTCCAAAGTGGGTTCCGTCGCAGGCTGTATGGTTACCGACGGCCTCATCCGCCGCAGCGCGGGTGTCCGCTTGTTGCGCGACAACGTGGTGATCTGGACAGGCCAGTTGGCCTCGCTCAAGCGCTTCAAGGACGACGCCAAGGAAGTGCGTCAGAACTTTGAATGTGGCTTGCAGCTGCACAACTACGACGACATCCAGGTTGGCGACATCCTGGAAGCATTTGAAGTGAAGGAAGTGGCCCGTACGCAGCTGTAATGGCTGCGGGGGTTTGAAAAGGAAAGTATGCGTCACAAGAAAAAAGCACCAGCCAGAGGCATTCGGGTTGCCGAGCAAATCCAGAAAGACCTGGCTGAGCTGATCCCCCGCGAGTTGCGAGACCCGCGGCTTGGGTTCGTCACAATCACAGATGTGGAACTGACACCCGACTACGCCTATGCCACCGTGTATTTTTCGGTACTGACCGGGTCAGCCGAAACCACCGAGGAAGCCTTGAACGATTCGTCGGGCTACTTGCGCAATATGATTTTCAAGAAGCTGCACATTCACACCGTGCCCACCTTGCGATTCAAGCACGACCAGTCGGTTGAGCGTGGGGCAGAAATGTCCCTGATGATTGACCGCGCGCTGAAAGGCGAGGGTGGTGGTGCTTCGGATTCGACCGGCACCGACGGCGGTGGCGACGGCAGTGGGGATTAAGCAGCCAAGGCGGAATTTGTCGGGCGTGTTGTTGTTCGACAAATGCCGGGGTTTCTCGTCCAATCAGGCTTTGCAAATCGTCAAGCGCTTGTACCGTGCCGAGAAAACCGGGCACACCGGCACATTGGACCCATTGGCCAGTGGCCTGTTGCCCTTGATGTTTGGTGAAGCCACCAAATTTGCAGCAGATTTGATTGACGCCAGCAAAACCTACAGAACCACGGTTCGCTTGGGTTATGCCAGCAACACCGGCGATGCCGAAGGCGAGTTGACGCAAGTCAGCACCCGTGCCCTTGAAACCATCACCGAAGACGAAGTAAAACAGGTGTGCGCACAGTTTGTTGGAGAAATTCAACAGACGCCCCCGATGTTTTCAGCGTTAAAGAAAGACGGAAAGCCTTTGTACGAGTATGCTCGCGAAGGCATTGAATTGGACAGACCTGCCCGAACCCTGGTGATCCATCAACTGGATGTCATCAAGTTTGAGCACAATGGGCAAAGCAGTGAAAACGCTTGCACCATTGAACTGGAAGTAAATTGCAGCAAAGGCACCTACGTGCGCACCTTGGGTGAGGACATCGCCAAGGCCTTGGGCACCGCGGGCTATCTCACGGAATTGCGGCGTACCGCGATTGGTGACTTGAAAGTGGAACGCGCGTACACCCTGGATGCACTCAAAGTGCTCGGTGAATCGGAAACCCCCTTTGACGCTTTGGATGCAGTGCTTTTCCCGGTAGACGCCTTGTTGGGCAGCCTGGGCAAAGTGGAATTGAACAATGAGTTTGCGCGGCGGTTTTCGCACGGGCAACGGTTGCCACTGGATATGGTTGATACCAAACCGGGGCGAGTGCGGGTGTACGGAGAAGCCCCCGCGCAGGATGTGAACGCAGATTTAAACAGCACGGCCTTCAAAGGCGAGCCCTATTTCATGGGCACAGGCATTTTAGAAACGGATGGGAAGGGCGCCTTGCTTCGACCCGACAGATTGATTCAGGTAAATCTATGACACGCGCATTACGTAACGTTGCAATTATCGCCCACGTGGACCACGGCAAAACCACACTGGTTGACCAACTACTTCGCCAATCCGGCACCTTCCGCGAGAACGAAAAACTCGAAGAACGCGTGATGGACAGCAACGACATTGAAAAGGAACGTGGTATCACGATTCTGGCCAAGAACTGCGCGGTTGAATACGAAGGCACCCACATCAACATCGTTGACACACCAGGACACGCCGACTTCGGTGGTGAAGTGGAACGTGTGCTGTCGATGGTTGACTCTGTGTTGTTGCTGGTGGATGCGGTTGAAGGCCCAATGCCCCAGACCCGTTTTGTAACCCGCAAGGCTTTGGCCCTGGGTTTGAAACCAATCGTGGTGGTGAACAAGGTAGACCGTCCAGGCGCGCGCGTTGACTGGGTAATCGACCAGACTTTCGACCTGTTCGACAAACTGGGTGCCTCTGATGAACAGCTGGACTTCCCGATTGTTTATGCATCCGGTTTGAACGGCTACGCTGGCAACACGCCCGATGTGCGTGAAGGCGATATGCGCCCACTGTTCGAAGCCATTTTGAAGTACGTGCCTGTTCGTGATGACGACCCCAACGGCCCCTTGCAGTTCCAGATCACATCGCTGGATTACAACAGCTACGTGGGCAAGATCGGCATTGGCCGTATCAAGCGCGGTACTGTGCGTGTAGGCCAGCAGGTAACCTGCGTCAATGGTCCGGACGGCGTCCCATTCAACGGCCGCATCAACCAGGTTTTGAAATTCCGTGGATTGGAGCGTATTCAGGAAGAGCAGGCTCAAGCCGGCGACATTTGCCTGATCAACGGCATTGAAGAAATCGGTATTGGAACCACCATTTGCGCACCCGATGCAGTGGAAGGTCTGGAAATTCCGGCGATTGACGAGCCAACATTGACCATGAACTTCATGGTGAACACATCACCATTGGCTGGCCGTGAAGGCAAGTTTGTAACCAGCCGCCAGCTGCGTGACCGTTTGCAGCGTGAATTGAAAGCCAACGTGGCCTTGCGTGTCAAAGACACTGACGACGACACCGTGTTTGAAGTGTCTGGCCGTGGTGAATTGCACCTGACCATTCTGCTGGAAAACATGCGTCGTGAAGGCTACGAGTTGGCCGTGTCACGTCCACGCGTGGTGTTCAAGGATATCGACGGTGTGAAGTGCGAGCCCTATGAAATGTTGACCGTGGATGTGGAAGATTCACACCAGGGCGGTGTGATGGAAGAACTGGGCCGCCGTAAGGGTGACCTGCTCGACATGTCACCTGATGGCAAAGGCCGCGTTCGTCTGGAATACAAAATTCCAGCACGTGGTTTGATCGGCTTCCAGGGTGACTTCATGACCCTGACACGCGGCACGGGCTTGATCAGTCACGTGTTTGACCAGTACGCACCTATTCGTGAAGGCGGTTCCGCCGAGCGCCACAACGGTGTGTTGATTTCCCAGGATGATGGCGATGCGGTTGCTTACGCCTTGTGGAAACTGCAAGACCGTGGTCGCATGTTCGTGTCCCCGGGTGAAGCCCTGTACGAAGGCATGGTGATTGGTATTCACAGCCGTGACAACGACCTGGTTGTGAACCCCATCAAGGGCAAGCAGCTGACCAACGTTCGCTCATCGGGTACCGATGAAGCCGTTCGCCTGGTTCCTCCAATCCAGATGAACCTGGAATACGCGGTGGAATTCATTGCTGAAGACGAACTGGTGGAAATCACACCGAAGAACATTCGTATTCGCAAGCGTTTCCTGAAAGAACATGAGCGCAAGAAAGCCAGCCGTGACGCTGCGTAAGCAGTATTTGAACGGTCTGTAGCCTGATTTCGGTCAGGTTTTGAAAGGGGCGTGGCTTTGGCCTCGCCCTTTTTGTTTGTAAAGTACGCAGCATGACATTCAAACCCAGAACCCTATCCGTTGCCCCGATGATCGACTGGACCGACCGGCACTGCCGCAGGTTCCACCGTGCCATCAGCCAACACACTTGGGTTTACACCGAGATGATCACCACTGGTGCGCTGGTGTTCGGCGACAGAAAACGTTTCCTGGCCTTTAACGAAGAAGAGCACCCGGTGGCTTTTCAGGTTGGTGGCAGTGATCCAGATCATTTGGGCCAATGTGCAAAATGGATCGAGCAGGCGGGTTACGACGAGTTGAATTTGAACGTTGGTTGCCCTTCTGAACGTGTTCAGAAAGGCTCATTCGGCGCGTGTCTGATGGCTGAGCCTGACTTGGTGGCCGATTGTGTCAAAGCTATGCGAGACAATTGCCAACTTGAAGTCACTGTCAAGCACCGCATCGGGCTTGACTACGACGAAACCGAGAACATGCTGTACGACTTTGTGGGCAAGGTCAGCGAAGCGGGTTGCCAAACCTTCATCGTTCATGCGCGAAATGCTGTCTTGAAAGGCCTTTCGCCAAAGGAAAACCGGGATATTCCACCTTTGCGTTATGAAGTGGTCAAGCGGTTGAAGCAGCACTTTCCCGGTTTGCAGTTCATTTTGAATGGTGGCATTACCACCATTGAAGAAATTCAAGCCCACTTGCAGTGGGCTGACGGCTGCATGATCGGCCGCGAAGCCTACAGCAACCCCTGGCTGCTTGCCCGGTTTGATGAAATCATCGCTGAAAAAGAGGGCTTTGAATTGGGCAATACAGCCGAGCAAGCCAAAACCCGTTTTGATGTCATTGATGAATTGCGAAGTTACGCACATCAGCAACTGAGCCAGGGCGAATCCATTCGCAACATCACCAAATCCTGGTTGGGCTTGTTTCATGGGCAGGCGGGTGGGCGTTTGTATCGGCAGGTGCTGTCCGATTCAACCTTGTTGAAAGCCAACAATTGGCAGGTGGTTGAAGATGCACTGGCGAAAATGGCCAAGCATGCATCGCCTTTGTCCTGACCGGTGCTCTGACCCATCAGCGCAGACTCCAATGATTCACTGGCCTGATTTCTTGTCCCATCAGCGCGAATTCCAATGGCATGCCTGAAAACCTGTTGATCCCTTTTTGAATTCAGTCTGACTCACCAAGCGCTGCAAAAAAGCGCAGCAGCGCTTGGTGTCGGCTTACAGCCGACCGCAGCGACTGAATTCAAGCGGGCAGGTTTTCTTGAATGGCGAGCCATTGGAACATCGCTGCGGATCGGGCCGTAAACCGGCGGTGAATGCGCAACTGGCGGTGATTCAGCAACTGGCGGTGGTTCGTCAACCGGGCGATGATTCAGCAACTGGCGGTGATTCAGCAACTGGCGGTGGTTCGTCAACCGGGCTGTGATTCAGCAACTGGCGGAGGTTCGTCAACCCGGTGGTGATTTAGCAACCGGCGTTGATAAGGCAACTCGGCAGAGGTTTTGCTGGTTTCGCACTTTAAAGAAAACCGCCCGATTTGAACAAGGCTTGAATGTTCGCCTGCAGGGCGACATCCCGGCCCAACCATGTTTTTTGTTGGGCTGGGATGAATGCAAGGCCTTCGTTCAAAAAAGGACAAGCGGTTTTCTGTGCGCAACCTGCAATCCTCGCCGAGTTGACAAACAAAACTCCGCCGAAATGAGTCTCGGTCGCGGTGTTACATCAGCACCAGTTTGCCTGGATTGAACAGGTTTTTCGGGTCCATGGCCAACTTGATCGCCTGGAACATTCGGTAGTTGCCCGCTGAAGTGATCTCGCGCAACAGTTCAGCTTTCAACTGGCCAATGCCGTGTTCAGCAGACACGGTGCCCCCACATTGCAAAATCGTTTCATGTACCAGGCTGTTGAGCAAGTCTTGGTGTTGCTTCAAGAACGAAGCAGAATCAGTACCTTTCGGCGCCGACAAATTGAAGTGAAGGTTGCCATCGCCCAAGTGGCCGAACAGGATGGGGTTCACATCCACGCCGTGTTCCGCAATCGCATTCAACGCCATGTCGTGAAACAGGGGCAGTTGCGATACCGCGCAAGCCACATCGTGTTTCACATTCAACCCTTCCTTGGCCTGGGCTTCCGATATGTTTTCACGCAAAGCCCAGAAGGTGTCCATTTCCCGGCCATTCTGCGCAAGGGTGATGTTTCGTACGCTGGTTTGATTCTCCAGCAACAGTTCCAGCGTCTCGGTGACGCGGTCGCGCAAATCGTTTTCGCTGCCCAGTGACGTGAACTCTGCCAGCACATGGTCACCGGCAAGCGGTGACTTGGGTGCCTTGGCAGGGAAGTGGGTTTGAACAACATCAATTGCTTGGGCATTCATCCATTCGTAGCTGCTCAGTTCACCGTACAAATGCCCTTGTACAAAGGCCAATGCATCCACCGCAGCCTGAATGCTGTCTACATTCAGCCAGGCCACGCAACGGCTTTTTGGTGCAGGAACCACTTTCATGCAGGCCTTGGTGACCACGCCCAAAGTACCTTCCGAGCCAATCATCAAATGCCGAAGGTCATAACCCGTGTTGTTCTTGCGCAAGCCGCGCAGGTCGCCACACAGTTGGCCTTGTGCATCCACAAACTCAAGCCCCAGACACAGTTCGCGCGTGTTGCCGTAACGTAGCACGGCAACGCCCCCAGCATTGCTGGCTAGGTTGCCTCCCAAGGTGCAGGTGCCTTCCGAGGCCAGACTGAGCGGAAACAAAAAACCATGTGCCTGCGCATATTCCTGAATTTCAAACAGGGTGTAGCCCACACTCGCGGTCAGCGTCAGATTGCTTTCATCCAGCTTCAAGACTTCGCGCAGCCTGCCTGTTTTCAGGACCACGTGTTGGCGCGCAGCGGCCTCGCCTGCTGCCGCAGGAACTGCACCACCGACCAGGCCCGTGTTGCCGCCCTGAGTAGAAATAGCGATATTGAATTCATCACACACCTTGACAATCGCCTGAACCTGCGAGGTGTTCATCGGTTCCAACACTGCCAGTGCGCTGGTTTGGTAGCGCTTTCGCCAATCGGTGCAGGCGTGGGCAACGTCCGCCCCTTCGGTTTTGAGAATCAAACCGGGCACGCGTTTGCACAATTGGTCGAGAAACTCGCTCATGGTGTCAGGCGGCCTTTACTTTCGGAATCTTGTAGGTGCGGGCGTACACGCTGACGCTGGCGAACAGTACTACTGTCAGCAACACTTCAAGGCCCGCCATCAACTGCGAAGCCAATGCCGGGTCTGAACTGGCCCGTGTGGCGCCTTCGGCGAAGTACAGCCACACCAGCAGTGAAGTGGCCTGATAGGTTCGCACCCGCTGTTTGAAAATACCAGGCACGATGAGCAACAAGGGAAGCACTTTTAGTACCAGCCAGCTGCCGCCGGGGCGCAGGGGAGCGACAAACAGCTCCCAGACCACACACAGGGCGATCAGGCCCAACAGGCTGGCAACAGAAACCCAATAGGCTTTCTGGCGGGTGGATTTCAAATCGGGGGTGCTGCTCATTGGTTTTTGTCCATCTGTTGTAATGCAATTGCTGCCTTGGCCAAGCGAACGCCTTGGGCTCGGGCCAGTGTTTTTTCGTGTTCCGAAATCGGGTTTTGACCTTGCCCACCTGCCCAATGTGTGGCGCCGTAGGGGGTGCCGCCTGTGGTGGTGTCGTTCAGGGCCTGCTCGGAATAGGGGATACCCAACCAAAGCATACCGTGGTGTATCAGGGGCAGTGCCATGCTGGTCAGCGTGGTTTCCTGGCCGCCGTGCAGGCTACCTGTGCTGGTGAACACGCAAAATGGTTTGTTGATCAAATCGCCAGCAAGCCAGCTGCCCACGGTGCCGTCAATAAAATATTTCATTGATGCAGCCATATTGCCAAATCGGGTGGGGGACCCCAAGGCCAAACCGGCACACTCTTGCAAGTCGCTCCGTTCTGCATAAGGGGGGCCTTGTTCGGGAATGTCAGATTCAGTGGCCTCTGTGGTTGCGGACACCGTCGGCACGGTGCGAACACGGGCTGACGCACCTTTCACCGAATCAATGCCCAAGGCGATTTCCCGAGCCAGTTGCTCGGTGGCGCCATGGCGGCTGTAGTACAGGACCAATACTTCAATCATGCTTAGGGGGTATCATGGGGACTGTTGGAACCCCTATTGTATCGAAGCGCATGAGTTCAGCCGCACCTTCAGAAACAACTGAGACCAAGAGTTTCAAGACCATCCACAAGCCTGACGAAAACGCTCGCAGCCGCCGCCAGCGCTTCATGCAAGGCGCACGCCGCGCCTTCAGTGCCAAAGAAGTGGAGTTGACCCCCTTGAACTTGCATTGGTGGATTGCCTTCATGCGTTTGGTCGGTCAGCGAATCAACGAGCAGCAATTGCCTCAGGTGGCAGCCAGCCTCACGTTTACAACGGTATTGTCCCTTGTGCCGTTGGCCACAGTGGTTCTTGCGATTTTCACGGCATTCCCAATGTTTGATCGCCTGCAAACATCGCTGCAGGGTTATTTGATTGAAAGCTTTTTTCCCGAAACCCTGTCAGAAACCATTTTGACTTATGTCACGCAGTTCTCTGACAAGGCGAAAGGACTTACCGCCATCGGTATCGTATTTTTGGGTATCACGGCCTTGACCACCATGTTTACTGTGGACAGGGTGTTCAACCAGATCTGGAACGTCAAGCGCCAGCGCTCCATTATCAACAAGGTAGTTTTGTATTGGGCCGTGTTGTCCCTTGCTCCTGTATTGATCGGGTTAAGTATCAGCGTGTCCACAGCCTTGATTGGTGAAACCATGGCCGGCGTGAATCCGGTGCTTGGCGGCATGTTTCCCGCCTTGAACCTGGTGCCACTCACCCTGACTGTTCTTGCTTTTGCCTTTATCTACCGGATTGTGCCCAACCGGGCTGTGCACTGGAAAGACGCCTTGATGGGGGGGCTGATGGCGGCCATCCTGTTCGAGGTGTCCAAGCGTGGGTTTGCGGCTTACATTACGCATTTCCCCAGTTACACCGCCTTGTATGGCGCGCTCGCTGCATTTCCAATCTTCTTGCTGTGGATTTATGTCAGCTGGATTATTGTTCTGCTGGGTGCCAGCACAGTCGCGGCCTTGCCAGTCGCCCGCACAGGCTACTGGAACCCCAGCAATCGCCCCGGTGAGCGTTGGTTGCAAGGCCTCAGTGTGCTGGTTGAACTTGAGAAGTCGCGCCAGCAGGCAAAACCAGGCATGACCATGGAAGAACTTCGGGTGTTCGCCAAGGTGCCGCCAGACCAACTCGATGAGATACTGAGCCAGTTGATTGAACACGGTGTGATTGGTTTGTTGGCTGTGGTGCGTGGTGATGACCGCTTTGCCTTGATCTGCGACCCGGCCAACATCAGTGCCGAGGTGGTTGCCAAAGCCCTGTGGTATGACCCATCCCTGACACTGGAATGGGCCAACAGGCTTCCTCAGTCCACAGCCAAATTGAGTCGCTTTCAGGATGAGTTTATTCAACGGCCACGCCTGTCTCAATGGTTGGAGCTTTCTCCGGCTTGAACAGGCGAACTCCACCGTTTTGACTCATTGGCGGTGGTTTTGAACTTTTTATGTAAAAAGAGTGTCCATATCAACAAAAGAAGGGCTTGTGTTTGGCACCCACAAGCGCTTTCTGTAAACTAAGCGTGACGAGCCAAAAGCTTTGACATTTAATAATATCAACACAGAGTCTGGAGCTGTTATGAGTAACAAAGGGCAACTACTACAAGACCCCTTCCTCAATTTGCTGCGCAAAGAGCATGTACCCGTGTCCATTTATTTGGTTAACGGCATCAAGCTGCAAGGCCAAATCGAGTCTTTTGATCAATACGTGGTTTTGCTGCGTAACACAGTGACCCAAATGGTTTACAAGCACGCGATCTCAACCGTTGTGCCAGGCCGCGCAGTCACGTTCACCCCCGAGGTGAAGGAGTAATCTTATCTTCACTTTCCAAACGATCCGTGGTTTGAGATGACTCGTAGTTCCCTGGTTGCACTCGACCTAGGTCAACACGAGTTCCGAGAAAGTGTCGATGAGCTTGCTCTGCTGGCCACCTCTGCAGGTGCAGAAGTGATCGGCACTTTTGTGTCCAAAAAACGCTCCCCAGATTCCGCAACATTCATCGGTTCAGGCAAGGTGCAGGAAATTCTTGCGCACTGCGAAGCTGAGGATGTGGAACTGATTATTTTCAACCATAGCCTAAGCCCTGCCCAACAACGAAACCTTGAGAAGGCACTTGGCCGTCGTGTCATTGACCGTACGGGCCTGATTCTCGATATCTTTGCCATTCGGGCAAGAAGTTTCGAAGGCAAGTTGCAAGTTGAGCTGGCTCAATTGCAATACATGGCGTCGCGCCTGGTGCGTGGCAATGCTGAACTGTACGGCCAACAGGGCGGCATCGGCATGCGTGGTCCGGGTGAAACCCAGCTGGAAACGGATCGCCGCCTGATCGGTGTAAAGGTCAAGCAGTTGAAAACCCGCCTGGAAAAACTTCAGAAGCAGCGGCAAACTCAGCGCCGTCAGCGTGAGCGCCGCGGGCAATTCACAGTGGCCATTGTGGGCTACACCAACGCAGGCAAAAGCACGCTGTTCAATTGCATCGCCAGTGACAAGGCTTATGCGGCGGACCAACTGTTTGCCACGCTGGACACCACCACACGTCGCGTGTGGCTGGCACCCAAAGTGGACATGGCGTTGTCCGACACGGTCGGGTTCATACGCGACTTGTCTCATTCTTTGGTGGATGCCTTCAAGGCAACCCTGGAAAGTGCCGTACATGCCGATTTACTGCTGCATGTTGTGGACGCCAGCTCACTGGTGCGCCACAGCCAGATTGCCGAGGTGAACAAGGTTTTGCAAGAGATTGAAGCGGGTGATGTACCGCAGGTGATTATCTGGAACAAAATAGATGCCTGCGAGCGTTCCGTAGAAGTCGAGCGCGACGGCAATGGTAAGATTTTGTCCGTGGCTGTCAGTGCACGCTATGGTTTGGGAATCGCCGAACTTCGTGAATGTTTGACTGAACTTGCAGGCAACTTCTATGCTCAAAGCAGGGGTGCAGACACGCAGTCGGATGAATTGCAGTGGGCTTGAACGATAACAACTAATTTTTCAGCAGTAGGAACAAGCATGTCAATGAATGATCCGGATTGGGGAAGAAACTCGTCGGGAAATCAGAACAACGATGAACCGCAGAAACCTCAAGACCAAGGCAATCGCAGGCCCGGCAACCGCCAGGATGGCCCACCCGACCTCGATGAGCTTTGGCGCGACTTCAACAACCGCCTGAACCGTCTTTTTGGAAAAAAAGGCGGCAATGGTGGTGGTCCCCGTGGCCCCTTGGGCGGTGGTTCTAATGGCGGCCCCAGCATGGAAAATGCCGGCAAGGGCTTCACTGCCGTGATTGGTATTGCCGTAGTGATCTGGCTGGCCAGTGGTTTTTACATTGTCCAGGAAGGTCGCGAGGGTGTGGTATTGCAGTTCGGCAAATACCACCACACCTCCATGCCCGGCTTTCAGTGGCGCATGCCTTACCCAATTCAGTCTCATGAAGTGGTGAACTCCTCTCAGGTCCGCATTGTTGAGGTGGGTTATCGCAACGAAGTGAAAAGCAAAGTGCTACGCGAAGCATTGATGTTGACTGAAGATGAAAACATCATTGACATTCAATTCGCGGTTCAGTATCGCTTGAAGGATGCAGGTGCCTACCTGTTCAACACAGCTGATCCCGATGAAACCGTGAAAATGGCCGCTGAAACCGCCATTCGCGAAGTGGTGGGTCGCAGCAAGATGGACTTTGTGCTGTACGAAGGGCGTGAACAGATTGCCTTGAACACCGCTGAAGTGATGCAGGAAATTCTGGACAAGTACGGCACTGGCATTTTGGTGTCCAGCGTGACGGTGCAGGGTGTTCAGCCACCCGAACAGGTTCAGGCTGCGTTCGATGATGCAGTGAAAGCTGGTCAGGACCGTGAACGTTTGAAGAATGACGGCCAAGCTTACGCCAATGACGTCATTCCGCGAGCGCGAGGAAACGCCGCCCGTCTGCTCGAGGAAGCCAATGGTTATCGCGAACGGGTTGTTGCGCAGTCTGAAGGTGATTCGGCACGTTTCAAGGCGATTCTGACTGAATACCAGAAAGCACCCAAAGTCACCAAGGACCGCCTGTACCTCGACGCCATGCAGGAAATCTACACCAACGTGACCAAAGTTATTGTAGACACCAAGAGCAACAGCCAACTGCTGTATTTGCCCTTGGACAAGTTGATCGAGAAAACTGGCCCATCCAGTCAGGAAACCAGCAACGCGTCCAATGCGGCGGCTGCAGCGGCCAAGGCTGCGGAATCCAGCCCTTCTGCACCACGTGCGGGCGTCGCTGAGGGAGTTGACACAAGCATTCGCGATGCAATGCGTAATCGTGACCGGGGAGTTCGTTAATCATGCCTAAGATTTTTGTTGTAGCAGCGGCTGCGTTGATCGGCTTTTTTATCGCCAATACCTGCCTGTATGTGGTCGACCAGCGCCAGTACGCGATTGTGTTCGCTCTGGGGCAGGTGGATGAGGTTCGTCAGGAGCCCGGTTTGTATTTCAAGTTGCCTGCGCCCTTCCAGAATGTGATTTTTCTGGACAAGCGTATTCAAACCATTGATACACCGGAACCCGAGCGTTTCATTACCTCCGAAAAGAAGAACCTCTTGATCGATTCCTACATCAAGTGGCGAATCATTGATCCGCGCCTGTATTTTGTTCGTTTGAGCGGCGATTCCCGTTTGGCTCAAAGTCGCATGTCGCAGGTGGTCAAGTCTGCATTGAACGAAGAAATCACCAAACGCACAGTGCCGCAAATGGTTTCTGGCGAGCGCACAACCGTGATGAACACTGTTGTGGACAAGATCAAGGATGAAGCGGCCGAAATCGGCGTGGAAATTCTGGATGTGCGCTTGAAGCGCGTGGATTTGCTGCCTGAAGTCAGTGAATCAGTGTTTCGCCGCATGGAAGCGGAACGCAAGCGCGTGGCCAATGACCTTCGGGCAACCGGTGCTGCGGAATCGGAACAGATTCGTGCTGACGCTGACCGCCAGCGCGAAGTAATTTTGGCCGAAGCGTACAGAGAAGCACAAACTGTCAAAGGTGAGGGTGATGCCAAGGCCGCTTCGATTTATAATGCCGCTTTTGGTCGTGATCCCG
>JAIXTE010000126.1 GCA_027484315.1 Burkholderiales bacterium | reverse complement strand
CGAAGGCCTTCTTCGCACACGCGGCATTGCTGGATCAGGGTTTCCCCCATTGTCCAAAATTCCCCACTGCTGCCTCCCGTAGGAGTCTGGGCCGTGTCTCAGTCCCAGTGTGGCTGATCGTCCTCTCAGACCAGCTACTGATCGTCGCCTTGGTAGGCCTTTACCCTACCAACTAGCTAATCAGCCATCGGCCGCTCCAATAACGTGAGGCCTTGCGGTCCCCCACTTTCCCCCTCAGGGCGTATGCGGTATTAATCCGGCTTTCGCCGAGCTATCCCCCATTACTGGGCACGTTCCGATGTATTACTCACCCGTTCGCCACTCGTCAGCATCCGAAGACCTGTTACCGTTCGACTTGCATGTGTAAGGCATGCCGCCAGCGTTCAATCTGAGCCAGGATCAAACTCTTCAGTTTAATCTCTGCAAAATTTACTAAACTCGACGGAGTAGATGTTATTCAAACCTTGACGATTTGAACTTCACTTACTTTATTCCGTGAGCACTAACTCTGAATCGTGATTCAAAGTCATTCTTTTTGAGAAAAGAACAAACCTTAAACCTATCTGGTCAGTGCCCACACTTATCGGCTGTTAACTTGTTAAAGATCGCTTCGAAATTTCCGCTACAATCGCTGTTCTTCGTACTGCTTAAAACCCTGAAGAACCGCTTGCTTGCTTCGTTTCGCGCTGCTTGTTGTGCAGCAGAGAAACGAGATTATGCACATCAATCCGAAACCTGTCAAACACTTTTGGCAAATAAATTCAAAGAATCTTCAAATGAAAGTTAGACCAAGCGTAAAAGTACTGCAATCACAAGGACTTGGAAGTCGTCGTGAGTGTGAAAATATTTTCTGGAATTCTGAAATTTTTCGCAACGGAATTCAGATTGATCCCGAAATTGATGAAATTTCCATGGGAGATACCGTTTTAATTGA
The DNA here is from genome assembly GCA_027484315.1 of Burkholderiales bacterium. Lineage (GTDB taxonomy): Bacteria > Pseudomonadota > Gammaproteobacteria > Burkholderiales > Burkholderiaceae_B > Limnobacter. Next base: position 19,252 of record JAIXTE010000126.1, on the reverse strand, counting down.
TGGAAAAACCTTTGAAATCACCCAATACAAGTACTTGTTGATGCACAAACCGGCGGGTTACGAGACTTCTCACCTACCCAGCCACAACCCTTCGGTATTTGACCTGCTGCCAAAGCACTATATAAAGCGTGGTTTGCAGGCAGCTGGCCGCCTGGACCTGGACACAACAGGTTTACTGTTGTTCTCAGATGATGGGCAGTTCATCCACCGCCTTATTAGTGGGAAGGTTGGAACAAAGCAGGAAATCGAGAAGATCTATGTAGTGACAGGCGCAAGTCCATTTACCGAACTTCAATTGAAGCGCCTAGTGGAAGGGGTGGACCTGGACGATGAGCCAGAGATTATTTACGCCAGCCGTGCCGACTTGCTGCCCAGCGGGCAATTGGAACTGGGGATCACCACGGGCAAGTACCACCAGGTCAAAAGAATGGTGGCCGCAGTGGGTAACCATGTAAACAACTTACACCGCAAGGTGGTTGGTCCTTATGTATTACCGGATGATCTGTTACCCGCTTCCTATATAGAAGTGGACCCAGGTCCTGTACTTGATAGAACGCCGGCTAAATCGGCCTGAATCAAAAAGACATTCCCCGGTTTTCATGCCAATTAACGAGCCCCCAGTCCTACTCGAAAGTGCCTTGTGCAATCAAGCACTTCGAGTACAATACGGGGCTTGAATTTTACATCCTCATCAAACTCATGAAAACTGCACAAGAAGTTCGCCTAGGCAACGTAGTAATGGTTGGCAAAGACCCCATGGTGGTTTTGAAGACCGAATACAACAAATCCGGCCGCAATGCCGCTGTTGTGAAAATGAAAATGAAGAACCTGCTGACCGGCGCAGGCATGGAAAGCGTTTTCAAAGCGGACGAAAAGTTCGAGTTGTTGATGCTGGAACGCAAGGAAGTGACTTACTCCTATTTCGCAGACCCCATGTACGTATTGATGGACAGTGAGTACAACCAGTATGAAGTGGAAGCCGAAAACATGGGCGACGCACTGAACTACCTGGATGATGGCATGCCCTGTGAAGTTGTGTTCTACGATGGGAAGGCTTTGTCCGTTGAATTGCCCACCACTGTTGTTCGTGAAGTAGAGTACACAGAGCCAGCCGTACGTGGCGACACGTCAGGCAAGATCATGAAGGCCGCGCGTATCAAGCCGACCAGTTTTGAAATCCAGGTACCCGCATTTGTTGAAATCGGTGACAAAATTGAAATTGACACGCGTACAGCAGAATACCGCAACCGCGTGAAGTGATTTGATTCACAGCATGTTTTGAAGCAGGGCCCCTTTGGGGCCCTTTCCATTTGGAGCCCACACAATATGCGCATTGGAATAGTTTGCAAGGTCATCGACAACTATGGGGATGCGGGATTTTCACTGCGCCTGGCCAAGGCTTTGGCAGCGCAAGGGCACGAAACAATACTGTTTCACGATGATCCAGCCATATTCTCAGCGCTATGTCCAAACAATCCCGCCGAGGCCTTGACTCTGATTGATGCCACACAGGAAAACTTTTCAGCCAGCGAATTCAAACCACTTGATTTGCTGCTTGAGCCATTCGGCACATCCAGCGAACAAACCGGGCACCGGTTCGATCAGGACTTGAAAGAGCAGCATGCAGATACACCCTGGCTTGTAATTGATTACCTGTCCGCAGAAGATTGGATCGAAAGTTTTCATCTTGGCAATTCAATATCCCCCAGTTCCGGACACAAGACAAGTTACTTCTATCCAGGGTTTACGAACCGAACAGGCGGCCTTCTTCACTGCGACTTCCCTGCCCGCCTGAGACACAATCGCCAATTAAAGCTGGAAGAAGGCCTGCGCCTTTTCGTATTTTCCTATCCGGATGCACCTTGGCAAAAGCTGATTGAGTGGACTGAACAACGAGCAAGCGGCGAACCGCCGGTAGCGATTGGATTGGCAGCCAAGCAATCGGACAATGCTGAATTCAGCGGCGTGAGTTGGCTTCCGTTTTGCAGCCAAAACGAGTTTGACGACCTGCTTGCGCAATATGACGTGCTGTTCGTGCGGGGCGAAGACTCTTTTGTTCGCGCACAACTGGCTGGTTTGCCGCTCATTTGGCAGATTTACGCCACCGGTGACAATGCGCACGAGAAAAAGCTTGCAAATTTTTTCAAGCGATATTCGGCTGGATTAAGCCCTGAATGTGCAACTTCGCTTTGGAATTGCTGGGCAAGCTGGAACAATTTGCAAGGAAGCCAGGATTTTTCGGACACCTGGCCTGTATTGCTGCTGCACTTGAATGAATTGCACACGAATGCAATCCGGTGGCGGGACCATTTGTTCAAGGGCCCCGAGCTTGTAAAGGAAGTTCTGACATGGCGCGCTGTGCAGACTCCTACTTTGATAGAAAAGACTGATTTATAAGGCTTTTCTCCCTAAAATCATCTAGAGGTCAATAACAGAAACTAAATTCAAGTTCAACACTTGGATTTTGTAATGCTTTCATTTCTTCTCTCTCTGGGTTTGGGGTTTGGGTCTATCGATCAAGCTGAATTGCCAGTGCAATATGTTGAACAAATCGCAAGGGAAGTAATCGTTGAGATGCGGGCCGAAATGAAAACAGAGCCCACGTTGATCGTGATGGAGCGCCCGGAACCTACTCCTTTGGCTGCAATGGCCTATGCAAACCGCAAATGCGTCATCATTGTGAATACCAACGAAAACGCTTGGGCACAATGGGGTCGCTTTCTGACCGAACGCAATCGACCACACTGGTCCGAGATAATCGCAGCCTCCGTCGCCCATGAAGTGGGACATTGCCTGAAAGAAAGCCGTCAGTTCACCGCCAGCTTCGAAATCAGCGATGACGAGTTTCTTGGTATTCAAAGCACAGGAGGATTCGGTCCAAAGCCAGCCATGGTTTACAAGCAAGAATTGTTCGCAGACACCGTCGCGATTTTATATGCGCGGGAGCGCGCCGGAGAGCAGGCTGACCAGGTGATTGATTCCATGATAAAGGCACGCGAACGCTACGGTGCCAACGAACCCACACACAATACAGCCAGAATATTAAATCGCGTGATTGAGCAAGATACCAGTCGCGTGAAAAACGAATCAATCGGAGCCGCTGCGACCCGCCTGCTTTCAATGCTTTGAACCTCTGAATTCAACGTGCACGGGGAAAAGCTTTGTCGTAAACGCTTGACAGGTGCTCAAAGTCGAGTGCCGTATAAACCTGAGTAGAGGCAATCGAGGCATGACCCAATAATTCCTGCACAGCCCTCAAATTCTGAGTGCCCTGCAGCATGTGACTTCCGAAAGAATGGCGCAACATATGCGGATGCAGATGCTGATCAAGCCCCTTGAGTTTCGCATAGTCGGCCACGTCTTGTTGCGCCTGCCGAACAGACAGAGTTTTGCCTTTCGACGAAACAAACAGGAAAGGTGCTGCAACGATTGATTTACTGATCAGGTGAGCCTTACGGATATCGGAGAACTGCCTCAAACGCCGCGAAAGGTTGTCGATGACAGGAACAATTCTGGCTTTACTCCCTTTGCCCATGACACGAAGTTCTCTTGTTTCATTCAATGTGTTTTCATCCAGAGACAAAGCTTCGCTGATCCTCAGCCCCGTGCAATACAGCAACTCAATCAACACATGCGCTTGTGCAAACCGAAACTCAAGGGGTAAATCCCCTTGCAGCAATGCAAGCAATTGATCAACACCGACGGCCTTGGGCAAAGACCTTGCGAGCTTGGGCGTTTTCAGTCCAAGTGCGGGATTGGCTTGAATCAGTTGCTCTTTCAAAAGAAAAGAAAAAAAACCGCGCCAACTGGAAGCGGTACGTGCAAGAGAGGCCGGAGCAGACCCATTGGCATGGCGCTTGGCGAGCTGAAGCTTCAAATCCTGTGAGGTGACAACATCCAAATCGTGCGCAATCAGCGCGAGATCCCGTTTCACGGCAGCAACCGAGTTCTCGCTGTAACGCCGCTCCAGTCGCAAGTACTGGAGGTAGCGCTGGATCAGGGCTGTGTTGCTTGAAGTCTGCTCAGGGCTGCGCATGCAGTTTCAGCCAGGGTATGGAGAAAATCAGTTTCAAGTGTTGGCGAAAACCGGTCTTTGTCGGGAGAACCAAACCCCAAACAACCAAAGGTCTGCGGACTTATACCCACGCGCAGGGGAATGACCACTACGGAACGGGGCGCAATTTCTTCTGCTTCAAAAACCTTCAAGGTTGGGGCATTTTCGGCAAATCCGCAGAAGAGGCCCTTCATCTCATCGAGAACCGATTTGTCATTCTCGACGGCTTCTCCACCCTGTTCCCACAATTGCAGGCACACCATCGGCACCATGAACAGACGCCGAATTTTTTCCACCAGCACATCGGGAAGGTCGGTCGCGTTTTTGACGGTCAGCAGCGCGCGCGTCAGTGACTGCAGGTTGTCAATGATGGCCTGGTTTTCAACTGCAGCGTGTGTCATCTCGACTACGCGCTGCTCGAGCGACTTGACCTTTTCCCGCATGGTTTGGACTTGACGCTCATGGAGCGAAGCCACATTGCCATTGCTCTGCTCAGGCAATTTCACAAAAGCAAGAATCCCTGGATTCTTGATGAGGAAATCAGGATTCGCCTTTAAAAAATCAGCGACCTGAACGGCTTCTTCAGTCATAAGTAAAACTCCCCCTCAAAAACGGTTTGGGCAGGGCCTGTCATCAACACGTTGCTGTCTGATTCGCCACTCCATTCAATCGTCAGTGTACCGCCCGTTTTCACCACATCAACGCGCTCGGCGAGAAGCCCCATCTTCATGCCAACCACCGCCGCAGCGCATGCGCCAGTGCCACACGCCAGAGTTTCGCCCACTCCACGTTCATAAACCCGCAAATGGACACGAGCACGATCCTGCACATGCAGGAAACCAACATTCACGCGTTCCGGAAAACGGGGATGGGATTCAAGTACAGCCCCAAGGCGTTGGACCAGCTCGTCGGACGCTGGCTGCTCAAGCAACATCACAACATGCGGATTGCCCATGGAGGCCACACCAACCCACAGCTCGTTTTCATTTGCACCCGCATCCACGGGCAATTTGTATTGGGTCAAACCACCTACAGTTCTGCTGGCAAGGCCATCTGACACAAATGGTACTTTGGCTGGCTGAAATTCGGCCGGGCCCATGTTGACTTTGACCCAATTGTGTCTGATCAGCTCGGGCTGAATGATCCCGGCCAAAGTCTCAACCGTGATCTGGTTTTTATGGGTAAGTCCTTTGTCGAATACGTACTGGGCAAAACAGCGCGCGCCATTCCCACACTGCTGAACTTCCTGACCATCTGCATTAAAAATGCGGTATTTGAAATCAGCAAGAGTCGATGACTCCACAATGAGAATCTGATCTGCACCAATTCCGAAATGGCGGTCTGCCAGACGCTTGATGAGTGCGGGGGTTAAATGGAGTTGGTTGACGCAGTTGTCCAGCACAATGAAATCATTGCCTGCGCCGTGCATTTTTGTGAACTTGAGTGTGTTGGGGGTCGTCATTGCATGGCCGATAGGCGGACTTGCCGCGTTAATTACCCAATCAGTATATTCTGGACTCGCCCGAAGGACGGGTTTTGAAACGCTTGTGCAACCACAAGTACTGCGGAATGTTGTCTTTCACCCATGACTCAATGTGATGATTCATCGCTTGGGTAGACCGGACATCATCCTCCAGAGGGAAGTCAGGCAAAGCGTCATGGATTCGGATGCTGTACCGGCCATTGCTGTAAACGGTTGTTACCGGCACCACCTGAGCATGCAGCATTTTGGACAAGCGGGCTACTGCCGTCACGGTGGCAGCCTTGACGCCAAAAAAGGTCACGAAGACAGAATCACGCTCACCAAAATCCATATCCGGCAGGTAGTAAAGCGGGCGCCCTTTCTTCATTGCTGCGAGCAATGGACGAACCCCTTGCTGACGTGACAACAACAATTGATTGCCGAACTTTGAGCGTCCATGAAGAATCAAATCATTGAGAACCGGGTTTTTCTGGTTTGAATACATGGTGACCATGTCCACTTCCAGACACAATCGGCTCCAGGCCGCATCGAGGCCCAAAAAATGGGGAGCGAGAAAAATGGTGGGCGGACCATCTTTGAGCGCAGCCAATGCCTCGGGATTTTCAATGCGCACTCGATCACGAACCGTTGAGGAATTCCCAGACCATAGCCAAGCGCGATCCAGAAAAGTTCGCAGGTAAAAATAGATGTGCTGGATGGTCCACACTATTCGTCTGCTCACAGAGACTTTAGGAAAGCACAGCGTGAGGTTGGTCAGTGCAACCATGCGGCGTTCCCGGGCAAACGCAAACAGGACAAGCGCAAGAAAAGCAGACAAAATTGAGGAGGTGGCCCGATAAAGGCCAAAGGGCAAGCGCCCCAAAGCGAACCAGACACCAATCAGAATATGAGTCATTGTTGCCCCTCTTGCAGGCCTTTAGGCGCCTTGTAGCGTTCATACCCCCAATAATATTGATCGGGACGCATCAAAATCAGTTTTTCCATTTCGGCATTGACTTGTGTGGCTGCCTGCACGGGGTCTGCACTCAGCGATTCCGGGCCTTCATAGAGCTCAAGGCAAAAACCCTTCCCATTGGGTTTCCTGAAACCCACGGCAAGAACTATTGCGGCACCGGTCGCCTGATGCAGTCGACCGGGCAAAGTCATGGTGTAGGCGGGCTGACCAAACATGGGCGCCCAAACGCCCTCACCCCAAGCGGGCACCTGGTCTGGCAACATGCCCACAGCCTCCCCTCTTTTGAGTGCTTTCAACAAGGTTTTAACGCCCGTCATATTGGTGGGGGCCAGGGCCACGTTGTCGCGTGCTCGGCTGCCTTCGATGATTTTCTGCAGTTCCGGATTGCGATTGGGCCTGTACAACACCGTGATGGGCGCACGGGTGGAGAAAATTTGCGCGGCTGATTCAAAGCTGCCCATGTGGGGAGTCAAAAAAATGACGCCTTTGCCCCTGACATTCGCTCGTTCCATGACATCCCAGCCAGAAATCTCTGTGCAGGCTGCTGCGCCTTTTTGAGTCGACAAGCCCCACAAAAAAGGCAACTCAAGCAGAGCCATTCCGGCATGCTTTACTGAACCACGCACAGCTCGAAGACGCAATCCTTCGTCATTTGGGCATGCGATCTTTGAGTGCGCGTCAATTTTGTGGCGATAACTTGCAGACAACCCATAGACGGCCCAACCCAGCCAAGCACCAAGAACGTGCAGCACAGGGAGCGGGAACATTGAGAAGAGCTTGAACAGAAACTTGATCATGGGACAGATTGTAACCAGTGCGCGCTTTTCCTTGACACGCAAATGTTGTATATTTGATTAGTTCGCTGAGTTAAATGACAACTTGCGGGGCGAACTGAAAAAATTCCGCTAAAGCGTCGCCCGGCTTCAAACGAACAAGGCGGCAGCACCAACCCTTTGTTTTTTGGAGTTTTTTTATGTCAAATGATTTCTTTTTCACATCTGAGTCTGTCTCTGAAGGCCACCCTGACAAAGTCGCCGACCAAATTTCAGATGCAGTTTTAGATGCAATTCTCGAACAAGATCCCAAAGCCCGCGTGGCTGCCGAAACCCTGACCAACACTGGTCTGGTCGTTATGGCAGGTGAAATCACGACCACAGCACAGGTCAATTACATTGATGTGGCCCGTGAAACTCTGAAAAAAATCGGCTACGACAATGGCGACTTCGGCATTGACTACAAAAGCTGCGCCGTCATGGTTTGCTATGACCGCCAAAGCCCGGACATTGCCCAAGGTGTGGACAAGGCCCATGACAACGATCTGGACCAGGGTGCTGGTGACCAAGGTTTGATGTTCGGTTATGCCGTGAACGAAACGCGCGAACTGATGCCGCTGGCGATCAGCTTGTCGCACCAGCTTGTACAACGCCAAAGCCTGCTTCGCAAGGACGGCCGTTTGCCCTGGCTGCGCCCGGACGCCAAATCCCAAGTCACTATCAAGTACGTGGATGGCAAACCTTATTGCATCGACACAGTGGTTCTGTCTACACAGCATTCACCTGACATTGAACTGGCCACACTGCGCGAAGCGGTGATTGAAGAAGTAATCAAACCGGTTTTGCCTAAAGAACTGATCAAGGGCGACATCAACTTCCTGGTCAACCCTACAGGTCGGTTCGTGATTGGCGGTCCACAGGGCGATTGTGGCCTGACCGGCCGCAAGATCATTGTTGACACGTATGGCGGTGCGGCCCCGCACGGCGGCGGTGCGTTTTCAGGCAAAGACCCATCCAAGGTAGACCGCTCAGCAGCATACGCGGGCCGTTATGTGGCTAAAAACATCGTGGCAGCCGGTTTGGCCGAGAAATGCCTGGTGCAGGTGAGCTATGCCATCGGCGTGGCCCGTCCCACTTCCATCATGGTTAACACATTTGGTACAGGCAAGATTGACGACAGCGCCATCACGGAATTGGTGAGCGCCCACTTTGATTTGCGCCCCAAAGGCATTGTCCAGATGCTGGACCTGCTGCGCCCGATCTATGCAAAAACAGCAGCATATGGCCACTTTGGCCGTGAAGAACCAGAATTCAGCTGGGAACGCACCGACAAGGCCGATGCGCTGAAAGCAGCCGCAGGCATTTAAGGTCCAGAGGATTTGATCTCAGGAGGCCAGGTTGAAATGAACTTGGCCTTCCTGATCGAACCCTGCTACAATTCGAGTCGTTCGAGGAGCGTTGCGACACACCCATGCATTTTGGGGTGCTAGGCTCGAACAAGAAATAAACAACGGCGCTCACGCTTCTTTCTTTATGAACTTTAAAAAGGAGGGCGTGATGAACGCCATTGCAAAACCTATCACCGCCAACGGCGACAACGATTTTTTCGTAGCCGACTTGTCTCAGGCCGATTTTGGCCGCAAAGAAATCGCGATTGCAGAAACCGAAATGCCTGGCTTGATGGCCATTCGCAAGGAATTTGCAGCATCCCAGCCTTTGAAAGGCGCCCGCATCACCGGTTCACTGCACATGACCATTCAAACAGCTGTGCTGATTGAAACATTGGCAGCACTGGGCGCAGAAGTGCGTTGGGCTTCTTGCAACATTTACTCGACACAAGACCACGCAGCTGCCGCAATTGCAGCAGCCGGTATTCCTGTGTTTGCGTTCAAGGGCGAATCGCTGACTGACTACTGGAATTTCACACACCGCATTTTCGAATGGGCGGATGGTGGTTTCTCCAACATGATTCTGGATGACGGCGGCGATGCCACCATGTTGCTGCACTTGGGCACCAAGGCTGAGAAAGACCTCAGCGTGTTGAACAACCCAGGCAGCGAAGAAGAAATTTGCCTGTTCGAATCCATCAAGAAAACGCTGAAAACAGATCCGACCTGGTATTCCAAGCGCCTGAAAGAAATCAAGGGCGTGACTGAAGAAACCACCACTGGCGTGCATCGTTTGTACGAAATGCACAAGAAAGGCGAACTGGCCTTTCCAGCCATTAACGTGAACGATTCTGTAACCAAGTCGAAGTTCGACAACCTGTACGGTTGCCGTGAATCACTGGTAGACGGTATCAAACGTGCAACCGACGTGATGATTGCCGGTAAAGTGGCTGTTGTTGCGGGCTACGGTGACGTGGGCAAGGGTTCTGCACAGGCTTTGCGTGCTCTGTCTGCTCAAGTTTGGGTAACCGAAATTGACCCGATTTGCGCACTGCAAGCCGCAATGGAAGGCTACCGCGTAGTGACCATGGATTACGCTGCTGACAAGGCAGACATTTTCGTGACTGCCACTGGCAACAAGGACATCATTACTCACGATCACATGGTCAAAATGAAAGATCAGTCGATTGTTTGTAACATTGGTCACTTCGACAATGAAATCGATATTGCCAGCGTGAAAAAGTACCAGTGGGAAAACATCAAGCCCCAGGTTGACCACATCATTTTCCCGGACGGCAAGCGCATCATCATTTTGGCTGAAGGCCGCTTGGTGAACCTGGGCTGTGGCACAGGTCACCCTTCTTTCGTGATGTCTTCAAGCTTTGCAAACCAGACCATTGCACAGATTGAATTGTGGCAGCACATCGAGAACTACCCAGTGGGCGTGTATGTATTGCCCAAGCACCTGGATGAGAAAGTAGCCCGTTTGCATCTGGAAAAAATTGGCGCCCAGTTGACAGAACTGAGCACTGAGCAGGCCAGTTACATTGGCGTGAAACAAGTCGGCCCTTACAAGCCTGATCACTACCGCTATTAAACAGGACTGATTCGCACTTGCGCGCAGACATTGCCTTGGTTGACAAAGGCCTGTGCCCCTCAAGGGCACAGGCGCAAACATTAATCGAACAAGGCAAAGTGCTACTGCGCAACGGTGTGAACACCCAGCCTGTTGTAGTTAAGAAAGCATCGCAGCGAATTGAGCCCTTCATGACGCTGGAATTGATTCCCTGCGATGGCCCCAATTTCGTTTCCCGAGGTGGTCTCAAACTTCACCACGCTCTGGAACACACCCGAATCAAAATAGAAAACAGAAAGTGTGTTGACCTTGGTCAATCCACTGGCGGTTTCACCGATTGCCTGCTTCAGCGCGGTGCGCTCAGCGTGGTTGGTGTGGATGTGGGCAAAGACCAACTGCATCCGAACTTGAAATACAGCAAGCAGGTGTTGGCCCTGGAGGGCGTGAACCTGTACAAAGTGAACGCAGTTGAATTGCTGGCTGAAATTCAGTCGAGAGAACCGGATTTCGTGCCATTCGAACTGGCCGTGGCGGATTTGTCTTTCATTTCACTGCGCAAGGTGCTGCCGAATGTGACTGCATTACTGCCCGACACGTGCGAAGTGCTTTTTCTTGTTAAACCGCAGTTCGAGCTGGGCCCGGAGCACATTGGCAAGAACGGTTTGGTGAAGAACCTTGAAAGTCTGATTGATGAACTGGAAGACAACATTAGAAACACATGCGCTCAACTGAATCTACAGGTGAATGACTTTTTCCCCTGTGGTTTGAAAGGCGGCGATGGCAATCAAGAATACTTTGTGCACGCAGTGAAAACAGACACTGCTGCGAAACAATAAATCCGTGAACTGACAAACCATGATGAATATCAGCTTTGAATTTTTCCCAGCCAAAACCGAGGAAGGTGCCGAGAAGTTGCGAGCCACGCGTGAGCTGCTGTCTGAACGACAACCCGAGTTTTTCTCGGTGACCTTTGGCGCAGGAGGCACCACGCAAGACGGGACACTCTCAACCGTGCTGGAAATCAAGGCAGCAGGAGAAGAAGCAGCACCGCACCTGTCGTGTGTGGGTTCGTCAAAAGACAAGGTGCTTGCACTGCTGAATCAATACCGTGAGCACGGCATCAAGCGGATCGTGGCGCTTCGCGGCGATTTGCCTTCGGGTATGCTGGAAACTGGATCATTTCGCTATGCCAGCGAATTGGTGGAGTTCATCCGCAAGGAAACAGGCGATCACTTCTTCATTGAAGTGGCTGCTTACCCTGAAACTCACCCTCAGGCCAAGAGCCCCGCTGCGGACGTGGATGCTTTTGTACACAAGGTAAACTGCGGTGCCAACTCTGCCATTACCCAGTACTTTTTCAATGCAGATTCATTTTTGTATTTCCGCGACCAAGTACAAAGCCGCATTTCGATTCCACTGATTCCAGGCATCATGCCGATTACGAATTTCAGCCAACTGGCACGGTTTTCGGACGCCTGTGGTGCAGAAATTCCGCGCTGGATGCGAAATCGACTACAACACTTCGGTGACGACCGGGAATCAATTCGCTCATTCGGGCTGGAAGTCATCTCCAATCTGTGCGAGCAACTGATCAAAGAGGGTGCGCCAGGCCTTCATTTCTACACGATGAACAATGCACAACCCACCTTGGCCATTCTGGACAGAATCGGCTATTGAGGTTTTCCACCCTTGCAGTGAATCACCTCTTTTTCAGTCACCACGAAATCCAGCAAATGGTCGTGGTTTTCAACGAAATCGTCAGGTGATTCGGTGGCGGAATATGCCACACCTACCGCCATGGGTTGAGTAGCCAGTTGAGCCAAAGTGCGGTCATACCAGCCAGCACCATAGCCCAAACGGGCGCCATCCCGATGAAAAGCAACACAAGGCAACAGCAAGATACTGGGCTGAACCCAGTGTTTATTTGCCGGAACGGGTATGTTATAGCGCCCTGCTTCCAGTTGATCGCCGGGTTGAAAACCTGCAAACTGTAAGATAGGCCCGGTAGACGAATTGCAACACACCGGCAAAGCCCAAGAAAAGCGCGACAAGCCGGGGACCGCAGCAATCTTCAATACATCCGGCTCGCCTCGGGTTGGATGAAACAAGCCCACAGTGCATGGCTCGAAGGTTTGGAGTAAAGTTGTCAACGACGCGGTGATTTGTTGCCCCAAGGCTTTTAAATCATCCCCGGCCAGTTGCTGGCGATAAGCCATGGCCATTTGCCTCAAAGAATTTTTCATGACACGGACAATGACAATTTTTCAGAATATTTCACGTTGGATCAGCCTACCCTTGGTGGCCACGGGCATTGTGTTTTCACAGCCCGCGTTTGCAAACAAGGACATGGACGCCGAGCTGATGAAGCAAATCAAATCGGCATATGTTGACGGTGCATACGACAAGTTTAACCGCTTGGCTACTCAGATGCCGGAAAAAAGCGTATTCAGACCCTATGTGGACATCTGGCAATTCCGGTTTTTCCAGAGAGGTATCGAGAAAAAATATCCTGATCGCGAAATCGTCTGGAACAAGGCGGATATCTTGCCCGTGCTGAACAAACACGAAAACAGCTGGCCCGCTGAAATATTGCGTCGCGACTGGCTGGAACAACTGGCACGTACCGCGCAATGGGATGAGTTTGCAACGCAGCGAACACAACTGCGTTACCGCCCTGATCAGGGAGTGGAATGCGCAGACCTGATGTATGCGGCGCAACAAGGGCAATTGGTTCGCTACAAATTGAACGCTGTGTTAAGCGCGGACAAACGCCTGCCAAGAACATGTCGCGTTTTGTTGAAGAACCTTTACAAGGTCGGTGGCGTCAGTGCACAGGATCTTGACAGACATGTGTTGCAGTTGGTCGCAAACAACCAGTTGAGCGAGGCAGGCAAGTTTGCAGATGATTTTTCCGAGACAGCTTGGGGCAAAGCGATCACCAGCAGCCTGTTGCGCGAAGCGACGTTTAACCCCGACAAATTTTTGAAGTCCAATCCTGCAGCAGACGGCACAGACCTTTATTTGACCAGCGCACTGGCCCGTAGGGCAGTTGAAGATTACAAGGATGCGGTAGCGCTGCTCGAGGGGAAATTTTCTGGCAAGCTGTCCCCCAGCTCTGAGCAATGGCTTTGGGCCCATATCGGTTATCGGGCAGGACTGGTGTGGGACAGAAATGCCTTGAGCTATTTCAAGCGCAGCAACCCGGATCAAATGAGCCAGGAACAACAGGAATGGAAAGTTCGGTCGGCATTGCTACTTGAGGACTGGCCGGCAGTGCTCCAGGCAACCAACGAAATGAACCCTGCATTGAAAGAAGACAAGGCTTGGTTGTATTGGCGTGGCCGGGCATTGGCGAATACAGGAAAAATCGTAGAGGCGCGGCAGGAGTGGATCAAGGCCAGAAGTCCGTTTTCTTTTTACGGCAAATTGGCGGATGAAGAATTGGGAAATGTGGTGACGGCCCCCAAACGCCCCGAATTGCTGACCGCAGCCGAACTGGACTGGGCTAAAAAACATCCTGGGTTGGTCCGCGCCTTGGCCCTCTATGATGCAGGACTGAGAACAGACGGCTTCTGGGAATTCAATCTCCAGGTTGCGCAAATGAAAGACCGTGAATTGTTGGCTGCTGCCACTTGGGCAGAGCGCAATCAGCTTTATGACCGTGCAATTGCTGCGGCCGACAGGACCGAGATCGAACATGACCTGAGTTTGCGCTACCTGACACCTTTTCGGGCCAATATGCAAGCGAAAACCCGGGAAATCGGTGTTGATGAATCCTGGGTTTACGGCTTGATCAGGCAGGAATCGAGATTTGTCACAATTGCCAGGTCAGGAGTGGGCGCGAGCGGTTTGATGCAGGTCATGCCTGCTACAGCCAAATACGTGGCCAAGAAGATTGGGTTGTCCGACTTTCAACCTGCCGACATCACGGAAATTGAAACCAACCTCACCTTGGGCACCAGCTACCTGAAAATGGTTTTCGAACAGCACGACCAGTCACCTGTATTGGCCTCCGCTGGGTACAACGCAGGCCCGAGCAGGCCGGCGCTTTGGAAACGAAGACTGGGGGACAGGAAAGTGGAAGGTGCTATATTTGCAGAACTGATCCCTTTTGACGAGACGAGGGGCTACGTGAAAAACGTGATGTCAAATACCGTGGCTTATTCCTTGCTATTGAACAACGCGTCGACCCCTTTGAAACAAAGACTGGGTATGATCTACGGATCCAAGTAAGCAGGTGAATTCGGTTTCCATGAGTAAATCAAAAAATGTATTGGTGATTGGCGGATCCGGGTTTCTGGGCCAGGCCGTATGCAATCAATTGGCGCAAGCTGGTTACAAAATTACGGTGCCCACCCGCAGGTATGACAAGGCGAAGCACCTTCTTACACTGCCCACATGCCATATTCAGGAAGCCAATATCCATGACCGAGCCACATTGGGGCGCCTGGTCACTGGTCAGGACATTGTGATCAACTTGCTGGGTGTGCTGCACAGCAAGCCTGGCAAGCCGTATGGACAAAGCTTCCGCGTAAATCATGTTGAATTTCCAAAGGTGCTTTGCACCGCCATGTCTAAGCATGGGGTGAAAAGGATCGTGCACATCAGCGCACTGGGTGTAGGGGTTCAGAACCCGGCACCCTCTATGTACCTCCGCTCCAAATCCGATGGCGAGGCAATCGTCAAAGACAGTGGCCTTGCATGGACCATTCTCCGACCTTCGGTGGTATTCGGGCGTGAAGACAATTTCCTGAATACCTTTGCCTCTCTGACCAAAATCGCGCCGTTTATTCCACTGGCCGGGGCAGATGCACGTTTTCAGCCCGTATCGGTCAGCGACGTGGCCAAAGCTGTAATGGCCTGCGTTGAAGACCAGGGAAAAGAAACCGTACACAACACCTTCGACCTGACCGGACCTGAGGTATTCACCTTGAAGGAACTGGTTCAAATTGCGGGCCGCGCTGTTGGAAAAAACCCTGCGGTGTTTGGCATCCCGGAGTTTGCCGCCAAAGCCCAGGCTTTCCTGATGGAGCTTGCTCCAGGAGAACCTCTGATGAGCCGCGACAACGTGGACTCCATGAAAATAGACAATATCCGTACGTCTGGGCGTCTCTTTCCCCTAGGAAGCTACGAGAGTTTGTCGATTGTGGCTCCTGAATACCTGAGAGCCAAACACTTGCCTTCGGATCTGGACGAATTTCGAACCCGCGCACACCGCCGGGACTAGCCCTTAAGCCTTGATTCATCGTACAATTTCGCGTCGTACCACGCAGCCGCACGTCAACCGATTGGCTGCGTTTGTTTTTAAAGCCCCGCGTTTTGCCTGAACACAGCTGATAGAGAGTTTTACCGTGACAGACCACCTGATGAAAACCTACGCCCGCCAACCCATTGCCTTCACTCATGGTGATGGTGTGTGGATGTGGTCCACAGACGGCAAGAAATACCTAGATGGTTTGGCTGGTATTGCAGTCAACGGATTGGGACACAACCACCCTAAACTGGTGAAAGCGATTGCAGAACAGGCTGGAAAACTAATCCACACATCCAACCTGTACGGCATCGTTGAGCAATCCCAACTGGCCGACCGATTGTGCGAAATTTCCGGCATGGACGAGGCTTTCTTCTGCAATTCCGGTGCGGAAGCCAATGAAGCCGCCATCAAACTGGCCAGACACTATGGCTACAAGAAAGGCATTGAAAACGCGAAAATCATTGTGATGGAACGCGCTTGGCACGGACGTACCCTGGCCACACTGTCAGCGACTGACAGCCCGAAAGCCAAAGTGGGTTTTGGCGAACTGCCAGGAGGCTTTGTGCGTGTTCCTTACAGGAACTTGCAAGCCATTGAACAGGCTGCAGCAGAAAACCCCGACATTCAGGCCGTGTTGCTTGAGGTGCTGCAAGGTGAAGGCGGCATCAACGTGGCCGATACGGAATACCTGCAGGCTTTGCGCAAGCTGTGCACAGCCAAGGGTTGGCTGCTGATGATCGACGAAGTTCAAAGTGGCATAGGTCGCACCGGCAAGTGGTTTGGCTACCAGCACGCCGATATTGAGCCTGATGTGATTACGCTGGCCAAGGGACTAGGTTCTGGCGTACCGATTGGCGCATGTCTGGCCGCAGGTCCAGCTGCTGGCGTATTCACGCCTGGCACACATGGCACCACGTTTGGTGGCGGTCCATTGGTGTCAGTTGCAGCATTGGCCACCATTCAGATTATGGAAGAGGAAGGGTTGCTGGCCCATGCAGAACAGATGGGGCAGCTGATCCGCGCCGTTCTGTCGCGCGAACTGGCTGGCATTGCTGGCGTCAAGGACATCCGCGGACGCGGTCTGATGGTGGGTGTTGAGCTGTGGAAGCCCTGCGCGGAACTGGTTGCAATTGCGCGCGACAAAGGCCTGATCATCAACGTGACACGTGACAATGTGGTGCGCCTGCTGCCGCCACTGGTCATTAAAAGAGAAGAAGCAGAAACGCTGGCCATGGAATTGGCCCCCTTGATCAAAGCGTTTCTTGAACAATCCGCATAAATAGGAACCGGCCTGCGAGGCAAGCCGGTATAGAAAAATGCCTATCAGACATTTTTTGCAGTTCAACGACATATCGAAAGACGAATTTGACTACCTCATGAAGTCGTCACGCGACATCAAGGCACGGTTCAAGCGTTACGAGCCTTATTACCCGCTGCAAGACCGCACGCTGGTGATGATTTTCGAGAAAGCATCGACGCGCACGCGTCTGAGCTTTGAGGCAGGCATGCACCAGTTGGGTGGGTCTGCCATTTACCTGAACACCAAGGATTCGCAACTGGGCCGTGGCGAGCCGGTTGAGGACGCGGCGCAGGTGATTTCGCGCATGTGCGACATTGTCATGATTCGCACTTACGAGCAGGAAATCATTGAGCGTTTTGCAGCCAACAGCCGGGTGCCAGTAGTCAATGGCTTGACCAACGAATACCATCCCTGCCAAATTCTTGCAGACATTTTTACCTTCATTGAGCATCGGGGCAGTATTCAAGGCAAAACGGTGGCTTGGGTGGGTGACGGCAACAACATGTGCGCCACCTGGTTGCAAGCAGCCGAACTGCTGGACTTCAAGGTCAATATTTCTACTCCGAGCGATTACAACATCGACCCTGCGAAAACCAACATCAAGGGTACCCACCACGAGTGGTTTGAAGACCCGATGGACGCCTGCAAGGGTGCTGACCTGGTGACCACCGATGTGTGGACCAGCATGGGGTTCGAAAATGAAAACAAGGCACGCCGCCGGGCTTTCGCCGACTTTCAGGTCGACACGGAAATGATGGACGTGGCCCACCCGGAAGCGCTGTTTATGCACTGCCTGCCCGCCCACAGGGGCGAAGAAGTGGCTGCCGAAGTAATTGACGGACCCAAGAGCGTGGTGTGGGATGAAGCAGAAAACCGGCTGCACACCCAGAAAGCCCTGATGGAATTCCTTTTGTTGGGCCGCAAGTAAGCGGTCCCATAACACTTCTTTTTAAATCGAGAATCATGAGCGACATCAACAAAGTAGTACTCGCCTATTCTGGCGGCCTGGACACCTCAGTCATTCTGAAATGGCTTCAAGACAACTATGGCTGCGAAATCGTGACTTTCACGGCAGACCTTGGACAGGGCGAAGAACTTGAACCCGCACGCCAGAAGGCCATCAAATTCGGAATCAAACCCGAAAACATTTACATCGATGATGTACGTGAAGAATTCGTGCGCGACTTCGTGTTTCCGATGTTCCGCGCCAATACAGTGTACGAAGGTGAGTACCTGCTGGGCACCTCAATTGCCCGCCCCCTGATCGCCAAGCGCCTGATTGACATTGCACGTGAAACCGGCGCAGACGCCATTTCCCACGGTGCAACCGGCAAGGGCAACGACCAGGTTCGATTTGAGTTGGGTGCCTACGCACTGATGCCCGGGGTGAAGATTATTGCCCCATGGCGTGAATGGGACTTGTTGAGCCGCGAAAAACTGTTGAAGTACGCAGAAGACGCCGGCATTGAAATTGACATGAAGCACAAGAATGGCGGCGCGCCCTACTCCATGGACGCCAACCTGCTGCACATCAGCTTTGAAGGCCGCCATCTGGAAAACCCGAGCGCCGAAGCCGAAGAAGCCATGTGGCGCTGGACAGTTAGCCCCGAAGCGGCACCCGATCAGGCCGAATACCTGGACATCGAATACGAGAAAGGCGATATCGTGGCCTTGAATGGGACAAAGATGAGCCCCGCCACAGTGCTGACCGAGTTGAACCGCTTGGGCGGCAAGCACGGCATTGGTCGCATGGACCTGGTTGAAAACCGCTATGTCGGAATGAAAAGCCGTGGTTGCTATGAAACCCCGGGGGGCACCATCATGCTGAAGGCCCACCGAGCAATTGAATCAATCACGCTGGACCGTGAAGTGGCCCACCTGAAAGATGACCTGATGCCCCGTTACGCCAGCATGATTTACAACGGCTACTGGTGGGCGCCAGAACGTGTCGCTCTGCAAACACTGATTGACCACACCCAAAGCACTGTAAACGGTTGGGTGCGGGTGAAGCTGTACAAGGGCAATGTGATTGTGGTGGCACGCGACTCAAAAACAGACTCCCTGTTTGACCAGACCATCGCGACATTTGATGAAGACGGTGGTGCCTACAACCAGGCCGATGCAGGTGGGTTCATCAAGCTGAATGCCCTGCGCATGCGGATTGCGGCCAATGCGAAGATCAAACGCGGCTGATCCTAGCCACACCTTGACGCAACAAGAAACCGCTGGCTAATCCCCAGCGGTTTTTTTATTCCTGCAGGCACGGAACATTCGCTGCAACATGCGCCACTTATTTCATGGAGTCATCAATATAGACAGGCCATGTATACCCCCAACCCGTTGCACCGCACCTTATTCTTTTTGATTGGCACCCTGCTGCTGCTTGACGCACACTTAGTCCATGCAAATAGCGGGTCAGCAAACCGACACCACGTGGCATCACTGGCAGGAGAGCCTTTGGGGTTTGTG
>JAIXTE010000063.1 GCA_027484315.1 Burkholderiales bacterium | reverse complement strand
TGGTGAGCTTGCATTTGAAGCTCAAGGCACTGGTTGCTGCATTCCCGAACATTACACTGCCTGCGATTGACTTCACGGGTGTAAGTTTCCGCAACATCGATCTGAGCGGTTTGCTGGATCTGGAGTTGCCAGACTTCCCTGACTTTGATTTCAAGAAGCTGTTCAAGGGCTTCAAGCTGCCCAAGATTGACTTCACGGGCACGAAGTTTCCGATTCTGCTGGGCCCTGATGCAAACAACCCGAATGAACCAAGTGGTGGTTTCAGCTTCGACTTTGGCGACATTGATCTGAGCTTTGCGACATTCGAGTTCCCGGATCTGCCCAATTTTACGCTGCCGAAGTTCAACTTCAGCGGTGCAACGCTGACGGGCATCGACCTGAGCTTCCTGCTGGACTTGTTCCGGGGGGGGTCTCTTGGCAAAGGCGCAACGTTGGACATCAGCGATTTGCCTGATGCACCTGAATTGCAAGGCACGCTGGCCACATTCGGTGTGGATGCGGCTGTGCTTGACGATGTATTTGGTGAAGTCACTGGCCCTGCATTTGCCTTTATTCCGAAGTTTGACCTAGGCAGCCAGGTGACACTGGGCTTCCAGTTGATCACCAACCTGGACACCGGTTTTGACAGCGAATTCAGTTTCACGACTGAAGACCTGGGTGTTCCTGCTTCGATTGCCGAAATTTCCGGCAGTGGCCGCGCCATGGGCCGCTTCGTGTTGTTGACCGACATTGAAGCCGGTATTGTCATTGGTACGCGCACTGGCAATTTGCCGGTGGTAGGTGATCTGCCTTTGCCAACCGACGCGGAACTGTTCTTCAAGGTGAACCGCCTGGACACTGGCGTGTCCCTGGATGTGACCAACCTGGAAGCCAGTGTGGCCGCCGGTGGCGATTTTGCGACGATTGAACTGCTGGAATCTGAAATTTCAGGCAAGGTAGCCGCCAGCATCCGGGTGACAGACCCGAACAACAGCGACAACCTGGGCCGCATCACCCTAAAAGACCTGCAAGGTTTGTCAGGACAAGGCAAAACCATTTCTTCCATCATTGAAGTGGCACCTGCCGGCACACTGGACGCACGCTTTGTGTTCGATGGCAGTGTGGGTGGTTTGAACCTGGGCCAGTTGGGCAATCCGATTCTGGTGGTTTCATCCGAAATCGTGAACGACGAACTGGCCATCAACTACTTCTTCGATGTCAGCATTGACGGTGAAGACTCCAAGCGCAACTTGAGTTCGCTGTTTGATGAAGTGGGCAACATCACCAACGGTCTTGATGATTCTTTCCTTCTGGACACCAGCTTGCCCCTTGTGAACAAGTCACTGGGCGATCTGATGATGTCCAACGATGGCCGCACCTTGGGTGATGTGCTGTCGTTCCAGCGTGTGCTGGCTGATGGCAGCAAGAAGGACGTGCTTGAAGCCTATTATGAAAAAGAAGGTGAGCACACGCTGCGCGGCCTGATCAACCAGTTGCGCGATTACCTCAGCGCAAGCGGTGACTATGCTGATTTGCAGTCGCTGCTGCCTCCTCAAAGCGGTGAAACCGAAGTAGGTCCGTTCACCATTGGTGGTGGCTTTGATTTCAATACTTCCGAGGCAGTTGCTGTTGCTGTGGGCGAAGACGTCAATACCTTCACCTTGAGCTTCGGTGGCAAAACCACCGCGCAAATTGCCCGCGGTTTGACGGATGAAGAAACTGCCGCAAACATCAAGGCGGCTCTGGAAGCCTTGACTGGTTTGACGATTACACGCGACACAGACGGTGCCGCAGGCAATGCGGTACCCACGGCGCTGGGTGTCACAAGCCTGATGGGCAATGTGGATGTGACCAGCACGGCAGAAAACCTGTTTGTTGTAACCTTCGCGGGTGACCTTGCTCGCAAGGACATCGACACGTCTTTGACCTCCGCAACAAGCGGAGTGATTACCCGTGTGCAAACACAGGGCGAGACCAAAGAGCTTCGCCTGGATTTGAAGCTGAACCTGGAACAGATTTTCACGACGGCGCTGGACTTGTCAGTGGGAATTGACAACCCTGAACTGAAGTTCAAGGGTGGTGCTGACCTGGAGTTCAAAGGCAATGTGTCCTTTGACTTCTCCTTCGGTTTGGCCTTCGATTCACTCAGTGATCTGGCCAGTGCCAGTTCGCCATTCTTCCAGTTGCGTGATGCACAAGCCAATGTGTCTGCCCAAGCCAACAACCTGAATGCCGGTATTTCATTGGGAGTGCTCGACGCGAACATTGACCGCGGTACGCTGGACTTTGCTGCAAAAGCTGCTATAGGGTTTGATCTGGATGGCGAAGACGGCAACGCGTTTGCCAGCGGCATGCGCGCCACACTGAAAAATATTCAGGACGCCACGCTTGAGTTCTCCGAGATGTTCGACGTGTCGGCTGATCTGTATGCCACAGCCGATTTGCCCATCAAGGCCAACCTGTTCGGTGCTGACCTCAGCAAGCTGACAGGCGGCAACAACCCCAAACTTGTGATTGAGTACGGCACAGAAGACTTGCCCGTGGCTTTTGAAGACCTGGGCAACACAACGCCGGTGGTCCGCAAGGAAAACTTCAGCAACCTGACTAGCCTGACGAACCTGAGCCCGGCCCAGATCATCCAGATGCTGGCCAATATTGGAAACTTCCTCGGCGAGTTCCGCAATTCTGAAGCTTTCGACATTCAGGTGCCTTTCACCAACACTGACCTGGGCGACATCTTTGATTTTGCCAATGGTTACACGCAGGCATTGAACAACGCATTGCAGGGTGTGATTTCCAATTCAATCGTTGGCGACGATGTAGTCAGCCCACGCTTAACCGATGACGTGGCCTTCACGCTGATGATCAAGCGCAAAGGCGATTCACAAGCCACGCCTTATGTCATCCAGTTGTTCAAGGCGGATACAGAAGCGTTCACCCACATCAATGAACTGGCTGAATATGTCAACGCCAAGGTGGCCGAAGTGGCCCAAGGCGCACTGACGGTACAAACCGGTGTGATTGCAGGCAAAACCGAAACCACGGTCACGGATGTTGACCGTGAATCAGCTGAAACCAGCGAGGCCGCCAAAGGTGCAGTGGCCACTGTGACCACGCTGCAGGAAGGTGACGAGGCCATTCCAGCCATATTGCAGGTGGAATTGGGTATTGGTGCGGGCACCGTGACACTCAAAATGGGCTCAAAAACCCAAACAGTAACGCTGACTGACATGGACAGCGATCTGGATGTGGCCGACAAGCTGCAGGCTGGTTTTGCAGCCCTTGCGGGTGTAGATGCTTCGTCCATCAAAGTGACATTCAATACCCGTGCTGAAGGTTACAAGATCGAGTTTGGTGGAAGCCTGGCAGGTCGCCCATTCATTGCGCAGGAAACACTGAGCGACGTCATCAGTGTCAAGGGCAAAGTGGTGACCATGCAGTTGGGGAATGCCTCAGGTGTTGTGACCTT
>JAIXTE010000058.1 GCA_027484315.1 Burkholderiales bacterium | reverse complement strand
CAGTAGTGCCGGAGGTGTACATGCCGGTCCCCCAGCGCACCCAGGGCCAAACCGAATTTGACAACAATGCGGACGCCTTTTATGCCTCACTACCTGGTGTTGCAACTGGCATCAATCAAGCATCAGCAGAAATTAATGAAGCCACAAAGTTTGTTGATTTGAAGGCACAGGAAACGGGTGCTGACCGTATCGCCACCGCTGCTGATCGCGCTCAAACGGGGCTTGATCGTGTTCAAACTGGACAAGACAGAATTGCAACCGCAGCTGATCGGCAGTTTATTGAATGGGCTGTAGATAACTTTGATGATCGGTATCTGGGCGCAAAGACAGAAGACCCAACTGCCGACAATGATGGCAACCTTTTGCAATCCGGGGCCATTTATTTCAACACTTTGACTGGTTTTCTGCGCATCTACAGTGTCATCGGTTGGTTTACTTTCAACATTGCGGATGAATCGCTTCGCGCTGAAGTGGCGGCGAGTTCGGCTTCGCTGAGCAGGGACTTGGCGCTTTTTTACTCAAATGCAGCCGTTGCAGCATCCAACACATTCACGACTGTGGCGGCAGGATTGGCGGCTACTGCAAATGATCAAACTTTTCTGGTAACCACCGCAAACCCGCAGAGTTTTGAGTTGTATTCCAACGTGGCGGGCGTTGCTCAATATTTAGGTTTATTCAACTCGGGCACCGGAGTTCAAAAAGGTGTCGATATCTTTGGTTTTGGCTGGATTCGTTATGAGGTCGATGCGTCCGGGCGGTTATTTGGCGGCATCGATTCTGAATACTGGCCCCGTCGATGGGATGGACTAGGAAACGCAGAAGCGGATTATCCGAGATACGGTGAGCCGTATGTGTTGCCGAGTCCCCTCAATGCGGATTCTGCAAAATCGTTTCCAAGAACAATTGATTATTTTGGCTTTGGCTGGGTCAAATACCAGGTCAATGCTCTGGGCCAGCTGCTTGGCGGCATGGACCCTGCGGGCAATCGCTACGCATGGGACGGAATGGGAAGCACACTTTCCGATTATCGCCTGGTTGATCCTGACATATCTTTCTACCCTATCCAGTCTAGTGCTAAATCTGCACGGTTGAGCCTGGCCAGTGCATCTCGTGGTGTCGTGCTGGAGGAACTAAAAAAGTTTGCCGCATACACTGGCCCAATCACTACGCCAGCCAATGCAAGCACGCCACCCGTCGTTTTTTATGATCCATCGTTTGATCAGATGGTGGCTCGTGGGATCCCCAACGCAGCAACAACTGGCACGAGAATTTGGCGGACAGTGAAGGGTCGAAACGATCTTTCTTACGAAGATCTTGAAGCAGGACTTGGAAACGGTGAAGGCGAAAACGCTTACATCAATTTTCACTACTCAGACAATGGCGGTGCTTCATACACCTATGCTTTTAGCTGGAAGCACGCAGAATACCCCGACGGCCTGGGTGTGGTGAACGAAGCATGCTTGACGATGATGAACAACGGTTACCTGTTGATTTCTGCCTCTGTTCATTACACGGGTAAGAAAAAATCAATGTGGGCGTTTGTGGTCAAAAACCCGATTGCAGGCGTTGCTGGCTCATTCACATTTGGCCCACAGTGCTTTGTTGGATACGGCGACCCAACCCGTGTCATCAATTTTGGCTCAGACATTCTGATGACCGCAGAGGGTGATAGAACAATTCTTGAAGGTTCTCATGTTTACCGCATCAGAGCCTTTGGCGCGGATAGTACAGATATTCAGTCCGAGTACCTTTCCACAATTCCAGAGCCTCCGACAGAGGTGGCCCAAGGCTACATGCAGGCATCATTGGTCCCAATCGGGGAAGCTGGCGTTCTTTCATTTGCTCGAACTCTGGATGGGCTTTGGGTTGCTAGAAACGATCAAGACGCACGACCTGGGTTTTGGTCTGACCAATTTAACCTTACGGCAATCAGAGCCGCAATCGCACGAAGCTATGTGGAAATAGACCCAGACGGCGACATTGTGGTGGCCTACAACAAATATGAGGGTGGCCAGAATCGAGAGAACATGTGCCTGGCGATTCTGAATCCGGATTTGACCGTGAGAGCAGAGCTGATATTTGACCCCAGAGGAACAGTAAACCCATCAATTTCAGAACCGTCTATCTCTTTCAAGAGGGTCAAGTCCAACGGATGGGATTCGGAAAAGACCTACATCGTTGTTTATGACCGAGGCCGAAACAAGCCAGCCGACACAATTGATCCGCAAACCGGGAAGTTGTTTGGACGGCTAGTCACTGCGCTTGTCAAAAAATCAGACATTTTGTCTGCGAACGCGGCCCCTGTTATTTACGAAGAATCTACCTACCCAATCATCAACCCTTGAGGTAAAGAAATGCATCAGTATGAAACTGTAATTTTTAATCCAGCAAGCGGAACAAACCCTGCGCAGGCTAATTTTGATCTTGCTGCGGATACTATTGTCAATGCTACGCCAAGCCCGTTGACTTGGATTGACCCCAAGTCCATTTACATTACCCAAGGCAATTTGGTGTCTGATTACCGATTGCGAAGCAAGTGGGGCAACGATACTGCCCGCACCCTTGCAAACGGAACCGCAAGGCCAGCTGTTACAACAATCGGTGCTAAAGGGGCAGCAGCCTTGGGTTTTGGTCTTGCCGGTTCGACAGTCACCCAGAATGGTAACGGTGCAATAAAATTTCCAAATAAAAGAATTCTGAGCAACACAGGGTATGCCATTGCTTGGAACATGAAAGTGGGCCTCGCGGCTAATGGCGCTGGAGGAATTTTCTTTGCTACTGACGAGTTGGCCGCGTTCTTTTCCATGTCAGTTGACACGAGTGGGCGACTGGTTGTAACACACCAAACTGGGCAGCCTTTCGACTTGCGAAATGCGCTGGACTTGCGAAACCAGACTGACAGTTATGCTATCTGGTACGACTTTACAACCAAAACACTGCGCTTCTACAAGAACAAAGTTTTGTTGCAGACGGTAACCGGAGTCGCCCGAGAGTACCTTGGTGCTGGCTTTTTCCGTATGGGTGGTAGCCCACTTGTCTCGCTCGAAAGTAATGACAATCGTGCTGTAGATATTTCGATTGGCCAAATGGTAATTTTTGATGGAAGCGTGACTCCCGTAGCGCTAAACCGCGCCATGGACTACGTTGCAGCGTTGCTTTAATTTTTAGCTTTAAGGCACCGATAGCAAGCCCACTTTGGTGGGCTTTTTTTATGGGATTTTCACAATGATTATTTACTCCGAAAAATTCCTGAAAGACTGGCAAGGCGGTCGCCAATTCTGGTTTGTCGCCATTGTCCGGCCAAAGTACCGCGGCGACCAATCAATCGTTGAGCATGAGCGTGAACACATCCGGCAATGGGCGTTGACCACGTTCTTGGCTGGCT
>JAIXTE010000019.1 GCA_027484315.1 Burkholderiales bacterium | reverse complement strand
GTCGCCTCGGCCAACTTCGCACCCTTGAACACCGACCCAGACAGATTCGCACCACTCAAATCCACGCCCGTGAAATCCAGTCCACTCAGGTCCAGACCGCTCAAATCACGGTTGGCCAGTGACAAGCCTGTCCACAACACGGCTGCAGTACCCGCAACACCTTCTGGTGCGCTTTGACCCGCATTGAACAAGGTGCCTTCAAAATTTGTGTCGCCATCGACTCGTACATCGGCAAACACCGCATCCACCGCGAATGAAGCACTGAGGTCCGCGCCTTCCAGGTTCACGCCCGTGAAGTTGGTGCCACGCAGGTTTGCACCTTGCAGCACCGCGCCACTCAAATTCAGGCCAGCGGCCAGTTGCAATCCACTGAGGTCAAAACCTGTCAGGTCATATCCACTGAGGTCAGTAGTCGTATTGGACAAATCAACCAAAGATAAAAATTGCTCAAAAGACAAACCAACAGGCGCGCCAATTGCAATTGCACCGTCAAAGAGGGTTTCCTCATCCATCTGGATGGTGTCAAATTCGGCATCCACCATCAGTGCGTTGCGCAGGTCAACGCCCGTAATGTCCGCGTCGTTGAATATCGCGCCCCGCAGATCCAGACCAGACAAATCAGCACCAATCAATACGGCACCGCTGAAGTCTGCACCACGCAGTTCGGCTCCCCCCAGGGAGCCTTCCGTGCGGTCCACAGCACGGGCAGCGCCAGGATTGGCAGGGTCGGCAGCAACACGTTGGGCGAACGTTGCGCCCAACAAAATGGCGTCTTTGAAGCTGGCGCCATTCAGGTCCGCGCCAGCGAAAGTTGCGCCGGTCAAATCAGCACCGGTGAAGTCGAAACCGCGCAGGTCAAGCCCGCTGAAATCGACGAAGGCCAGGTTCTTGCCACGCAAATTCGTGTCGGCCGGGTTGAACTCAATCACCACTTTCTGGCGCAATGATTCATTCAAGGCATCCAGCAAACCTGTCAGGCGGGCAGCAGGCTGCTCATCAATCAACTCCTGAGTCAACTCTACCGTTGCAACGCCAAGGTTGGTGGTGTCGAAATAGGCCTGTGCAGCATCCACCAGATTGAAAATGCGGCTCAAAATGGTTTCGGAACTTTGGCCTGTGCCAAACATGTCGCTGAGACTTTTGCCAATCAGCGGCAATTCCGTCGTCAGGAACTCGCTGTTCAATGCGCCGTTGCCAGCGTCTTTCAAGCTGGTCAGTACATCAATCAAACCATCGCGCTGCACCGTGTTCAACTGCACATCAATGCTGACCTCTGGGGCAACAAACTGCACTTCGCCGTTGTCATCCAGTTCAAACAGGCCATCGCTTTGAATCAGTACGATGGGTGTGCCAAAGTAATCACCAAAATTCTGGTCATTGATGTTCAGGTTGGCCTGGAAAGCCAGTTCGGCATCTAGCGTGACTGAAGGCGTGGCTGCAATCAAACCTTTGAATGGGGAGTCTTCACCATTCATGACCGCGCTTTCACGCATGGCCTTCAATTCGGACAAAGACAGTTTGCCGTCCCCATTCGGGTCGCGGCTGCGGTTCAAATCAAGACGGGTACCCGCACGCACTTGAACGCGAGAATCCATCAGCGCTGCGCCTGCAAAGCCGGCAATGTCGAATTCACCGAACAGGTCGTTCAGCTCCAGCTGAGCAGCCAGGTCCAGTCGATTGATCTGAATGAACGGATCCAGCGAGCCAAGGTCGGGCAATGGTACGGACACAGCACCCAGCAACTCGGTTGGCTTGGTCATCAAGTCCAGGCCAAACGTGATGTCAAATGCAAACGCTGCAAGGCCAGAGGCCACACCTGTCAGATCGATTTGAGGAATGACTGAGCCACCTGGAATACCCAGTGATTCCGTGCTCAGCTTGAATTCTTTGGAAATTCCGAACTGCTGGTTGGCCTGCAAATTCAGCGTCAGCTGAATGGACTGGCCATTGAACATCACGCCACCGGCAAACGCAAAGGCTGGGCCTTTGGGTGCTTCGTCCAGCAGCTCATCGGCGATGGATCGATCAAAGCCTTGTACATCAAAACCAGAGGCCAGTTTTGACAAACCATTGATGATTGCGCCCTTGATTTTCGTGGGCAAGTCACCCAGCAACTTGCCCAGGTCTGCGCCTGAGAAGTTCACATCGAACAGGGTCGCACCGCTCAGGTTCGCATTGAAGAAATCGGCAAACGAGAAGTTCACGCCACTGAAATTCAGGCCCGACAAATCCGCACCGCGGAATATTGCGCCTACAAACTCACCAAACTTGAACGCCACATCTGGCAGATCGGGGAACGTGACGCCCGAGAAATCCACGCCATTGAAGAGGCGGCGAACGTTCTCGCCCAGGTCTGCAAACAGGCCATCAATATTCAAGGCATTGATGAACTTCGCGCCATCAAAGTCGATTGAACCGACGTCAAAGCGAATGCCGGAAAAGTTCAGACCCGAGAAATCCACACCGCGGAAAATACCGCGCAGCAGCTTCTCGAAACCTGCAGATGCATCAGCCACCAGGCCTGTGAAATCTATGCCACGGAAATCAGCGAACGAGAAATCAGTGGCCGTAGTCAAAGTTGCCCAGTTCAACCTAGCGCCATCCAGAATGCTGCCGATGAACTTGGCACCCGTCAGCACGTAGCCTGACAAGTCCAGACCGCTCAGGTCCAGGCCCGAGAAATCGAAATTGATGAACGCTGTGGCGGAATCGCTTTCCTGGTCGAGTACATCAACAGGCTTTTCGCCATCGTCCCAGCTTGCGCCCCAGGCAAAAGCCTTGGTAAACAAAGAGCCTACGAAACTTGCGCCATCAAAAATCGCATCTCGCAGGTTTGCAAAACTGAAGTCCAGGCCATCGAGCACCATGCCGGTGAAGTTGATACCCGACAGGTCAAAACCTTTCAGGCTGTACTGGATAGTACCGTTGGTCAAACCGGCTGACAGGTTCAGGCCGGGCTTCAAGCGCACAGCACCTGTGTCGTTTCCAAAAATGGAAGGCAAATCGAAGTTGATCAGCGCAAAGCTCAGGTCGGGCGCATTCAAACCAAAGCGCACACCGCTGAAATCCACATCAAGCAGTGAAGAACCAATGAACTTCACGCCATCCAGCAAAGCGCCTGTGAAATTGGCAAAACGCAGGTCCAGGCCACTGAAATCCACACCGCGCAAGTCGGCGGCATAGAAGTCCACACCGCGCAAAATCGCACCAGTGAAATTGGTGTTCAAATCAAAACGGGCACCTGAAAAGTCAATTCCTGTCAGGTCGAGGCCTTCGAAGTTCGCACCGCGCAAATCAGCGCCCGAGAAATCCAGGCCACGCAGGAAGCTGGCATTCAGATTCAGCCCTTCAAGGTAGGCTGTAAAATCGAAGCCACGGAGGTTCTTGCCGCTCCAATCCAGCGTGTCCAGGGAAAACTTCACCGTGGTCAACTTGGCCAGCGCATTGTTCAAGGCATCCAGCAAACCGCGCACAGAAGGGAATGAGGGCAGGTTCGGCAAATCCACATTGCCAAAGGAAAAACCTTCAAAGTAGCTTTCCGCCGCGTCTTTCAGGTTGAACACACCACCCACGCCATCCACGGCGTCTTTCTGGTTGGTAATCAATTCGTTCAGGCTTTGACCCAAACCTGGAATTTCCTGGTTCAGTGCGTCAAACGGCAACTGGGAACCCAGTTCCTGCACATTGTCCAGCAATGCCAACACCTGGTCTTTCAGGTTCTGGCTGATCTGTACATCCAGCGACACGGCTGGGGATGTCACCTTCAACAAACCATCGGTGTCTTTGAAGAACAGTTCATCGGCATTGATCAGCAAGGTGGGGGTGCCAAAATCTGCGCCCAGAGTAAAACCACCCAACTGCGCATTCAAAGGCAGGGTCATGCTCAGGCTGCCGCTGGCTTGCGACTGCAACTGAGACGCAATGCTGCCCAAATCACCCAGTGTGCTCAACAACAAACGACCCTGGTCATCGGTCAAACCGTCATAACTCAAGATTGCACGGGCACTCAGGGCCACGCTGCCATCATCAACACTCACTGTGGCAGGCGAGCCAAACACGGCACCACTCAAACCCACACCCACATTCACGCCAGTGGCATTCACGTCCAACAATACGTCCAGCGGGTTCAATCCGATGCTGGCCTTGGGGGTCAAACCCACACCAAAACCAGTCAACTGAACATTGAAACCACCACGAATCTGTACGCCCGCATTGATCATGCTGACGGCATTCAAAGCAAAGCCGGCACTGGCCAGCGTACCCACCAATTCTTCAGAAAGACCAGGCTCCAGACCGCTGAGAACGGAGGTCTGGACAAAATCCACCTCAACGCTCAAGCCGGTGAGGTCACCTGCCAATGAAACCTGTACATCAAACAAAGGCTCTTCCGCATCGCCGTTCAGCAATGCCGCAACGCGGGCCTCAATGCCGGCAAGGTCACCGACCGACCCGTCCAGCAGTGTCACACCGGACTCAAGTTCAATCGTCAGCAATTGACCCAATTTGTCGGTTGCGCTGCCCAACTGTGCATCAAAGAAAGCATCGCCCACCAGGTCGCTCAAGGACTTGTTGATCAGTGGAAGCTTTTGGGAGAGAACCGTGGATTTGGCGAATTCGCCGAGGGCTTGGGAAGACTTTTGAATGGCACCGGACAGTTCGGCTTTTGCTGCTGCACCCAGTGTTTGGGCAATTGAAATGGAACCTGCAAGTGATTCTGCATCGATCAACGCATTGGGGCCATTGGCGGTTTCGTAGGCAACAACCGCGCCACTCACATTCTTGCCAATGGTCACGGGTGCAGTGGTTTCAAAACGAACTGCATCCGCGTCTGCGCCACCGTCCACGCGGGCAATCAGGTTGAATTCCGAAATCAGGAAGGAATCTGCGCCCATGCCACCAAGCAGGTCCACACGGCCGTTGGCGGCCACGTTGAACACCAGCGAATTGCCTTCGCCCGACTTCTTGGCCACGGTCACTTTGCCATCGGCCACATTGAAACTCAAAGCCGCTGTCACTGCAGAGAAATCCAGAATGTCAACGTCAGCCACGTTTGAGGTGGCCGCAGAATTGAAAGCCTCATCACCAAAAACCGACGCATTCAAACGAGTGGAAAACTGGGGACCAAAACCAAATAGCGAGTCACCACCAATTGCGCCGGTCATGTATTCCAGACGCCAGTCTCCGCCCTGCGCGGTACCTGCTGTCACGTTCTCGGAGGCAGCAAAATCAAGGCCTGTCACCTCGGCAAGCTGGTTGACAAAACGCTTGCCAAATTCGCCGGCGGCCACATCGCAGCCATACAGCAACACGTCAGCGCCCTGAGCCATTGCGCCCTTCCACTGCATCAACTGGCTTTCATACGACTCCAGGCTTTCAGCGGTCAGCTGACCGTTGCCCAGGTACAGACGACCTTCTGCACCATGGGAAATCAGGTGCACTGTTTGAATGTCGCTGTACTGCTCAAGCCAGGAAGAAATCTGCTCCACACCATCTCGGGCAGAGTCCAGCAACACCACTTCCACCTTGTTCTTTGCACCGGGCTTCAGGTTGTCTTTTTGCAGCAGGGCCTGGCCTACCAGTTCCTCGAAGTTTTCAACCCGGCTGTCCACGAAAATGATTTCGTCAGGGCTTTGAACGGTTTGCTGGCCAGCGGTCGCGGCTTGCAAGTCATCCCAGGTCTTCCATTCAGCCTGCGTTTTCAACTGGCGCGTTGCGGAATCATCCAGGAAGGAGAACGGCTGGTGCAGGACCAGCTCAGGCGCAGGGTTGCTGCTGGGGGGTGGCACAAAACCTTCCGAAGACAGCAGGAAACGCGGCTCCATCGGCTCAACAACAACACCGGGGCGACGGGGCACATGGGTGGCATTGGAGCGACGCAAAGCGGGCACACGCAGGTAATGGCGCAGGCGTTGCGCTGCATTCATTGTGCGGGCTTGGGCGGGTTTGTGTGACTTGGACATACTCTTTCTCCTGGTAGCACATCGCCCCGATTCAATTCGGGGCGCGCTGCAAAAAATTCAATTCAAGAATCCGGGGGCCTTAATCCAGCAAGGTGGCCAACAACTCCAGATCGTTCTGAGACAAACTGCCAACCGACTGCTTCAAGCGAAGGCGGTTAATCAAATAATCGTATCGGGCCTGCAGGTAGTCCCTCCGGGCCGAGAAAAAGAGGCGGTAAGCATCCACCACGGTCACCACCGACTGAACACCCACACGGAAACCTTCCAGCTTCGTTTCCAGCGCGCTTTCCTGTGCAATCACGTTTTTACGCAAAGCATCCAGTGACGACACGCTGGCCTGTACACCCAAAAAGGCTGAACGTGCAGTACGCTCAGTCTTGCGCAATTCTTCTTCCTGTTCCTCGACCGCCTTGTCGCGACGCGCCTGTGCTTCACGCACCAGCGAGCTGGTGTTACCGCCACTGTAAATTGGCACATTCAAGCGGGCGCTAACCTCGCGACTGACGATATCCTGGGGGCCACCAAACAAGGTGCCACTGGCATCCTGTCGGCTTTGAGAGGCCACAGCATCCAGGGTTGGCAAATGGCCTGCCTGCTGACGCTGAATTTCCTTGCCCGCCACCAGCGTGCTTAACACTCGGGCACGCAACGCCAGGTTTTGCTCAACTGCGGCGCTGACCCAGTTGTCGATTTTGGCTGGTCGTGGGGGCACTGCCAAAAAGTCGCGCTTGAAGCCTTTCACACCGGCAATGTCTTCACCCACGATTTCACGCAGGGCGGCTTTCGCATCATCCAAGCGATTCAAGGCTTCAATTTCACGGGCCACAGTCAGGGAATAACGGGCCTCGGTGTCATACAACTGTGCCTGTGTGCCCAAGCCCGCCTGGAATCGGGAACGTGCCAGATCAAGCTGCTTGCCCACCGCCAGCTTTTCAGCCTTGGACAGATCAACACCATCCACGGAAGCCAACAAGTTCAAATAGGCGCCTGAGAGACGCAACAATAAATCCTGCTCAGCAGCAGCCAGCACCAGCTGCGCCTGCTCCAGCCCGATATCCGCCTGTTGAATGCGCACATAATTCTGAACACGTACGATCGGCTGGGTAATGGTCAGGTTGTAGGCGTTGCCGCTGAACTTGCTGTTCACCTGAGGGAATGCCGGGTTGGGGGACACCTTCAAATCCTGATTTGTCTTGGAGACCTGGTAATCCAGGTTCACCACGGGCAAGTAACCCGCCTGTGCCTGTTTGGTTTGTTCGAATGCAATTTGATAGTCTGACAATGCAGCACGGTATTTCGGATCGCGCTCTTTGGCTTTTTGCGCCAGGTCCATCAAGCGGAAAGTATTGCCCACACGCGCATTCACAATGGCCTTGGCGTAATCGCCGGGCAATTGGACCGGTTTGATCACGATTTCAGGGCTGCGCAAATTCTGAAGGTCTCGACGCACGCCAAAGTCCACGCCCATGCGGGCCAGGCTGAATGAACGTGCATCCAGTGGCGACAGCGACAATTGCAGACCACCCTGAAGACCTTGGGAGTCCGTGCTCTGGCTGGTACCCGCCAGGCTAAGAGGTGTAGTCAGCGCAAATACCAAACGGGCTGAACCCAGGCGGGTATCTGTTGCGGCCACACCCTGAACAACCTTGTGGGATGACTTGAATTTTTCGGCAGCCACGCGCACCTGCTCAGGCTTCCAGCCCAAGAGATCCACCACCAACCGGGGCGGGTTGTCCAGGAAGAACGTGGTTTGCTCCTGATCGCTCACACCCTGCAAATCAATGCCCACACCACCGACAGTGTCCACCGTCTTGATAGCAATCAGTTTGGAAGCCGAATTGGCACGGGGCCTGGAATCAGGCACCACGGCCAGCATGATCACACCGCTTTGGCCAAATGCAGCACCTGAACTGTCCACAATGTCCACTGGGCGGTTCATCTTGTACACCACCCTTGCGCCACCAGTCATGGGCTCAGAGAAAATCTTTTCAACCAGCGGGGGCAAGGCCAACACGTCTTGAATCGCAGTTTTGAGAGACGATTCACTGACTCCAGGAAACTCGACACGCACCTCGGTGGCATCCGCCGACAAGGTCACATCGGTTTGCAATGTGGCATTGCCGTTGAAAATCAGGTCAAGGCGGTTGTCGGTTGCGCCAAAATCAATCGAGCCCAACAAGGGCGCGCCCAGCGGCACGGGCAAGGCCTCCACGTTGATTGGCAATACCTCAAGCACAATTTCCCAGCGGGAACGTGAGTCCCCGTAAGCGACCACCGTCTCATCCAGAATGCGCATGAACTGCTTGAAACGAAGCACCAACACGCTGCGCCCGTCCAGACCGGGCAATACTTCATAGGAGTCCACATCGCTCGAATTGGCCAGGCTGGCGGCAATCCGGTTCACCTCGGCAGTGTCCATGCCCTTCAATTCCACGCTCAGTGAAGTCGACTTGGCCCCTTGGGACAAATTGACAACGCCCAGGGCACCAGCCTCCAGATCAAGGCTGACTCCCAAGGTTTCCCCGGTATTTCGCAACTCGATTTTCGAGGGAGAAAGGTTTGACTGCGCCAACACTGGCGCGACTGCCGTCAATGTTGTACTGGAAATCAGGCCTGAAATCAGCAAGGCTAAGGTTCGACGCATATTCACTGGGCGGACTTTGTTGGAGATTAATGGAGTGTCCCAAAGTGTATTCGCCCGAAAGGGTGAGGCGTGCGCGAATTTGTTAAAGAAGGTTAAAGGGAGGAACTTGAATGCAACTCATTGAAGGAAATAGTGCAATAAATCACTTTCCTGCGGGAGTGTCGCGCCGGGTGTAACGCAAAACCTTTTGGACATACAGCTGGGTTTCTGTATAAGGGGGCACACCTTTGAACCGGTCCACCGTTCCTTCGCCAGAATTGTAGGCGGCCGCCACCAGCTTCAAATCACCCTTGAAGCGGCGGTGCAGCCATTCCAGGTATCGAATACCGCCCCGAATATTCTGGTGAGGATCGTAAGGATCCTTGACCCCGAAACGTTCGGCCGTTGCCGGAATCAGCTGCATCACACCCATTGCATTTTTGGGAGAACGCGCTTTTGGGTTGAAATTGGACTCCGCCGCAGCAATCGCCATGACAAACGACACCTCCAGTGCCGATTCCTTGGCCATTTTCTCGACCATCTCCAGCACGGTTTTACGGTCTTTGGGCAAACGTTGTGAGTACAAGGCAAAGTCAAGCCCAGGCAATACCTTATCAAGGACAGGAGCTCGAAGCGCAATCAGGTCTGGAGGTGCGACTAGGCAATCGGGCGGGTTCTTCAGCAACTGCCCACGCAATACAGGTGCATACTGAACAATTGCTTCAATGGCTCGTACATGGCCGAGTTCTTCAGCAGTCCGGAAATGGAAAAGAGCCCCCTGCAACTCCGCTGTATCCAGTTTAAGCGCAGCAAGCCCGGCACGGTAATGCCCCTCGGCGCTGCCCATTCGGGCCGCCTCGCAAAACTCGAAATAGGCCAACCGGGGCCCGCCCAGCGCATCACCCGATTGAATCGTGACATATGCTTTTTCGAGGGAAGACCGCACTCGGGGTGCTTCCTGGCCAAATGCTTCCGGAAACTCAATTTGAGGGCCTGTTTGGAATGAAGCCGCTGAACCCATTGCCGCCCAACCGGGGAAAGCACCCAAAGCAAACAAAGACCCAAAAAGCTGCACCAAGTGACGCAGAACCACACGCACTGGCAGCACCTTATTCATACCTCTGATTTATTCTTAAGCTGAAGTATATCCAGCAATTCCGGGGAAGTGATCAAATAACCATCGCCCCGCTTGGTAAGCAAACCCCGTAACTGCAAACTGGCCAATTCACGCACCACCACTTCCCTTTGGGTGTAGGCACGGGCAGCAATTTCCTGGTGAGACACCATCTTCTGAATCAAAAGCCCATCGGGTGTCAAAGTGGCGAAATCCATCAACACGCTTTGAATCCGCAGGCTTGCCTTCAAGGCCACGAACTCGGTCAGACGCCAGGTCATGCTCCTAAGCTGGCGAGTCAATTCCTGCATTTGCCGAAGCGCAATCAAGGGGTTGTGGGTCACCAGGGTGCGAAAGTCGGCCTCGGAAATCAAAGCAACCACGGAATCTTTGATCGCAATGACCGACGCTGACCGCTGCTGCCCATCAATCGCAGACCAGTCGCCAAACACTTCACCCACATTGATGTCACGAATCACCATTTCCTTGCCCTGAGGCGTAACCAAGGTTACACGCACCAGCCCGCTGCACAGGGCCATAACCATGGTGGTGCCGCTTTGCCGGTCCAGAATGAATTCGCCAGCACGATACACCTTGGTCGTCACAAAGTGTTCTATACCCTGCAAAGACCGATCATCCAGGTCTTTGAAAATCACAATTGACTTGAGGTAATTCAACATCATGATGAAATGCCTTTCACGTTTCAGCAACTGCCATTACAGACACCCGAAACTGCATGGGCACCATCCACTGGTAAGATGCGATCTGGCAACCGCCTGTTACAAGGTTCACAAATTTAACTTAAATTAAATATTGTTCAAACACATTGTTACCGATTGAACAAAAATTCACAGGTCACCACATTAAGCACATGCCATGAATCGCGAGTCTGTCACTGGTACCTACCCAAGCAAACCGGGAGAACACGCACAAACAGACGGCTTTGTCATGATTTGCGATGTCAGCGAATTTGTCAAAATTGCAAGCACGCACCGCCTGTTCTTTGGCCCCAAGATTGGCGCGGAAAAGACACGCCTGTGGCTTGACCAGATTTTCGACAGCATACTGAACCGCATTGAACAGCATCAGGGTCAAACCATTCAGTTTATTGGTGATGCCGTGGTGGCACATTTCCCGAGGCATGCTGCAAAAAACGTATTACAGTGTGCACAGGAAATCCGCCAGGCCTGTGGTCTGATACAGGCCGGGCAACTGGCCAAGCAATTCACGCAAGTCAAAAGCGGCATAGCTCTGGGTCCGATTGCGACCTACCAGCCATTGCAATTCGACGACTTTCCCCTATCGATTGCAAATGGCCAAGCTGTTGAGCAAGCGCTGCGGGCACTGCAACTGGCCGGTCCACACGACATTGTGTGCGACATGGCCACGTCCGAAATCACGCAGCAGCTTGGCGATTTACCCGTCACTCGCTCGGTGGGCAACGGGTTTTACCAAGTACTGCCCCAACAAGCCAATCAGCAAGAGGCCATTCCGGCAACCAATCCTCCTGACGTTTCGGCAACGTCTGAACTCAACGAAATCAAACTGCTGACCATTCTGTACATTGAGTTTTGCGCCCCAACACCTGAAGAAATGCAGCCTGATTGGCTGGACACGCATTTCACCCAGTTGAAGGCCTTGAGTGATCAGCACAACGCTACTTTGATCGGTGCCTGTCAAACCCTCAAAGGCCTTCGGGTACAACTTGCAGTGGGGCATTTGAAAAGCGAAATCAATGACGTTGAACTGGCCGTTCAATTGGCCACTCAAGTTCAACGCACCAACACCCGCGCAGTTATTGGATATGGCCATGCCTGGCAGGGGCGATACGGCGGCAAAAACCTGAAACTTTTTAATGCCCACGGCGGTGAAGTCAACCTTGCCGCACGCATTCTGGAAAAATCAGAACCAGGTCACATTTATCTCACTGAACAAGCCAGCCAACAACTCAATGACGCATTGCCCCTGATCGAATTGGCCGAAATGCCCATCAAAGGCGAGGCAGACCCGGTTCGACTATTTCGCATTCCCAAGCCCTACGAAGCCAACTACCAAAGGGAGCTTCCATCCAACGCACTGCACGGGCGCAGCCAGGAACTGGATAAGACGCTCGGCCTACTGACCCATGCACGCGCAGCGGGGGCATCGTGCTGTATTGAAATTACCGGTGAAGCCGGTGTCGGCAAAAGCACTTTTGTGCGTCATGTTCAATCCACACTGGCACAACAAGGGCTCTCCACGATCGAGCTGCGCGCCAACCCTTATTCCAGGCTGTTGCCCTATGCGATTGCATTCCCCTTGATTGTCGAGCTGTCAAGGCTCTACAAGGCCAGCACCCCTGAATCCTGGCTGCTGGACACCTTTCAAGCTGAACCCACACACCTGGACTGGCTGGGGTTGATTGGCTTGATCACCCCACTGAAATTGACATTGTCAGAGCTTGCTCAACAGGCCAGGCCCGACGTCAGAACCCGGGCGATTGCCCATATTTTTTCAACACTGCTTGGACGGGCCGCCCAAGACTTCAAACTGGTTTTTGTGATCGAAGACCTGCAATGGTATGACAGTGCCTCCGTTCAACTACTGCTGGACGAATTGCTGAACAAAAAAAGCTGCCAAAGCATTTACACCATCCGCACCTCAGCAGACGACAGCAAAACCGCTGACATTCTGACGCGTCTCAAGCAGCTTGAAACTGCGCGCCACCCGCTTCCCCTGATGAAATTTCAGCCCGAGGAAACCGAAACATTTCTCGCGAAGTGGTTTCAGGTAACAACCGTACCAAGCCCCCTGGTGAAAGCACTACACCGGCTGTCTGAAGGCAACCTGCTGCTGCTTAGCGCCCTGATTCAACGGCTTTTGCAGGAAAGCATTGTTCGCAAGTTCAGCAATGCACGGCTTGAAATTGACTTTCGTCGACTCGAACAATTTTCAGCCATTCCCGTCAACCTTGAACACGCCCTGCAAGCCAGAACCGATCAGCTATCAGCTCAGCACCGACAAGTGTTGGCCCACTGCTCGATTTTCAAAGCGGCATTCACGGCACAAGAACTTCAAGACGCTTTTGCATATCCAGACCCAATTGAACTGGAACAAGCCCTGAAAGTTTTGGAAGAACGCAAGCTGATCAGGCCATCCATGTCTGTTTTGGGACAATCCCAGTTCCGGTTTGAACACCAAGTCATTGAACAGTGCGTGTACGATCGAATTCCTTTTGAAGAACGCCGAAAGCTTCATGAAAAATTTGCCTCTTGGCTTGAACATCAAATGGGAGAGGCTGAAGAAGGTGTCCGGAACCGCCTTACCGTGCGCTTGGCTGCCCAATACGACTGGGCAGGCCAGCTTGAAAAGGCTTTCCCACTGTCCCAACGTTCGGCCGATTATGCATTTGAAGTGGGCGCGCTGGACGATGCACTTCAGCGCTTGAACAAGCTCATTGAATGGCATGAATCCGGTTTGCTGCCCGGCACCTCCAATCTTGAGCTGGCAAACTGGCTGGAAAAAAAAGCCCAAGTCTATTTTGCGCAAGGTCAGTTATACGATGCGCGCAGCGAGTACCAAAAAGCCCTTTCACCCACCGGGCATTACAAGCCCATGCCAGCGAAAGTGTCTGCACTTCAAATCAAGACTCACCTCGGCCGTTTTTATATTCAGGGCCTTGCACCCTCTTGGCTGACAAGGCGCAAACGTCCATCCACAGGGGAAAGTCTTCTGGCGCTGCGCATCTACACCTGCCTGTCTGAGCTGGAGTTTTACACGGGCGGGGGCGAATTGGGATACCTGTATCTGATACGCGCAGTCGAGATTCTGAACCACTACACCGCCAACACAGGTGACTTGGCCAAAGCCCACGCGGGCTGCGCGATCGTGGCGCAAATCTACGGCAAACCCCGGTGGACGAGCTACTTCATTCAGCAAACCTATCTGTCTTTGAAAGACATCACCAACGAGAAAGAAAAGCTTCGGGCCGCAGCACACATCAACCACCGCCTGGGCTACATGGCTTATTCATCCGGACAGTTTGAGCTGGCCATGCAATTGTCCACAAAGTCTGTCGAGGCCGCGCGTTTAAGTCATGAGTTCCAGACCGAGCTTTTGGCCTTCTCCACCTTCATCACGATACAGAATGCTCAAGGCCGGTTTGAAGAGGTGCTGCGCACCTACGAAACCTATGAAGAATTAGCAAAAAAATACGCCTCGAACTATTTCAGCATCTTCCATCAATACGGGCTGTTGAATCAGCGCATTTACGCGCTGGCCATGTTGGG
Organism: Burkholderiales bacterium; assembly: GCA_027484315.1. GTDB lineage: Bacteria > Pseudomonadota > Gammaproteobacteria > Burkholderiales > Burkholderiaceae_B > Limnobacter. The sequence goes on along the minus strand of JAIXTE010000019.1, from coordinate 20,108 downwards.
TCGTTTCCCCGAAGCACGCGATGCCCTGCATTTTCTGGAAAAAACCGGAGCGGAACTCAATTTCAACCAGGTCTCCATGATGTCTGTGTACCGTTGCAAGCTGATGCTGCTGTATCGCGAGCAAGAATGGTCTGCCGCCCGACGACTGGCCCTGACAATGTGCAAGGAACTTCGCGTTGATGCTGAAGAAAAGGCATACCTCAACACCTGCATCTCACTACCCATTGAAGTGTTGCTGGAAGCTGAGCAACACGGTCACCATTTGAATTCCGAAGAGGAAATCGCCGTCAAGCACATGCTGAAAAAACTGGACAAAGCGCAGCGCAGGTTCAAGATCACAACGCCTGTTTACCTGATCCTGAAAACCCGAGTACTGATGCGGAAAAGCCGAGGCAATCGTTACGTAAAGCGCAACCTGATCAAAGCCAGACAACTGGCCGCTTCAAATGGCCAAGATGTAGAGCAGCAAATAGCCGACCGTCTGTTGTCCCTTCTGAACTGTTGACTCACCTGCTGCAGGTGCTTTGTCTCAAAAGCGAATGGTTTGCCCTTGTCGCAACAGCTGCAATGGAAAATTGAATTTCAAGTCTTCGATTTCACGTTCGGTTTGGGTGCGGTCCCATTCTTTCAAGTAAGACACCCAAACATTGCGACACGTGTCGAGCTTGTTCAACTGGGTCGCCAGAAGTGATGGGCAAAGATGCAGCGTCAATTCAGACAGCCTGAGGTCTTTGTTTGAAAAAGAAGATTCAATAATCAGGTGATCCACTTGAACCATTGAATTCAAGACCTGGCTAAGTTCGTCAGTCAGATAAGTGTCTGAACTGATGGCCAATACACCTGTGGATGACTTGATCACAAACCCAAGGGTGGGCACAGAATGATTTACTGCGAATGGAACAAGCCTTGCCCCGCCCAAAAAGAGCTCAACATGGGGTTGAATCGGTACAAACTCCAAGGCCGGGCTTTCAGCACTGGGAATGGCCGTGAAATCAGGCCAAATCAGGTCGTTGAATACATGCTGGCGCAGTACATCAATTGTTTTTTGTTGCGCATACACACGCAAAGGGCTGGTCTGTGAATGCTGGCGGCTTTCTACCAGAAAGGGCAAACCAGACACATGGTCCAGGTGGGTATGGGTCAACAGTACATGGTTGATTTTAGACATTTGGGCCGTGTTCATGGCCATCACACCACTGCCCGCGTCAATCAACACATCCTGATTCAACAAAAAGCACGATGTGCCATTGCCAGGGTCGCCTACACTGCCGCTGCAGCCAAACACTTCCAGGCTGGCCGGAAAAACCCCGGCAAGGGCTGTGGTGGCAGGCTGTTCAGCAGCAGAAAAGATCATGTAGTGCAATCGAAGTGGGCCAATGGACTCACACAATAAAACGAATTGCAGACTATTTCTGTGAATTTCGTCACACTTATTACAACAAATCACAATAAATCAAAAAATCATGCCGGGCGACATTCCATTCAACATCAACACCAGCACCATTGTATTGGCCAACCTGATCATCGCGGTCAGCATGTTTGCCGTGTCGCTCAATCTTCGATCTGCCGATTTCAGCCATGCCCTGCACAACCGAAAAGCAGCCGTACTGGGGCTGCTCGCGCAGTTCGCATTGCTGCCCTTCACCGGTTTCATCTTCAGCCTGTACATTCCCATGTCGCCCAGCGTGGTGCTGGCGCTGATTATGGTCAGCTGCGTGCCAGGCGGCAACCTGTCGAATGTGTTCAGCTTTATTGCGAAGGGCAACCTGCCACTGTCGATGTCGCTCACGGCAATCGGATTCCTGATTGCCCCAATCGTTACGCCCTTGAACTTCGCATTTTATTCCTCACTTCACCCCAGCCTGAATGGTATGGCGAAAGACATACACATTGATCCGGTACAACTCTCGGTGGCCATTGTGCTTACCCTGCTGATACCCTTGGCCTTGGGCTACTGGGCGGGCAATCGATTTCCCCGATTCCACCAGCGGGTTTCACCCTATATTGCCCGGTTTGCATTGGGCTCCATCGCCTTGCTGGTGGTACTGGTTCTCAAAGACAATACACAACTGGACTTGTCAATCATTGCGCATTACGCGGTGCAGGTCGCTGCCCTTCATGCCTTGGTGCTGGCCTGCGCGTATTTATTTGCATCCGCTTGCAAATTGACGGTGGCCGACAGGCGCACCATTGCCATTGAAGCCGGCATTCAAAATGCACCCCTGGCTGTCGTACTGGTTCTGACCTTCATGCCCACGCAAAGCGGTGCAGTGGCAGCAATTGCATTTTGGGGCGCCTGGCAAATTCTCGCATGCGCAGCCATTGCACTTTACTGGAAGCGCGTTAGCGGCCCAACACCAGGTCAAGGCTGACTCCATAGGTCAACGGGTCACCCGCAAAACCGCCGTATTCGCCCAGACTGTAAAGCGGTGCCACCGCCGCAATATAATCTTCGTCAAACAGGTTTTTAACCCAACCCTGCACATTCCAGCCCAAGCGGGTATTGCGCAGGCCAAGGCGCAGATTGGTCAACTGATATGCGTCAATAAAACTGTTCCTGCTTTGGTCTACCATCCCGAATGTTTCCGTTCGGAATGCATGCTCAACACCCACATAAGCCTCCAGACTGCCCCGCATCGGGAAACGCTTTTCAAGCGCGGCAAAGCCACTCCAGCGTGGAGCGTTGTACAACTGCTTGCCGCTCAGGTTCTTGTCATTGCGATTCGTGTCTTCATTGGGCGCATTTGAAAAGCGCGTGCTGATGGCGCGGTTGTACGCCAAGCCAAAGTCTGCCAGCAGTGTTCGGTTAATTGGGTAGGTCAAATCAAGCTCGACTCCCTGCAAACGTACGGCAGGGATGTTCAGCACATTGTTTTGCCTGGGGCTGGACACCAGTCCATCACTCGGGGCGTAGGTCAGCGCCTGAAAATTCTTCACCCTTGTTTCGTAAAGCGCCAGGCTGGCGCCCAAGGTATTGGGGCTTGGCAATTTGCGCAAACCCAACTCAATTCCGGTTGCAATTTCAGGATCGAATTGTGCGCGCACCTGGTCGCTCAGACCAGCCAGGTTCAAACCACCGCTTTTGTATCCTCTGGACAGGCTGGCATATCCAGACAGGGTTTTGCTCATCTTGTGCTGAAGCACCAGTTGCCCACTCACGCCACTGTCCTTGCGGCTGTCTTGCCGGTCAAAGGATTCACCCACTAGCGAATCGATCAGGCCATCGTAGGTAATGGCATTGGCCTGCGGCCCCAGAATACCGCTCAACACGGCCAGGTTATTTGTTAGAGACAACGGGCTTGAATTCAGATCGCCCCCGGAACGGCTGCGACTGACCCGCCCTTCGCGCCGACTGCCGGTGTATCGAATACCTGTGGTTAACGTGGTGTCTGGCCCCGTGTGCAAATCGGCTGACGCGAAAGTAGAAAAGGTATCGGACATCTGGCTGTAGGGCGTGCTCAATCGCAACCCGTTGAGCGCCTGTGGCGGCAACACCGCATTGATCAAAAAGCCGCTGTTGTCCCGATTCAGTGTGGGCACATTCTCACGCAACACGCCACCCAGCGCCCACAGGGCAATTTCATCCCCCAGGACGCCCAACTCCTCACCGCTCAGGTTCTGGCGCATGTAAAAGAGGCCCAGCGTGGTGTCCAGGCGCTTGAACCGGGAATGCCAGCGCAATTCCTGTGTCAGTTGCTGTGACCTGGATGTATTGCTGCCCACCAGCAACCGCATCGACGTGCCGTCATCATTGATCGACGGGGTATACGCAATCTGGTTGACCCCGGTGACACTGACAAAACGGTGGCGGCCTACAGGCCCCCATTCAACAACCACCGACGCAGCTTCACGCGTCAGCTTGTTGTGGGGCTCCACATTGTTGTCGACCACACGGTCATATGGATTCGTGCCGGGTCTTTTGTAACCCATGTACTCGTCTGAGGCCTGTATCGAGGGGCTGACAGGCGCCAGCAAACCGATGCTGCAACAACGCTGGTCGATCAGGCCATACTCACCGCTTATTCGCACAACCAAGTCATCCCGGGGTGTCCACAACAACTGACCCCGCACACCCAAGCGGTCCTGGTTATTGAAATACTCCCCATTGAACTGGTTGAACAACAAGCCATCACGCTGCTGGCTGTACACACTCAAGCGCCCGGCCAGTTCGCCAGGCACCAGCGAACCCGTGATGGAACCCTTGGCCTGCTGGTAACCATAATTGCCGGCACCCAGTGAAATTTCGGTTTCTGAAGTGTGTGAAGGGGCCCGGGTGCGCAGATGCACCTCGCCCGCTGTGCTGCCCAAACCATAGGCAGCGCCTTGTGGCCCCCGCAGCACCGTGATGTCTTCAATGTCAAACAAACCGAACGCGCCATATGACTGCCGCGCAAGGTACACACCATCCACGTACAAACCCACGCTGCTGTCCAGGCCGTCATTGAATTGGTTGTTGCCCAAACCCCGAATGGTGAAACCCGTTAGCCTGGGTGTACTTCCAAATCCGTAAAAACCGGGCAGGCGAATGCTGGCATCCGACAGGGTTTGCAAGTTTGAATCATTCAGGGCCTGGCCAGAAATACTGGCTTTTGAATTGTTGACCGGCAAAACAGGGGTTTCATCGCCAGCAGTGGTGCGAACCTCTACCTCTTGAAGGCTGCTGGTTTGCGCTTGGGCATGCAAAGGCCAGCCACTCGACGCAATTACCCACAGACTGGCCAATACCCCGTGCCGCTGACGCACCAATGCCCGCCAAAAATGGCGCGTCATTGAGCTCAAATAGACAGGCGATGTGTGCATCTTGACTGGCAGGTGTTTGTTGGCCCCGGTTGAAACTGCTGCCCGGTGCTTGGTGTAGCCCGTAATCTACCTGAACCGCATACAGGCGTAAACCAGTGCAGACTTCCCGAACTGACGGGAAATTCTCATCCCCTTTACATCTGACTATTAATGTAGTCAAATCGAAGTCATGAAAAAAATTTCCAAACCAGACGCTGGCAGCCGGCTGTACGGCGGGGAAAGCACCGAGGACCGTGTTCAGCGGCGCCGTGAGCAATTCCTGGATGCTGGCCTGTTTCTATTTGGCACAGCGGGCTTCAAGGGCACCTCGGTACGCGGCCTGTGCCGCCAGGCCAAGCTGACCGACCGTTATTTTTACGAATCATTTGCATCCGTTGAAGAAGTGCTGGTGGCGGTGTATGAACGGGAAATTCAACGCCTGATTGCTACCGTGTTCGGCCAGATCCGCAACATGGAGCCTGGCACCCCGATCGCCGAACTGGCCCGGCCCGCCTTGCACGCTTTTTTTGAAGGTGCACGCGACCCGATCGTGGCCAAGACTGTGTGGTTTGAAGTGCTGGGTGTGAGCGACCGTGTCAACCAGCTCTACCTGAACACTGTAAGTGAATTCGGGCAATTGCTGCTGCTGATGATCAAGGGGCTTTATCCCAAACTGGCCTTGTCGGCCACGCAGGAACAATTGCTGACCACCGGCATGGTGGGTGCCATCAATCAATCGACCATGGCCTGGATCGTGTCCGGGTTCGCAACCCCGGTCGAAGACCTGGTGGAAGCGAACCTCTTGATACTGGAAGGTCTGGGAATGCGCCTGAACCTTCAGTAGGCCGTTTGTCAGTCAGCCATTTTATTTCTGAAAATACATGCGCTTGATCATGGTCGGCATCACCTTCAGGCTGGCCCACAGGAATTCAAACACATTGCGTGGTGAACCCAGTCGCAAGGCGTGCTTGATTACCATGTAAGCCTCGCGGTCTTGCGGATACCACCACAGGTTGTTTCTCGCGCGCAGGTAATCCCAGTTGATCGCCTTGGGCTTGGTCATTTCCTTCAGGCCTTCCGGGCCATGGGTACGACCAATGCCCGACTCGCCAGGGCCACCCCAAGGCAGATCCGACATGCCATGCGTGTACAGATGGTCGTTAATTGCCACCACACCGCCACGCACCTTGCTGGCCAACGTCTTGGCGCGGCTTGTATTGCGGCTCCAGATCGACGCACTCAGGGCCATGGTGCAATCGTTGGCCAAACGCACCGCTTCTTCTTCGGTTTTGAATGGCATCACGGGCAAAACCGGGCCAAATGTTTCTTCCCGCATCAAGGCCATGTCGTGGTGCACGTGCGTCATCACGGTGGCTGGATAAAACTCGCCCTGCAGGTTGTCTGCCAATTGCGCCTGGGCCACAATTCTTGCACCTTGCGCCACGGCCTCGTCGACCTGCTTTTCCACCACGCGGCGTTGTTTGGCGGTTGTCATCGCACCGACATCCACTGTGCATTCCGCGTTGGGAACACCCTGGCGCAATGAAAGTGTGCGGGCAGCCAGCAAGTCTACAAAGCGGTCATAGACCGACTCATGCACGTAAATGCGTTCAACCCCGCCACACGATTGGCCCGAGTTCTGATAACCCGCCCACGCCGCACCATTGGCTGCGCGCTCAAGGTCAGCGTCTTCCAGCACGATCATCGGGTCTTTGCCACCCAATTCCAGCGACAATGGGGTAAGGGTTTTGGCAGCCTGCGCCATCAGGTCTTTGCCAGCCGGCACCGAACCCGTGAAAAACAGCTTGTCCACGCCGTTTTCAAAAAAGGCGGAAGACACCTCGGCGCCTGCGCCCACAACATGGTGAAACAGGCCATCAGGCAATTGCCCGGCTTCAACGATTTTTTCAATCGCCACGCCCACCAGCGGGGTCACGGCAGCCACCTTCAGCACAATCGCGTTGCCCGCCATCAGGCCCATCACAATTTCACCAAAGGGAATGGACAGCGGGTAATTCCAGGGGCTGATAATGCCCACCACGCCCAGGGGCTCGTGAACCACTTCGGAACGCTTGCCAATCCAGAGGATGCTGGACATTTCCCGTTTCTCGCTTTTCAGAACCCGGGCCGCATTCTTGCCGTACCAGTTGCACGCCAGCGTACAGGGCAGCACTTCGGTCACCATGGCATCAAACCAGGTTTTTCCATTGCTGGTGGCCACGGTCTTGGCCAGGTCATCTGCATTCTCGATGATGTACTCGCGCATCAGGCGCAAGTGTTTCGCACGCTGCTTGAACGACTTCCGGGCCCAAACGGCTTGTGCCTCGCGGGCTTTCTTGAAAATTTCCGGAATGGCCTGCGCTGGCGTGTGCGGGCATTCGCCCAATACATCACCGGTAGCGGGGTTGATACCAACGGCCTGCGCCATGGCGCGCGTGTCTGACAGATTCATGTGCTTGTCCCTGTTTGTAATCACTTGTAAACATGCGCCAATTTACGTATGAAGACGCTTGTCGTCAAACCATTGCATAGGAAATCAGCTCTAAAAAGATTGGCTGTGATAGTGTTAAATACAAACCGAATAAAAAAGACACAATTATAATCAGGTACCCCATCATGACCAAAAACAATTCAATTCGAACCTTTCTTTTCCCCGCCCTGCTGTTTGCCTTTTCCCATCACATTGCGTGGGCTGCGGAAGTACAAGCCCCAATCGACATTCAGAAAACAGTCACATTCAAAGGCGACTTCAACAGGCTCAAAGCAGACTTCCTGGCCAAAGAGCCCCTGCTCAAGTTGATGCCCAACGTAGAACAGCTGAAACCGCATGGTCAGCCTGACACCTGGTTTTACCGCATGAAGCCCATGGGCAAGCTAGGCGTGACCCACGTGGCGGAATACACGGCAGCGTATCGACACGACATGCAAGACAACACCCTGGTGTCAACATGGACCAACATTCCCGGCACCGGCAACGCCGACCTCACCGGCAAAGTCGTTTATTCGCTCGGCAGCAACGGTGACATACAGATGAACCTGACCATGAAGGGCAGCCTGAACAAAATCCAGGTGCCCGCTGTTTACACCATGGGCGCTGGTTCAGTCACCCGCAAGATCTTTGAAAGCAATGTCGACCAATATATGAAAAACGTAGTAAAAACCTACGGCAACTGATAAAAAGGGGCGTGATTCAATATCGGGGATTTGGATGTGCGGCAGATATGTTCTTGAAGGCCCGGTTGGCCGGCTGACTGAATATTTTGACGCACGCTACACCGAAGATGAATCTGCCTTTGCAAACAGCTACAACATTGCCCCCACGCGCCACGTGCCCGTGGTTCGAGTCAACCGCGAAGGCGAGCGGGTCATTCTCAACCACGTGTGGGGCCTGGTGCCCCACTGGGCCATCGACAAAACAGCCAGCGCGAAGCTGAACAATGCACGCGGAGAAACCGTGCACGAGAAGCCCTCATTCCGAACCGGCTTCAAAAAATTCCGCTGCCTGATCCCCGCCAGTGGCTACTACGAATGGCAAACACCACCGCCAGGCAGCAAAGCCCGAAAGCAACCCTTTTACATCCACCCTGACCAAGCGCCCTACTTTGCCATGGCGGGCGTGTGCGACCACTGGGTTGACCCGGGCACCGGCGAATTGCTCATGAGTACGGCCATCATCACTACAAGTCCGTGCAATGCTTTGCAACCGGTGCACGACCGCATGCCCGTGATGATCCCGAGAACAGACTGGGCAGACTGGCTGAACCCAAAGAACCAGGATGTGTCAGCGCTGCGAAATTACATCGTGAGCAGCAGCGGGGTGGAATTTCACCCCGTGGGTTTTCAGGTCAGCGGGGTGGGGAAAAACCGCCTGGACAGTGAAGAACTGATCAAGCCGGCAGAAGACGACGCCCAAGCAGACGAAAACTGCTGACAAGGGCAGCCAGCCCTGCGTGGGCAAACATCCAGAACAGGACAATCAGACACTGGCCCAATGGCGTTACTGGCGCAATCAGCATGCCCTCGTGAAACTGGCCAATCACCGGCAAACCCCACCCATACAACTGCACAGCCAGACCAAAATACGAGTAGTACGCCAGCAAGGCTGTCCACATGGATTCATGCGCATAAAACGGGATGATGGCCACCGCCGCGTGAATCAACATGAACAACGGCCACACGACGAAAAATCTTGGTTTAATCAAACGAAATATCCTTGTACTTCCAGCGTTTGCCGCACAGCTTTCAGATGGGCAACGCGATTAAAGAAACACCTCTCGCAGGAATAACGCACATCTTCAGCGCAGGTTACAGTTGCGCGTGTTGCAAAGCCGTTCTCCAGCCAATTGAGCTGTTTTTGGGTAATTTTTCAGACGAAATGCAAAATTTGTCGCCAAGGCACCTAAAACAGCTCAAAAAATTGTCAGAACCTTGTACACAAGCGGCTTTGTAGTGGTAACGTAAGCCGTTAATTGTTGTTTTGATCGTGTTAAAACAAAAAGAAGGGAAATCCATGAATAAGTCTGAATTGATTGACGCGCTAGCCGCAAAAGCCGATGTATCCAAAGCCGTTGCAGGCAAGTTGGTCGACGCTTTCACTGAAACAGTGACAAAAGCCATCGTTGATGGTGATTCCGTTGTTTTGGTTGGTTTTGGTTCTTTCAGCTCCGGTGAGCGCGCTGCACGCACTGGTCGCAACCCACGCACTGGTGAAGAAATCAGCATTGCTGCTGCACGCACAGCCAAGTTCACACCAGGCAAGGCACTGAAAGACGCAGTAAACGCCAAGAAAGCCAAGAAAAAGAAGTAATTTCCCAATACTTGCCAGGTTAAAAACCTCGCAAGGCATTGTGTCAAAACAGGTTCAGCAGGCCGCCCATGGCGGTCTGCCTGAATTTGCAAACCAAGCTGCAAACCAGGCAATCATTCAGCTTGGCAGCCTCACGGTCGATTTCCCTGTCAGTTCCCTCGCAAGTTACCCACAACACTTCTCACCAGTTTTCGTCGAACACTGCCTTTCGGCAACACTCGTTCAACCAGTGGCTTCCTGTTGATCACCACGGGCACCTGGCGCACCCAAGGCGCATTCACCTTGTTGCTCACTGCGATTTCATGCAACTGCCGCCATTCAGCGCGAACCGCGTCATTGCGCAATTGAATCTGCTTCAGGTCAACCAGGATGTCTGAATCAGGAAACGCTGCGGGCACAGGTGCGTTCACAGCCAAAAAGTTGAGCTTGGTCCGAATGCACTTTTCGCAAACCCCGCAATTTCGGTCCTTCAGATCGCCCTGCCAGCACACGCGCAAATTGTTCTTGCCCATCTCCCATTGATTGATTTCCTTGACCTTCTCGGTGCGGCTGTGGCTTGCACCATCGTGCATTACCCCGAACTCGCCCGAACCCAGAAGATGATCCGTAATCGGTGATGAGCCCCAGGGAATCACCAATGAATCGTAAGGTTCACTGCTGCCAACCACACAAGTACCCGCGTGGTTCTTGAAGTTGCCAAGGGCGGCAACCAGGGCGCAGGAAAAAGCATGTTCCCAATTCACACGCGAAATTTCCCGGTAATTGGTCGCAATCGGAATGATATTCAAACCCAGATCGCTCAAGGTGTTTCTAGACCGGGCCGTGGCGTTTTTAAAAGCCACGTCGTCTGCAAGCGGAATGTCAAAGCCATGCACAATGGCGCACACGTTGATTGTCTGCGACCTGTGGCCACACAGTTTTTTCGCGTGCCGCCACACGGAAAACGTGGCGTCCACCCCACCCGAGAACGCACAAATAGCACCAGAAACCGGTGGCCTGTCCACCCTCACCTGGTCTGCCAGCACATCCACCTGGCTGTAAGTATCGGGAAGCCACTTGTTCCAGGCCGACTGGTATTCCACCAGATTGCCCAGCAAGGTTTTTGACACAGTGCCCTTGATCTCGATGTGCCTGTTTTCCTTCATCGCATCCATGAGCACAGCCAGAAGGTAGGAGTCGCAATCGTCGTCCGCTGGCGGGTTTACCGATTGATCGAACTTGAACCAAAGTTCGGTTTCACTTTCCACCGCGCCGTTGTGAATGCGCCTGAGCAAACAGCGCCGTATGCGGAATATGTCCGTGACTTCGTGTGCCATCGGCACCAATTGAATGAGCATGGGGTGCTTTCTCCAGGAATATGACAGGTAGCGCATGCGCCACCGTGAGGTGGCACTGCGCATTTTTATGGAGAAAAATGTAGTTAGTTTTGCGGACCACCGCAAACAAAGGGTGGTGTGTGCAAAGGCAAGAGGGATTGTGGACAAACCGAGAAAAGTTGTCCGGGCGTAAGAAATCAGCCCGGGAAGCGCTCGAATTCCGGCAGCTTGTCCAGGTGGGTCATCCATTCTAGGCGTTCGGCCACCTGTATTTGCACGCGGGGTGCAAGTGCATTGGGGTCGTCCAGCGTGCCCGTTTGTATGTCCACGATGCCGGGCAGGTTTTCCGCGTTGCGGTAAAACAGCCCGCTGCCACAATTGCCGCAAAAACTGCGCATGGCCGCACCGGAAGAATTGATGGTTTTCGGCGTGCCCTGCGTCACGGTCAGTGCGGGTTCTTCAAACATGGCCCACGACACCGCTGGCGCACCGGCACTGCGACGGCAGTCAATGCAATGGCACAGGGCAACCACCTTGGGCTCGCCCGTCAATTGGTAGCGGATTTCACCGCACATGCATTGCCCTTTGTAATTCACAGCACACCCCTCCTTGTTTAAACCGCCTGCGCAATCACCATGGCCAGCATTGCAGCGCCCAACCAGGCACCAACCCGCTTCAGCAGGTCCATGTCAACAGTGCCCGGCTTGCCTGTTGGCTGGCGACCAAAGCCCACGACAAACGCATGCGCCGGAAAAGCCACGAAGATCAGGAATGCGATCACCAGGCTGCCCCCTTCATCAATCAGCTTGGGCCATAAAATCGGCATCACAATGCCTGACAGCACGCCAGCCAAGGCTGCGGTAATTAGTGTGGGGGTAATTTTCATGTTGATTTGCCTGTCTGTCTCGAAACGGGTCTGTTCTGGATATCATTGCACAATTTAATTGATCAACACCATGGCACCCTTCACCGTGGTTTGTCCACTTGCAAGCAATTCCGCCGAGGCAGCGCCCTTCACACTCGCGCAGGCATCGGCTGCAACACTGACATTCAACCCAGAAATTGACAAATTGCCTTTGGCGCGAATTGAAAGATTGTCTCCATCGACAGCGATGAATTTCATCAACTCCTCGATCATGCCCTCTAGGTCTTTGACTCTTTGTTCCAGCATTTCAACCTGTTGCTCATGCACTTTCATACTCTCCGACTTATTCAATACATCCAAAAACTGGCAGTGTTTATCCACCAATCACAACTGTCGCACAGCCCGTCACAATGCTTCCACCATGAGCGGTCTTGTCGCCCATGCGAGCGGCGGGTTTTCCGGCAATCAGTACCGTTGCTGAACCAGTCAGAATTGCATCGGGCGGACCAACACAAATACAGGTGTCTGTTACAACCGCGGCTGGCAAACCACCAACCAACACTGTGGACACACCAGGGCCAGCAATGGGGCCACCTACATGCGGAACAGATAACGCCCCGGGGCTTTCCATCGGGCATTGGTGCATGTCTGTAATTCGTGCGGCTGGCGGCATGCTGACTCCATGTAACATCAAATAGTTCTGCTCGATTACACCACAACATTCACTTGAAATGACGTGCCAAGTCGAACAGTGTGTTTAACCTGCAGGCGCCCACGCACCGGAATTCCTTGCCACATGAGCAACTCGAATATTTTCAAAGACCTCAATCTGACCCCTATTGCCCTCGCCGGCACAGCACCAGGCGTGTGGAACAGCACGCCCCAATTTGTTGGTCAGCTGATTGTTCAAGCCGAACACCTCGACGAATTCGGCCACACCAACAACACCATTTACCTGGTGTGGATGCAGGCCATCGCGGCGCTTCATTCAAGCCACTTGGGCCTTACATTTGAAGACTTCGTGAAGCTGGGTTATGGCTGCGTGGCAAGGCAACACCACATGGAATACAAGCGCCCCACCTTCGCGGGTGACACCCTGTGGGTTGCCACCTGGATCAGCCAGAATGAATGCAAAGCCGACATGACGCGGCAGTACCAGTTTGTACGCGCAAGTGACCAGGCCACCGTGATGCAAGGCCACACGCAGTGGGTGTGCATCGACATGAAAACAGGCAGGCCCAAAAAACAACCCCCGCAGTTTGTTGAAGCATACAAGGCGGTGGCTTGATTGCGGTGAATAGAGGCTTTAAAAGCCGCATGAAATACGGTGAATAAATTGACTGTGCGATGAAAACCAAGCACAATCACCGCATGAAAAGCGGAGATAAACTCTACATCTGGCAGCACGATGACTGGCCAAACTGGGCTTACAACCAGCATCGGCTCGCCCCCCTGCTTGCCCAGGTACACCGGGCGCAAGGTCGTCTGCTTGGCCGCATGCATGACATGGGGCTTGATTTGAAAGACCAGGCTGCCTTGCGCGCACTGACCGACGATGTGCTCAAAACCAGTGAAATTGAAGGCGAAAAGCTCAACCCCGACTCAGTGCGCTCGTCCATTGCCCGGAAACTTGGGGTTGATATTGGCGCGCTGGCCCCGGCAGACCGGCAGGTTGAAGGTGTCGTGGACATGACGCTTGATGCGACACAACGCTACCACGCCCCCCTGACAGAAGACCGCCTTTTTGGCTGGCATGCTGCGTTATTTCCTGCGGGTTTCAGCAGCCTGAACCCAATCCGCGTGGGGCAGTGGCGCGACGATTCCCGCGGCCCAATGCAGGTGGTTTCAGGACCAATCCATCGACAACAGGTGCACTATGAAGCCCCGCCCGCTTGCGTTGTGAACAAGGAAATGCAGCGGTTTCTGAACTGGTTCAATGGCGCAGATCAAGGTGATTTGGTCATCAAGGCAGGCTTGGCACATTTGTGGTTCGTGACCATTCATCCCTTCGAGGATGGAAATGGGCGAATTGCGCGCGCCGTCGGCGACATGGTACTGGCACGTGCCGAGCAATCGGCGCAGCGATACTACAGCCTGTCAGCCCAAATTCAACGCGAGAGGAAAGATTACTACGACCAACTGGAAAGCACGAAAAAAGGTGGCCTCGACGTCACCGACTGGCTGACGTGGTTCTTGGCGTGCCTCTTGCGGGCAGTTGAAAAGGCCGAGGAAACATTGGCAACGGTGCTGGCCAAAGCCCGCTTCTGGCAGCAGCTTGCGGGTATTCCATTGAACGACCGCCAAATCAAACTGCTCAACAAATTGCTGGATGGGTTCGAGGGCAAACTCACCAGCAGCAAGTGGGCTACGATTGCCAAGTGTTCGCAAGACACGGCGCTGCGTGACATCACCGACCTGCTGGAGCGTGGTGTATTGAGAAAATCTGACGCCAGTGGGCGCAGTACGAGTTACTTGATTGGTCTGGATGATCGTATCAATTCCTCCAGATAAACCCCGCAGCTTTCCACCACGATAATTTCTAGTTTTATTTGAAATTATGAAATCAGTCTAATTATTTTTAATGAATAATTTATACAAAACACTGCCAGAGTAATGCGCCTGCAGACTAAACCAAACTACGGTTTGTGCTCTTCAATTGGCCGCCAATCAAACTGCAATGGGAAGCCGATTCCATTGAAGTCCACGGTGTAAGTGTGTCGATGATTTCCGAGGTCGCACACACCGACGAGGGTGTGATTTGGCTTCTCTCTCGGTGGGGCCGGTCGTATGAAAACAGTACCCGAACATTTCGGGTAAATACATTTTGCAGTCCTGCGATAGAGCAAATAGCCCCCGCCATCTTCACGCTCAACCCAACTTCCATCGATATAGATTGCTCGATTTCGGTCCAGTCCTGCTGTAGCAATCTTTCGCTTGGTGTTAGTCAGAAAAGTGCCGACTATTGCGGCGGAAACAAGCACGGTGAAGGCCCACTTGCTTTGAATTCCCAGAAAAGTCAGAACGCCCAGGCCGTCAGCAAGTAACCCGAGAATTGGAAGAACAAAGGAAGCGAAAAATAGGAATGCGCGTCCGTGGACATGCGATCGCGAGAGATGTTCAATAGAATCATGGGCAACGTCATATTCAACATACGAAGCCTTTGGTTCCTGGTGCTGGACCACATTAAAGATGTTGCCGTTTCCCGCAGAACCGACGGTGAAATTGTTATTGTTTGCCATGTGCAAATTGGCCCTCTGAAACCCGCTTAAATCCAAAGTTAAACCGGATGCCTATTCCACCAAGCAACTAAAGACATACGAAAAGCTTGTGATAAAGATGGACTAGAGGATACCTTTTTTGAGCCTAAGCACCCGCATGTTCATCAGGTCTGGTTAGACGCAAAGGTAGCCACGTACAACGCCTCCACCTGCTCGCGCGCCCAAGGGGTGGCGCGCAAAAACTTCAGGCTTGATTTCACGGAGGGGTCTTTCTTGAAGCAATTGATGCTGATCCGTTTCGCCAGCTCGTTCCACCCATAATGCTCAACAAGTTTTACGAGAACGCCTTCCAGCGTGACACCGTGCAGTGGGTTGTTCTGTTGCATGCTGCTCATTGCGTTGAAAAGTCTCCGTGAAAGCCGACAGCATATTGCAACGCGTCGGCGCAGTGCAATACCGCACAAAAAATCAGGTGCGCTTGGCCTTGAAACGAATGGCCAATGCCCTTGCGTTGCCCTTTTTCGCAGGGTGGCGAACCGCATGGCGTATCAGCCATTTCAAGTTATTCGATGCCCCGGCTTGCAACCAACGTTCACAGGTTGAAAACACAATCTCCGGGTGATCTTTGGCAATGTCGCCAAGGTGATTGGCCACACTGCGGCGCACATACAGCGACTCATCGTTTTTCAGAAATTCGAGTATGGGCAGCGTGGGCTGCGGGTTGGCCACGAAGGATTGAATGCGCTTTCCCCACGGCAGCTTGGGGCGTGTGCCTTCGGAACAAAGCCGGCGGACATGCGGGTTGGGGTCGCTCAACCACAGGGCCACCCGTGCCAGCGTGCGTTCGGGGTGATGAATCAGAAAAGGGCGAATTGCAAACTCGGATGTGAACCGCATGGTCAAGGCGTACAAAGCCTGCATGGACACATCGAACGGGTCTTCGCCGTTGTTGTAATGCTTGTCCACGCCATAATCGGAAATTAAGAAGCTGTGCGGCAAATAGAAAAAACCACCCGCCCCAACTTCATTGTCATCGGTTTTTGCAGGTGTCATGGAGTCGACAAGAATGGCGATGGCCTGTGCATAATGGCCTGGCAAAAACTGCTGCAGTGACCTGGCAATGTGCTGGGCACGCTGCATCAGTTCGAGCGGCTCCAAACCATCCAGTGCATGCTGGCAGAATTCATCGGCCGGAAATGCTTTGTGAACGCAGAGAATGTTTTGGGCCAGGCATTCGATCGCTTCGCGGTTCAGCAGCAGCTTGAGCGGTATTCCCTTTTGAATACTGTTGGGCGCCTGCGGAAGGCTTCGCAGTGGCTTGTTCTGTCGCTCACCATTCATTGTTCAAGCTGGCACGTGCTTGCGCAGAAAAAGGATTTGATCGGCAACCACCCGTTCAAACGCATCACCAATGTAGATGTCGAAATGGCCATCGGCATAACACTTGATTTCTCCCTTGGGCGCTTGTGCGGCATACTTCAGGGTGGGGCCTGCAGGGGCCACCGTGTCGTTCTCGCACACGCAGAACAGCACGGGCACCTTGATGTCCTTGGCTTTTCGTCCGGGGTAATAGCGAATGATGTCCAGCGCAAAACGGGCAGCCACGTAATTCAATGCCTGTTGCCCATCGCTTTGAAGGTTCATGAAACCGGTGTAGGCATCCTGCGAACTCATCAGGCCGGTTTCACCCGGCAAAGCGGCCACCGTGACCATGACCGGCTCGGCCCCGAACAAAGCGCCCACTCGGTCCTGGATTGCCTTTGCCGTCACCTTCATGGATACAACCGGGTCCACCGCCAAAGTTGACGCCAACCCATTCGTGAATGGCCCTTGTGAAATCACGGCTGCCACACCCTGGTCTTTCGCAGCAGCGGCAAGCACATGGCCGCCACCAAAGGAGGTTCCCCACAGAACGATTTTGGTCGGGTCAATTTCCGTCAGCGTGCGGGCGTGGTTCAATGCCGACTGCCAATCTTCAAGCTGCTTGTTGATGTCCAGCAACTGTCGGGGTTGGCCCTCGCTGTCACCAAAGTGTCGGTAATCGAACACCAGGCAGGCGTAACCCTCGGCCAAAAAACGTTCAGCAAATGCACCCAGGCGCATCGTTCTGACACCGCCCAAACCATGGGCCAGAATAACCAGGGGAAATGGACCCGAAGTGCCCGGGCGATAGAAGTCGGCCCGACATTGCTGATCGCCTGAAGTGAAACTGACCTGTGTGGGCGGAGCAAAGGAAGTTGTGGCCTGGTTCATGTTTTTCTCTGGAGGGGATGGTGGGTTTATTTAATCATGTTCCACATGATAAAGATCATGCGCACGCAGTCTCAGGCTCAACAAATCAATGTAAGCCTTGTAACTATATTGGTGGTTCTTCTTTTGGCCAGTGACTTCAACCACAATGCTCAAATTTTCCAGCGCTGCCACCGCTGCATTGGGTTTGAATAGACAGCTTTACATTAAAGAACTCTTTAATATCAAACGAGTGATTAAAGAATCCTTTAACAAACGACAACGATCCACCTAATATCGGACTACTTCTGCCCTTCAACATACCGCGCAAAGTTGTCGAGAATGGCCTGCCACCCTTCCTGTTGCTGCTCAAGGGAATGCGTTGTTTCCGGGTCGAACATAATCTTCACGGCGACGCCCCCAGGCTTTTCCGTGAATTCAACTGTCACTTGCCGATCACCAAAAGCGTATTCAATCAGCCGATTCGGGATTACGTTGGTGTAGGTACCCGCAAAGTCAAACCCAAAGCTGCCGTCCTTCGCTTCCATGCGGGATGAAAAAACACCGCCTGCTCGAAGGTCTACACTGGCCTGGGTGGTATGCCAGTCATCGGAGGCGGCATTCCAATGAACGATATCGCTTGGGGTGGTGTAGGTCTGCCACACGTTTTCAATTGGGGCGCGGACATTTACTTCAACGGTAATTTTCATGAACCCTCCATTTCAACACTCTGTTGGTCAATGGTAGCAGTGATGTTCAACCTTCCTGATGTTGTCTCCGTCGGCTACCCAACCATGAAGAACGATTGAGTACTTTTGATTCATTAAAATAGCAAGAAAATAGATATTGCTTAATTAATGAGTCATTTTTGACATTTCCTAAAACATTGATCACAATGACTCATTAAACATACAAAATAGTTCTTTGTGAGACATTAACAAGGCAAACTATGGTTAAACCAGTTTCCCGCCCCTATTCCCAGTACAACCTCGATGCACTTGAGTTGTTGGGACAACTCGTGCGTGAGGGGCGCCTGAGCAAGTCATGGACAACCACAGACTTGGCGGCACGCGCCGGTATCTCTCGTGCCTTGCTGCAACGCATTGAACGGGGAGAACCCGGTTGCTCCATCGGTGCAGTATTCGAAGTAGCCGCCCTGTGCGGCGTGCCTTTGTTTGATCAAGACCAGCGACAATTGACCACGCACTTGGCTGTACATCGAGAAAAAATGGCCTTGTTGCCCAAAGCGGTTAGAGCCAAAGTCCAGAGAGTAAAAGATGACTTCTGAACTGGACTCAAAATATTCAGCAGCATACGTTTGGGTTTGGCTAACCAAAGCCACTGAACCCGTTGTCGCTGGGCTGCTAAGCAAGCAAGGTCCGCAGTTGATATTCAACTACGGTCGCAGTTACCTGGCTCGCCCTGATGCCATGCCCCTGTACGCACCTGAACTACCGCTTCGATCAGGCAGTATTCCACTCATCCCTGGGTTGAACATGCCCAGCTGCATTCGTGATGCCTCACCAGACGCGTGGGGACGCCGCGTTCTGATCAACCGCAAACTCGGCAAGAAAGGGGCTAAAGCCGGCGGGGTTGAACTGGATGAGTTAACTTATCTGCTTGAATCTGGCTCGGACAGAATCGGAGCGTTAGACTTCCAGCAATCAGCGACCCGGTACGTGCCCAGGCAAACAGTTCAACCTTCGCTGGAAGAGCTACTGACCGCTGCGGAAAAAGTAGAACAAGGCATTCCGCTTTCGCCTGAACTGGACCAAGCCTTGCTGCACGGCACGTCGCTGGGCGGGGCTCGACCCAAAGTTTTATTGAACGACGGCGACCGAAAGTTTATCGCCAAGTTTTCTGCAAGCAACGACCTTTACAGCGTGGTCAAGGCCGAATTCATTGCGATGCGCCTGGCGAAAAAGGTGGGGCTGAATGTGGCCTGCGTGCAACTGCGCTCAGCCTTGGGAAAAGACGTGTTGTTGATCGAGCGATTTGATCGAGCCCGGCACGATGACCAGTGGCGCAGACATGCCATGGTATCCGCCCTGACCTTGTTCGAATTGGACGAAATGATGGCAGCCTACGCCAGCTATGAAAAGCTCGCAGAAATAATTCGCCACCGGTTCGCCGATGCAACGGCCACTTTGCGAGAGCTTTTTTCACGAATTGTTTTCAATATTTTGTGCGGCAATACTGACGACCATGCGCGCAATCACGCAGCGTTCTGGAATGGGCATGAATTGGAATTAACACCTGCCTATGACATTTGCCCGCAATCCCGCACAGGCCAGCAGGCCTCGCAAGCCATGCTCATACACGGTCGTGATCGAAGCAGCCAGCTGGCCACATGCGTGGCCGCGGCTCCTTCATTCCTGCTGAGTAAGGCTGAGGCGATTTTTATCATCAATCACCAGGTTCACACCATTGAAAAAGAATGGCAAGCGATTTGTGATGAAGCGAACTTGAGTGAAGTAGACCGGGCATTGTTTTGGAGGAGGCAGTTTTTGAACCCATTCGCCTTCCTGAATTCACCTGAGGGGGTTCTTGTTCCGACGGGTGATTAAAAAACTCTGGTTTTATGTCGAGTCAATCTTCATCGGTTTGCTTTTCCCTCGTTTCAATATGAATCCATCAGCCGATCAATCCGCTTGAGCGCTTCCAGCGCACCCAGCCTTAGTCCCACCCCTACTTTTAACCTTGAAAGGTCTTCATCGGTCGGGTTGATCCGGATCAATGGATACGGCAGGTGGTCACCCTGCCAGCGCACCGTGGCAATTTGGGTACCCGCACCCAGCTCAATTGTCACCACCTTCTGGCCTTCTTCCTTGCGTGCAATCATCGATTGCTGAAAACCTAATGGCTTTTTCAGTGTGCTCTAGCCTTTCTACTTT
>JAIXTE010000056.1 GCA_027484315.1 Burkholderiales bacterium | reverse complement strand
ATGCCGGCTGGGGGATGCTAAAAACCATGTTGGAATACAAATGCCGTTGGGCAGACATTGTGTTTGAAGAAGTCAACGAATCCTATACCACCCAGACTTGTTCGTGCTGTGGCTCCATAGGCTCCAGTAGTCCGAAAGGTAGAGCAGGTCTTGGAATAAGGTCATGGACTTGCGTGGTGTGCGGTACGCACCACGATCGAGACGTTAATGCTGCAATCAACATTGCAAAAGTTGGCGAATCAGAGTTCCTGGCCGGGGCAGGACATTGCCCCCCAGCAGTGGGAATCACCGTCCTTCAGGGCGGGTGAGGATGTCAAGGTGGATAAAATCATAGCAGATTTACAGACAAAATGCTATAATCGTAAAAATTAAAGGAAGCTCAACATGGCTATAGACGTCGCGCGCCTCAATCCCGCAGAAGTGAAGAAACGGTACGACCAAATGCCCGCCCAGCTCCCAGAGGACCTGCGATTAAAGAATGCGCAGGTGGAGACTATTCTTCGGCCGATCGCTCAGGAACGTTACTCAGCCCATTCGGCTATGCGCGGATTTGTTGAACGCGTGCAAAAGTGGTCGGAGGATTATGGAGGCCCCCTGGATATGAACCCAGATTTCCAGCGCGGGCATGTATGGACCGAAGAGCAGCAAAAGCATTTCATTCTGAATATGCTGCGCGGGGCAATTCCTGAATCGGGCTTCGTGATTCAATTCAACTGTCCCAATTGGGAGAACTTTGATTACAGAGGTGAATTGCCGTCTGGATTTCAGTGTATCGACGGCTTGCAGCGAGTCACCGCGGTGTCCCGGTTTCTCAACGATGAACTTGAGGTGGGCGGACTCGTAGCAAGTGACCTCAATGGGTCAAGCTATAGCCTTGCGCGCAGCAGCCACCGGTTTATCATGCAGATCTACGCATTTGAGTCCAAGGCTGATCTTCTGGAACATTATCTTTCGATCAATACCGGGGGAACTCCCCACTCAGAGGCGGAGATAAGGCGAGTCCAGAATATGCTTAAGGGCCTGACCTCGGCCCCCTCGATTTGACATCACAGGTATTGCGGAGAGACATCCATGGTTGCACATAATGCCCCAGATCCTATTTTGAGCGCTAGCCACCCTCACGTACTTACACCTGAGTTTGCAAAAATGCTTGAGGAAAACGGCTATACCCATGTCCGTGTTCTGGATGACGGCAGTGTAGCTGCGTTGCTGAGGCTGATGTTCACAACCTCAATCTGCGTAGACATCAACTGGGATTCCTGGGTTTCTCGATACTGCTTTAAGGACCCGGCATTGGCATTGGAGCAGCTCAATCTCATGAGGTCGCCCGATGATGTACCAACTGGATTTATTGCGCGCCGAGGGTATGAGCCAGAGAACGATTCCAGTTCTATTGTTCCCCGTAAATGATTGCGTGATCTGCGTTGCCTTTATCCTTTCACTAGGATATTATTAATGAAATCCCACTCCTCATTCAATGAAAAAAAGGAAAATCGTAATGGATCACTTAAAGGTTTCCGAGGCGTGTGTCGCTAATACCTCAAAGCGCATCCTTTTTGATGAGGCTTCGAGGTACTATTTCAATAATGATGGCATCCGCTCAATGCTGAAAAAAGTTGAAGGCGTCCCAAAAGTTGTCTACAGCGTTGATAATGGCCGTGTCTTCGTTTTTTCCTGCTTGGTGGATCTTGTAGATAAAGCAACCAGTGAGAAGGGATCGCCGCTAGACGACGTGGAGATCCGCGCCTTGCTGCCATCTGCTTACCTTTCTCCGATCGATGCAGTCAGTAAGTATGGAGTCTGGCCCTCTCAGTACAAACCAAAACGGGTTTCCGCGGGTGGCTACGTTATTGAGCACGAGCCCTTCAATGCCTGTTTGCCCGGTCTTTATGAGGGCACCGCAGAACTTAACTGCGCGCTTGCAAGCCTTTTGGCCGGAGAAACGATTCCTGGTGAGGGTGATTTTGAATACATGGGCCAGTCCATGACTCTGCTGAAGCCACTGGAGTTGCAAGGGTGGGAAGACCTACCGATTTATGAATACTCCGGCTCAGATGCAGCACTCGCTTTTTTATACCTTGGGCCCGGCGGATTTGAGCCTGGGTTCTCGCCGCTTACTCCGGACTTGTATCAGAAAATTCAGGGTATAGAGAAGGTTTGGAACATTGATGAATCGAGGGTATTCAATCAGGTAAGAGACCGCTTTGAAAACGCGCCGATTGATTTTTTGGGAGACGTAATCGATCTTCTGAACGAGGCCCCATCTTCTGACGGAGCACTAGATTCAGAAGAGCACCAACTCCACAAAGGTATCCTTCATTTTTACCCGGAATTAAAAACACTCAAGCCCAAGGTCGCTATTGACTGTTTGTCGGATTTTCAGGCGGATGAGTTACGCCTCAGGGGCTCGGTTTCGGACCACAGGGATGAGGATTTCATTTTCTACCTGATTGGCCGTGCGTTTGGAAATGAGAAGAACGAAGACTTTGTTATGTCCAGTTTTGGGCTGAGCATCGCTCACTTCGTACACCAGGGTTATGATCTCCCGCAGGCCGTAGACTTCGCGAGCAAATATACAAAGTTCTCGACAGACCTATCGGATCTCGCTCAACGTATCTCCAGTGTTACTAGGTTTCTTCGAGATGAGAAAAAATCTTCAGGACGCGATGGTTCGGAAGTTAAAACCATCGAGGATCTCATGCGAGAAGGCAGGAAGTATAACACTGCGATACACCATCTCGATGTTAATGGGCAGCCCTCGAAGACTTGATCGTCGGGTTGGTCAAGTCACCCTTAATCCCGTAATATTTGCCGCCTGAAGTTGTAAAAATCATCCTCTCCCGCCGTAGGACCCCGTCTCTACAGGGCGGGTGAGGATGTCAATGCTTCCCTTCAGGAAACCCTAAGCGCAAGGTCTGCGATATGTGTGTAGCGTATCTGAAAATTCCAGGCGTCTTTTTCGTGACGTTTTACTTCGCCGTTACTCAGAGCCCAAGTGTAGGTCACGCCGTAGTCAGAGATGTGGTCTGAATTAGCGCCTGGGTATTTGCGCACTGACTCGATTGAAACTCTGGCTCCACCGCTGCCCACCCAGATTTCTCCCGTTTGAAATGCAGGACCGGTTGCCTTGTGCCACTTAATTTTGCCGTTCATTTTTGATCACCTTTGATTTTAATAGCAGAAATCGTAGCGCAAATTGAATTGCGCACGTAGCCCAAGATCAACTGAGCCAAGGCGTGCTTTGAAAGCTTGCATGAGCCGTCTGATTCGCGTATCCGGTTTGAAAGCAAGTCGATATCAACAATATCTTGAATACACTTAAATTCGCCGCGGCCACAATCGATTGTTCGGCCTCCTAGCTCGTTGTGAACGAACTCAACAGCCAATTCTGAGAGAGCCCCCGCACCTGCTTTGCGGCCAAGTTTCTCTTCCTGGGCGACCATTGCCTCCACTAGGCGCTCAGCCGAGATGATCTCGTCGTATTCCGGGAGACAAATCGACAGAAAATGTTCCTTCAAGGCGGTGGAGATATCTGTCTTTTGCTTGACCCCTTGCTCTGGCTGGCTTTCCTCTGAGGGCATAAAGCACTCGCCGGTTTGGGTGTGGATTGCCATGAGGAAGATCGGAGCCCCATCCTTGCTGTCTACCTGGTCTCGCATCATGGACGAATGCAGAAGAGCATCACACCCTTCTTCAGACTCCACCTTGTCCACAAAATAAGAGCCAGTCTTGGGATACTGACCCACGACGTGCCAAGTTCCCTGCTCGGTGCTGGATTGGCTCCCAGAAGCGTGGTGAGCATTTTTCAACCCCAGTACCTTCGCTGACAAACTAATGGCAGACTGCAGGGACATCTTTTTCTTAAGGCTGGAAGCTACTTCACTTTGAATAAGGCGGGCGCCTGTTTGAACTATTTCTTTGGATACTGTTGTCATGATTGATTCCTTAAATGCGCGATATATACGAGTGCTTACGTTGCTCGTCGAGCCGCACAGGATTCAACATGTGTCGGATTCGATGAAGGCTGTTGCCGTAGGACTATTCCTTGTAAGCTGCGAGGGGCCACCTCAGTTGAATGGAACTATGTTCCTCGTGATCTCAACCAAAACCGTATCATAATAATACATTAAATGCGCAGTGGTGTCAATATCTGGACATTAGTCTCGGCCGGCTCCAACCAGCGCGGCGGGAAAGGGCTGAGACCGCTAATTGCAAATATCACCAAAATATGCTATCATTTACATATCTTAAATCGATGGCGAGCTACCAATGAATGCAACTCAGGACCCCGTAGTCACGAAAGAATCGGGCCCCATCGGCGGTGAGCGGATATCACATCCTTCTTTTGCCCAGATCAAAGCAGCTAGGGTCAACGGGAACTCCACTTTGTATGACTCGGAGTTCAACCATCAGAATACAATTCGAGTTACCGTGAGCGGCAGTGAGATGGTCAGGACTCTCTCGCGCAACTACCATTTTGAAACTGGCGAACTAATCACCGTAGAAATGTCAGAGGCTCAATGGGCCACCTTTGTCTCCTCGTTGAACGCTGGTTCTGGCGTCCCCTGCTCACTGCGCAGAGATCATGGTAAGGGGATCCCAGCACTGAGCAAACCGATCACGATGCGTGAGAAATTCAAGGTCGAATTTGACGAGAAAATCACAGAGGCAATTAACCGCCTGGGCGACCTGGAATCCATGATCACAGACGCCAAGCTTAGTGCAAAGGCCCAAAAGGAGATGATCGATTCGATCAACTACGTCAAGCGATCATTCACGTGTTCTATGCCCTTTGTTGCTGAAAAGTTTGGTGAACACATGGAAACAACTGTCGAGAAGGCAAAGATCGAAATCAACGCCTTTACCACCCAGGCTTTGATCGACGCCGGTAGACAATCCTTGAGTTCTGCCGGGTTGAATTATGGAAACGGGACGGTCGCCAAGGGTGTCGAAGAATAATCCAGATCAAGCACTGCTTAACAGTGCGTCCTGTAACGAAATGGAGCCCTGTTCATGGCGGCATACTGGATTAACACAGTCCTGGTGCTGACAGCGGCCTCTCTGTCAAGCGTCCCCCCGTCGAGCAGAGGCGAAGAGGTTGTGGGCACGAGGTCATTTCACCCATATGCAGACAAGGCGGCCAGGACAGTTTTGGAGGAGTCGGTTAACACCGAAAGCACACGCACGGAATATAAGAGCGGCGATGAACATGCTCTGTTGGCCGTCTCCATTGCACTGGAACTCTCCAAAAAAGCTGGCATAAGGGTTCCAGTAAGGACCGTAAAGGGACTCAGATATCCCAGGGTACTCGGTCATCATGAGCTACATATTCCAGCGCAGGGTATGGGTCGCTTTACTCGCGACGAAACGTACTTCGTACTGGCGCACGAGCTTGCTCACATCAAGTACCAGCACGCAAGCAAGAGGGCTCACCATGCGGCTTTAGGTTGTGATGCTGACTTATCTCAAGAAGGTCTGCTCAAATGTACAGCGTTGAATTTTTCACAGATCGTACCCGAGGATGCACGGTTGTCCAAATGGCATGAACTGGAGGCGGATGCGTGGGCTGTGAGATTCATATCCAAACATGGGTTTCCAGATGCATCGGAGGCCGTGATCAGGAAAATTGAGACATCGACAGGACAGGATGGTGGCATGACACATCCGTCAACAACAGAGCGCTTCGAGCACCTGAGGCTAGTAAAAACGAAGCCTGCGAAATAAGTTGCGGCGATGAGAGTATCCCCGCTTAACCCCCGTAGCTAGCCGGGGCTTTGTTTCTTACCTGGGGCAAAACAAAACGGATTCCTCGACCATTTCGAACGAACCCAAGGGATTCTCTTCAAACCGACAGCCATACAACGTGTCACATACATATGTTGTAGTGGGGATGTGGCGCTGAACTTGATTAATCTGCTCATAACACTCAGGCTTCTTTTTTCGGATAACTGAGGTCGCCTCAGATAGCTTGATCGCGGCGTCCTTATCACCGTTTGCTGCAGCCATTGCATACCACCGGCGCGCCTCTACCAAATCAATCTGCACACCTAAGCCTTCCTCGTAACTAATTCCCAGGTTGTATTGGGCAACTGAGCTTCCCTTGTTTGCTGCGATGGTGAAAAATTCTATGGCCCTACGTTTTGCATCGGGGTCTTTGTCAATGCGAGAATAATAGTAACCGAGGTTGTTCGTTGCAGCTAAACTACCGCGATCATGTGCGATCCTTGTGAGCCTCAGGCCTTCCTTGACATTGAGTTTGGTGCCTTGTCCATTCATATGCGCCCACCCCAGGTTGGCAATCGAATGAGTAAAGTTTTTGGCGGCCCCCAATTTGAAATACTTGAAGGCCTCTTTTAAATCCACATCTCTGCCACGGCCGTATTTGTACATATTGCCGAGTGAGTCTAACGCGTTCACCTGGCCCTTATCAGCAGCCTTTCTGTACCACTGGTAGGCGGCTTCATAATCAACAGGGGGCGGCGAGCGCTTTTCAATCATAAAGCCCATGTTCCACATGGCATCGCCATTCCCTTTGTCGGCAGCCATGGTCAGGTACCGTTTCGCCTCACCTAAGTCACGCTGGACTCCTTTGGCGTCAATAAAGGCGATCCCTATCCTTAGTTGCCCCTCCGTGTCACCACCGTCGGCGGCCATCTTGAACCATCGAGCGGCCTCTTTAAGATCGCTTGGGACAGCTCTACCGTTTTCAAAAGCGAGACCAATTTGATTCTGACATCGAGGCTCATCGGGACACTGCTGGAAAAATGCTAGTGATCTTTGGTGGTCTCCCGCCTTGAGCGCTTTAACTCCTGTGTTGTAGTCGGCGTGTACCATTGGGGCGACTAGAGAGAGAATGGAGGCAATCACCAAAGCTTGAATTTTCATTTCGATGTCCTTCGAATATTTGATCCCATCTTATTCAGAGTGGGGAATGCGAGAATCTGAGTACTATTTTGCCTTGGTAAATAAATTTGCAAAAAAGAATACGCAAAAAGCGAAAAAACCGATCCCAAGCAGGATGGCTAGTCCCCCGATTACAAATTCAAGAATCCCCACCGCTTTGTCAAGCAACGGTGGCGCCCAGGACATGTCCCCTACGATCTGCCATGTGGCGTAAGTAGACAATGTTATGAAAGTTGTCAGAAACAGAAAGCCCATGGCCAGGTCTTTGGCAATCCTGCCGTGAGGCGATTGTTTTCTATTTGCTTGTTCGCTTTTTCCTGTGGCTCGAATGGACATGTTTTTCCTCGATATCATGAAATACTAAACGAACAAATCACTGACATTGATCGTTCGAACTGCGCGGGCGCGATGGGAATTAATCTTATGGTCGCAATCCTGTGCACCGTCTGAGAAATTTTGCATAAAAACACAAGACTTGCCTAAATCATGTGCCGAGGAGTTCTTGTCCTCGTCGAAAACCTCAGTAGAAGACCAATAGAATGTTGCATCGAAAGCTTCTGCGCCACCTTCCCTAAATTGCTCTATATGACACTGGCTGGGATTACTTTTTTCGTAACGCTCGTGCGGCGGGCAACTGTAGATGTTTTTCCCCCAAAAGACTGCGTTTTTTGATTCGGTGGGTTTATACCCCCGGTAGATTATTTCTAGCTGATCACGTGACGGGATGTGCCAATCGGTGTGGCCACCAATATTCAGGCTCTGCACCCATTTTCCCAGGGGGGACCCCGCCACGATCATGTCCAGCGTGTTTTTGTAACCATCAAACGGACAGGTCGCACCTTGAGTGAAGCCGTTTGAGTCTGACCACTGCCCTGTGTGCTCTCCCAGCGCCTTTGGAGCAACTATAATTGCCTTAGTCACACCTTTGACGTTTACGAGGCCGGCGTAATAGCCACCGTGAGCAGGTAAAAAACTACCAACTTGCATTTGCTCTGTAACTGCCGAATTATTTTGTGCCGACATGGCTTGCCCCCAAGTTATTAGATGACCAAATCACTGACATTGACCGTTCGGACTGCGCGGGCGCGGAGGTCGTTGTCTTTCCAGGCGTTGGTCTGGCCACCATCGTGGAAGAGAAGAATGCACACAGACATCTCGTTAATCTGTGTGGACGTCCAGTAGTACGAGCTGTGACCAAAAGCTTCAGTACCTCCTCGCTTAAAGGATTCAACTTTGCACTGCAGGGGATCATCGGAGGTGTATGAGCTGTGCGCTGGCACGCTGTTGGCGTTAATTCCGGAATATGGCGCATTCTCATAGTTCGCGGGCTTGAATGCTCTGTAGATGATCTCCAACTGGTCCCGTGATGGAACATGCCAGTCCGTGAACCCACCAATTCCCAAAGCCTGCGCCCACATGCCCAGATCAACGCCGGCGGCAATCATATCCCGCGTGTTCTGTTGTCCATCCACGGGGCAAGATGCTCCATGGATTTGCTCATGGGACTTTGACCACTTGCCTTCGTATTCACCCTGATCCTTAGGGGCAACTATAATCGCCTTGGTCTCTCCATTGACATTCACCAGGCCTGCGTAATAGCCACCGTGTGCAGGTAAAAAACTACCAACTTGAATTTGCGCAACTGCGATCAAATCTTTATGTGCTGACATGGCTTTCCCCGAAAATTATTGAATGCTCATGTCACTGACATTGATCGTGCGGACTGCACGGGCGCTGGAGCTGGTGTCCTTCCATCCGTTGAGCTGGTCCCCATTGCGGAAGTGCTGGATCCAGGCAAACGAATCGGAAACTTGCGTGGAAGTCCAGTAACAAGCTTTATCAAAAGCCTCAACCCCACCTTCCATAAAGCGCTCAAATTGAGTCTTTGGACCGAATGCTCGGCAGATGATGTCCTGCTCGTCTTTCGATGGAATGTGCCAATCAGACAGTCCGTTTACATTCAAAGCTTGAACCCACAAGCCCAGATCAACGCCGGCTGCAATCATGTCCTGCGTGTTCTGTTGTCCATCCATTTGGCACATCGCGCCGTCGATAAGGCCGCCTGAGTTAGCCCATTTACCTACGTATTCGCCTTGAGCCTTGGGAGCAACGATGATCGCTTTGGTTGTGCCTCTGATGTTTACCAGACCTGCAAAAAAGCCGCCTTGGATGAAAGAACCAACCTGAATTTGGTCTACTTGTGTAGCATTTTTTTGTACTGACATGGCTTTCCCCAAAATTATTGACTGACCAAATCACTGACATTGATCGTTCGAACTGCACGGGCGCGGCTGAGGACGTATTTCCAGCCGCCAGCCTGATATCCATCCTCGAAGAGCTGGGTCCAGACGGAAGTCCCGTTTATTTGAGTTGATGTGCTGTAACACGCTTTATCGAAGGCCTCAGGCCCGCCTTCCCTGAAAGCAAGGATTTGACTTGTTGGATTGAACACCCGGTAGATGGCGTAAAGCTCAACTTGCGATGGAATATGCCAATCTGTGACGCCGTTTATATCAAGTGACTCTACCCAGATGCCCAGCTCAACGCCTGCTGCGATCATGTCCAGTGTGTTTTGCCGTCCATCCATGGTGCACGTTGCGCCGGCGATAAGGCCTTGGGATCCGGCCCATTTACCTACGTATTCGCCTTGAGCCTTAGGAGCAACGATGAGTGCCTTAGTTATGCCGTTGATGTTCACGAGGCCGGCGTAATAACCCCCCTGAATGAAAGTACCGATTTGGGGAATCCGCTTTTTCAAGGCAGTATCCCCCCCGCCTTTGATTGTTGGCAAAGGCGCACGAGAAAAGATTCCCAATGCTTCTTGCAGATTGACCACCCAGTGAGGTTCCAGCCCTCTGGATTCAAGTTCTTCTTTGGCCCACTCGTACGCATTGCCAATCAGCTTGTTGCTCATACCTGCCAGCTCAACCCAATTCTGCATTCCCGCAACTCCAAACCAGACATCGGTTTGGTCAAACGACTGGGTGCACTTGAGAAAAGAGATCAGGTCATTCCGAATATCATAGAAGGTCTTCACGGGGCAACAAACGCAATCTTCATGATAGCCAACAACATTAGCCAGGTGCCATTCGGCCTTCAGTCGCGAGTCAACGGACTCTGGGCACAATAGGACCCAATTACGAGTCACAATCACATATTGTTCTTTTTCTAGAGACATTTCTTGAGCCTTTAAAATTTACCCGCGACGGGTAACACGGGTGCTGCATTGCGACAGGAGTCAGGAAACACTATTCTCGTTTTCAGGCTTGTAGTGTCCCAACGCCTCCCATTGGGCAGCGGAGTAAATGTGACTTACATCGGGGAATTGAGCGTCAACCGCCGCCAACGTATTACGCTTCAGGCCGAAGTAGGCATCCACCGCGTCTTTGCGCTTCTCATTCAAGTCATCAAGGGCCGTTGATTTTCTCAAACCCTCGATTTCGATCTCAAGCGCCCGAATTTGAGCGCGGAGTTCATCCTCCCGCTGATTTCGACGAACTCTGGCGGCCTCCAGTGCATCGTTTGCGATAGTCAATGCTTTGTGCTCCGGCGTCTGCTCAAGAGCTGCCTCTGCGGTCTTCATCGCTGTTTGGAAGGCCTTCTTGCGTGCACGAAAAGTTGCGTCGCGGGCTGCTGTGCGAACCTTGTTTTGCGCTTTCTGTTCGGGTGTAAGTCTACTCATGATCTTTTTACCTCCTGCTGTGATGCAGCCATCTTTTTTGTCGATGAGTCGGTTGAATCTGTATTTTCTATGCAAATCATACCATATTTCCAAACAAAAAGCGATATTTTGAAAGAGTCGCTCGGAGATAACCGGTTGTGAAGGTGAGGGTCTGGTTTTGATGCCCAAAATGGCTTACGAGCCTAATGAGAAATCTGTGTCATGGGGTGGAAATTTAGCAAGGCCTGTAGCGTGTGGGCCGGGCCTTGGATCGCCGATTGCAAATCGTCAGCATTCCGGTTGAAAAAAATAGCTTGGAACCAGAATTAATCTATAGTTTTATCTATCGTATAGCTGATAACACAAAGTATGAGAGATTTTCGTAAGATCACCCGGGCGGCTTTCTCGTCTCTTCTTGCTGCGGTACTACTGTCATCCACTGTCGTGGAAGCCCGTGAGGAAGTTAGGCTTCCGACAGAATCTGAGTTCAGGCAAACAATCCTGGAGTACCAGGATGCGCTTGGCGTGAACCTCTCTCATGTAAGAGTTTTTTATAACGAGCCCCGCCTGTCTCATAGAGGCCCTGTTGGCGCTGTAAGAATGCTGGGTCTGAACAAGTGCGGAATCATTGTCAATGAAAAGGACTTCTTTGTGGGGTCAGTGCTTTCCTTTTTTAAAAGTGCTCCCAGTCAGGACATAGCGAGGAAGTTCCTGGTTGCTCACGAGATTACCCATTGTTTGTTCAGCCGGGAAGATTCACTTGCGAATCTGGCGGCGATTGGTATTAAACCGAAGAATGATGGCCACGGGCAGGAAATCATCGCCGATTTGGTAGCGTCAGCCTTTGTTATTAAACACGGAGCAGATCCAAAACAGTTGGGTAATTGGCTCAACGAGGAGCGTTCCAATCACCTATTCGGTAGCAATTACAACACTGCGAAGTTCATCAATTCGAAAAACGTGGCCGCCGTTGAGCATGGGATAACATCCAGATCCGGGGGGTTCTCGTTTTATGCACAGAAGGCATTGTTCAAGACAGCGGCGTCTGTAGCACTGCGCGATGAATCTATTAAAGAGGGGCAAGATTTGTCAAACACGGCCGACAATTTAGACGCCCAGGATGGTGATCCAATCAAAAATTCGGAGTCGGTTGGGGTGTCACAAATGGATTCTATTTCGAAGGTGCCGGGGAACGGTTTTATGGCACCCTAATCTTCAGTTTGCTCTTTCTGGTCCAAGCCCCCTCCGCTGCAGCGGATAGAGGTCTCTGGCCTCGGGGTTCTCTTGGGGAATGGGGTAGTTCGAGTTGCTGGATTGTTCGCTTCAACAACTCCTTGTCATCAACCATTTACTACGGAAAATCCCGTCGAATTGAGCAAAGCGTGCAATTCTTCCAGGCGCGACTTATCACATTTGACGATGATCTCAGTGAATTGATTCGCCTCGGCCCATTTTTTAGCGGCGTTGACCATGTCAATTTGGTTATCGCCATCATCACGGATAATACAGCCGCCTTTGATGCAGATGACATCGGTGTCCGCAACGTCCTGATACGGCACAGAATTGTCATCATGAAGAACGCCGTTGATCAGGATCTCGTCGTCTTCGTGGTAACCGTCCTGACCCCACACCTGCTCGTCATTATAAAATTCTTTGAATTGGCGCCCTGTCAGGGTTACCGTTTGAGCTTTTGCCATGACAATTCCCTCTAAAATTGAAGAATAATAATAACATAAAGACACAGTAGAGTCAATGACTGGTGCCTCGTGTTTGTCTCTCAATGCTATCGGCCGGGGAAAGAGTCCCTCACAGAGGTTGTTTGTCTGTGGCGGTGGTGTATGAGATCAAGGGTAGATCGTTTGCACCGGTCGCCGGCCCCTCAAGAGTTTTCTCAGGCACTAAAATTTCAGCGTATCAAGGCGAAACGCAATGACTTTGTAAGCGGAGTCATTTGGAATCGCCAGCTCTTGCGCGCCCGGCATTTCATATTTGATCATCGGGTTGGGTAGCAATCCGTCCTTCTGAAGCTTGTCCACCGCCTCGAAGAAGTAAAAATCAACAGAGCGGGCGGCGGCCGGCGCGTGATCTACATTAACGAATAACCAGCAATCCTGGGTGCCATAAGTCCAGCCAAGGGCGCCAACGCCTTGGGCTAGGTGGGCATAGGAATCCAGCGGTTCTGTCTTGTTGTATTCTTTTCCAGAACAAAGGGAGGCCTGTGTTTTTACATGCAGGGAAGAGGAGCTCGCGAATCCTGGTCCGAAAACGGGCCCAACCTGTTCGATTTTTTGTGGGGCGCTTACTTTGTAGTTCGAAATCGATATTTTGTTCTGCGCATAAGCGGTATAACTCATTGACAGCAGGGCAATTGCAAGAAGGCTTCTTTTCATTTTCTTTAGTTGAATAAGGTAAAAAAAAAGGATATCAGTGTGTCTTGTTTATATTCGACTTTTTTGATGTTTAGGGACTTTTTTGGGATCGCTTTAGCTACAAAAAGCGTCGGGGTAGCCATCTTTCGCGGGTGGATACCTGTCAAATAGCTCAATTTTCTCTTGTTCGCTACCGAACAACTCAGTTACCTGCATTAAGACCAGCAGGCTCCCATAGTGGTTTGTACAAGGGTTCGCCGAGTGGGGAAGGGTAGGATCCAACACAAATAGGTCACCCGTGTGCATTTTGAAGCCCCTGGTTTTTACCGAGGGAATTTGACTGTCTTTTTTTCTGCTGATTTTATGGGTGCTGACCGTGTAGGGTGAGGGCCCGGTTCCGACTACCAGTGAAACAAAGGCTTTTCCGAGCCAGTCAGGGTCTGTGTGGAGAGAAGCCCACTCGCAAAACACTAGTTCTACCTTATCAATCCATGGCTCAAGCCTGCATTCCTTTTTGATTCGTTCGAATGCCTCGATTTCAGTCATGTTCTGAGGCCTTACAGACAGTACTTCAATTGCCGACGGAGATCCCGTGCCGTACTGGGCGATGTATTTTTTTACGCGCTCCAGCATCCAAGCAAGATCCTCTGGATCGATTTTTTTTCGATCGCAGCGGTAAAAAAAGTGATCCAGTTTTGCTTTCTTCAGAATGCTCTTGAAGCTTTTGGGCTGATCAATGGCTTGTGCTCTTGCTTGCATCGTTTCTCTCGATTGTTTTAATCAATGATAGCACAAAACCAGAAGTTTATCACTGACTTCGGCTCGCCGTCAGGTTATAATTGATGAAAAGTCAATCGGAGAGTTCTATGCCTGAAAAAATATTTGATACGCAGGTCAGTATGTTTGGTCCGTCTGGTAAAAAAATAGAGATGCCAGATAGCGACGTGGATGTTTTTGACATGCTTCCCATGCGCCTGGAGGTCGATGCTTACGAGGTGGTTGTTACGCCGGGCGATAATCCTAACCATGTCTCTGCGCGCAGGCTGTTACCCGGTGGGAGGCAAACAGAGCGCTTTTTGACCTCAAAGGATTTTCTTATCGAGGAATCCAAGCTCTTGGATGACGCCAAAGAGATTAGGGATGAGTTTCTCGATAGCGCCAAGGACATACTGGAGAGCCTCTCCGGCATGATCAAGCGCAGTGAGGTTTTCGAAAATGATATGGATCGCGTCCTTTCTTCTCTGGAGTCCATCAAGAAGAAGCTCGAAGACAATCCGGATCTTCTGGCCGAAATCAAGGTGAACTACAAAAGCCAGGGTGTTGAGAAAAAGCAATCTACTTGTCCCAAGTTGTCATGAGGAACATTCAAGATGAAAAACCTATCGGCCATGGAAAGTGCTTTGTCGGCGTTTGTTGATTTGGCAGAACAGCGGAGAAGAGAACTTGGGGGGCTCAGCTCTGAGATGCAGGCAGTCCTTGATAAGGCCACGAAGGCCCTGGGTGATGTCGAACTTGATAGTCCCACCCGGTGTTTCGTTGACCAGGATGGCACTGTCCACTCGATCAACACTCATACCGGGTACTGCACGTTGCAAGGTGATATAAAAATCGAGGGCTCTACGGTTCTGCTCTTGGGCGCAATAGATCAAGCTCCAGGTGACGAATCGCGTGAAATTTTAGATGAGTTTGTCTTGTATCCCAGTTTGCAGGCACTTTCGGACGCAATCGAGAAATCTCCCGGTCCTCAAGTCAAAGAGGTGTTGGCGCCCGCCGCCGCGAAACGCAGGTCGCCCTCCATGTGACGTTCAACGTGATCTAGCGCGTCCCTATTTGTTCAATGACTGCAGTCCCAACTGCTCCGGCTCAATCACCTTGGTTTTGTGCGTGAGCAAATCATCAGGCCGATAAGCGCCCATCAATCGGCCGACTCGCATCAGAATTGAGGTGTGACCCATTTTCTCCATAAGGATCATTGCTCCCGCACAAAACGATTCCTTGTGGCTGCACTGGTATTTAGTTTCACCTTCATCGTTTTCCATCATAGATCCACCGGTCCTCTCGTTGTAAACCGTCTTGTGGCAATGAAAGTTCGAGTGATCATCGTCCAATAAGCCCTTTGCAATTGACTGAAGGCGACCCGGAGCAAGCTCTATGGCTCCGTCTTTGAGGAATGGGCAGTTCCCGCATGGTTTTTTAAGTGCGAAGGCCGCATCGAAGTGTGTCTTGGTGCTCATTGCTCAACCTTCTGAATTGGGCCCAACTCGCAAGAGCTTGTGGGCGATTTGCTGGTTGTAAATAGGGGTACGTAGTTCTTGTCGAACCAGCGGTCATCCACCGCCTTCCTCGCCGCGTCCTCTCGTGTTGTCGCCAAGACGGTGTTTTTGACGAACTTGCCCGTGGAAATGTATTTCCCGATTACCAGGTATTTTTTTACCTCACTCACGGAATTCCCCTTAAAAGCTAAAGCAGAGCTGGTCTGCCTTGTGGTTTTCTGTGCTGGCTGGGCCGATTCCCTCCGGCACCACGGTTTCATTGAGTTCGCCGGCTGGGTTTAGGAGGTCGTTGATAATTTTACCTACTGAGCTCGCGATTTCCTGCTCGTCGTCTTCCACTTTCCCGGATGACGATTTCTTTGCGATCAAGCCGGGGTCGGCCATTGCAATGAGTTGCTCATTCGATAGCTGGGTAAGCTTGTTTAGCCAGAGGATGTCCGCGGTCTTCAAGATCCGATCTGTTCCGAGAAATCCTCGGCTGCTCGCGCCAAGGCAGCCGTACTGCGCATACGTCTTGGCGGCAAAGGTTGGGTTGGTCTGGTCGTTGTGGTGCATCTCTATGGCACGATCCAACTCGAAGTCCACAAACATGGCCAGTCCTTCCTTGTCAAAAGAGAAGGTCTCTTCAAAATTCAATGGGTTGCTCGTGGCGCCTTTTGAGCCAAGGTCAACGACGGCCAGGCTTTCACAACGCCCCTCGTCCATGGCTTCGGCCAAAACGTTTCTAAATGAATCCTGCTCAAGGATCCCGTACGTATTCACCTGGATTCCGCCGGCTTTCCGATCAAAACCTTTTTTGCGTTCGTGGGCTTGCACCACTACAGAGGAGGGGCGCATCAACTTGCCCTGTTCAAGGACTTCCTTGGCGACAACCCAAGCATGAAAGGGCTTGTGCCGGCCGTATCTTGACCAGTTAAAATCAATCGCTGCAATAAACTCCTCGTTGACGATCTGGATCCGAGGTGCGATCCCCAGGCGATCTGCTTCCTGGTTCTCCAGCGCCTGAATGGTGAGGATCATCCTGAACATTTCTTCCAAGGTGTCCGGGTGAAAGTTATCAGGTCCAACAGTTACGATCCCGTCGTCAGAAATGGTTCGCCCAATGTGGCAGCGGCGAGAGAGATCCCACCGTATCGCGCTCAGGTAATTGCGAAATGCGTTCATCTCGCGCATGTAGGCGTACTTGTCCAACTCCAGCATGGATTCCATGCTTTTGTCCTCACCCACGCGAACGCACACTGAACAGCCAAAACGGGCACCGCAGCCCTTGCTTTCACGCTTGGCTTTCTGGTCATCAGAGATGGCCATGCCTACGCCCACGCAACCGCTTCCGCTCGCATCGGCATAGATTTCCAGGGTCTTTTCAAAGTTCGAGTAGAGCCCATATTCCCGGGCCTTGTACAAGAAGGTGAATACTTCCTCTTCGGACCAATTGGCAATGGGGGCAATCGACCAGCGGTCGTTGTACATCACCGGGTGTGCATCTGTGTCGCCGCGGTGAACCATGTTGCCTCGGCGGGTTGCCGATTCGTCGAACCGTACACCCGTAATCCCGCAGATTTGAGAGCCTGGATACTTCGATTTCGCAAGTTTAGCGATTTGTTTGGCCTGGCGGATCTGCGGCTCGACCTTTAGCATTTTCGAGCACTCAGCATCCCCGTCTGGGTAGGTTGGCATCTTGTTGCCGCCAATAATGCGCACGAGATAACCTTCCATCAGCCTTGGTCGCGCGTGCGAAAACACGTAGTTGATACCGTGCTTTTTGCAGAACTCGTGAACCTTGCGGATTTCGCCTTTGTTCAGGT
The DNA here is from genome assembly GCA_027484315.1 of Burkholderiales bacterium. Taxonomy (GTDB): domain Bacteria; phylum Pseudomonadota; class Gammaproteobacteria; order Burkholderiales; family Burkholderiaceae_B; genus Limnobacter. The sequence goes on along the minus strand of JAIXTE010000056.1, from coordinate 13,197 downwards.
TCATGATTTCCGGATTTTCGATCCCGGTGTCGGCATGAGAAATAATCAGGGCAGGGTGCTCAATCCCCTTTAAGGCAGCAATCCTTGCTGCCTCTAGCGCCATGGAAAGCATCACCGAGCTGTCCTTGCCAAAGGAGGTCGCTGCCATCAAGACCCACTTGCCACTTTCCAGGAGATCGAACAATGTGTTCACGCCAGCCATAAACTTGTCGTGAAGCGGATCATGCTGCTTGATTCTGATCTCTTGAAATGGCATCTTGCTCTCCAGTTAGTGAATAAATAGTAACACAAATACAAAATAAAAGCCACAACAACAAAAGATATCCCGGCGTGATTAGTTGGTGGAAAATAACGTATCGTTGTGTTATGATTTTGAAGAATGGGGGTTTCTATGCGCGTGGCGTTCAATGATGTTTATTTTTTGGCCGGTGAAGATGGCGAGGTTTACGGCATTTCATTGGGTTCCGGCGGGTGCGCAGAACATGAGCGGGGGATTCGTGGCTTGGCTCAATGCCTTGCCTACACCCCAAAGGACTTCCCTCTCGGGGTTGAAGATCGCTTGATTCCAGCGTTGGATGTGCCTCTAAAGGGCTGGCGCGGTGCGGTGTTCTTCAAGGAATACTCTTACCGAGTCAAGGCCCCAACCGGTTCGGCTAAGAAAACAGTGGTAATCCCCGCGGCTGTCCTCGTGATCGGTGAAACGGCGCTCTCCTATGCCAGCGTGCAGGCTTTCCCGGAACAAGAGGTTTACCCACATATGGCTAGCCGGTTTGATGAGGTGTTCGGCAAGCCGGCTCTGCCTTACGAGCTGGTATCTTCCTCTGATAGGGCATTCATTTCGATTGATGCACTTTTGCCTGCCAAGGCGGTTTACGGTTTGCAATCGGATCAGTTGATTAAGTCCTCCTGGGATGATTCCGATGCCAGGGTTGTGGTGTTCGGCCCCCGTCGGGTGCAAGCCCTGCGGGGTCTATATAACGCCCTTAAGCAGGGTAAAGCGACCCTGGGAGTTTCTGGCCCAACAAATCAATTTGGTCGTGGCGCGCTGTGTTTGTGCGACTCCACAAAGGTGAGTGAGGAACAAAAGATTTCGGTTATGCAGGCGGATCTGGAACGTATAGCGCTTAGGGACAAGGTTCGCGCGAGTGGTATTGAAAAAGATCTGGAAGCTGGTTGCCGGGGTTATTGCGCGTTGCGTCCCCGAATGGAAGAAAATGGCGACCTGCTTTTTTTTCTGAGCCCAAAAAATCAGATGATGTACAACTCCGGGTGGTTCAGCCTAAGAGAGCTGCAAGATTGGATAAAGGGTGAAGGTCCGGTATTTAAGGACAATAACCTGTTTGTAAATGGAAGTCTTGATGAGTGTAAAAGGCGTAATGAAGCAAGTTTATCGAAACATTAATACTGGCCGCCGGTGGTTTTCCAACGATCGTCCCGATGAGCGCACTGGTGTGCTGACAATTTCACCGGTGGGCGGAGGCTTTCAGCGCGAGATCAATGAACAGGAGTTCAATTCGGAGTTCCGTAAAGAACAGTCCACGGATTTCCAATATAGATCCGCTCTTTTCAGTGTGGATCTCTTTCCGGGACAACTCTTTGAGGGATATCACAACAACGAGCGCCACATGGGATGGGCTTATCCGTTTTTCCCAAAGCAAGCGATGCTTCGCTTGGTACAGTTTACCCACAGTGATGAATACCCGTGTTTGTTCGATGAGTCTAGCCAATGCGTGAAGTACTGGGTTAATGGGATCGACTCTGACCCAGAAATCTACCCGGCCGTGAGGATCACTGTTGATGCGGTTCGATTCGACGCCTGGCCCGTCGGTCAGGAATCATGGCGGTGGTCCTTGGGGGCCCCGGGGGAGGACCCAGAGTCAGGGTTGTCGATCGAGATGGATTCAGGCTCCGACCAGTGAGCGATCCAAGCTGCTCTCTTTCTCGCGTGCCTTTGCGCGTGCAGGTGCTCTCAGACCTTCATCACGAACACCTTCGTGCAAAGGGCATTTGCTACATTGAATTGCTCAAGATTGACCCAAGTGCTGATGTCGTTGTACTTGCCGGCGACATCGATAATGATCTTGAAGCCAGGGATCTCCTATTGGCGCTGGCTGCCCGTGGTCATCATGTGGTGTACGTCCTTGGTAACCATGAGGGCTATAACGCTCGCGACTGGTTTCAGATGGTAGCGGAATTCAGGGCCTTGGCGGACGGGCACGAGAAAATCCACTTTTTACATCAGAGCTCCTGCGTGATTTCGGATGTCGAATTTGTGGGTGCCACCCTGTGGACAGAGGGTATCCTTAAAGGACAAGAAGGGATCGCCGATCTCGCGGCGGCTAATGCTCAAAATGAAATGCCGGATTTCAAAAGAATAAAGGCAGGTGGGAAGCTCCTAACTTTTAGGCAGACCAATGAATGGTTTTGCAAGGACATCCAATATATTGACCAGGCATTAAGCAACAGCCGGGCAGCAAAGAAAGTCGTTGTTACACATCATCTGCCATCCCGGGCAAGCCTGGCTGAACGGCACCGCGGATCTTTGCTCAACGTAGCGTTTGTATCGGATGTCCCTGAGGATATCCTCATGAAGGCGGACCTTTGCATTCACGGGCATACCCACAGCAGTTGTGATTACCTGGTTGGCGACACCAGGGTTGTGTGCAACCCCCGCGGTTACCCCAGAGGGTCGCATGCCTTTGAAAACGAGCATTTCATCGAAACCCTGGTGCTTGAGGTTTGACTGAAGGCTTTGGGTCACATCGTGTATTTGCCAAAAGCCCCATTTGGATGTCCGGCAGTCTGCGTTTTTTTCTCTTTTCCGTCCAGGCGTAGGTCGATGAGTGATCTGAGGTCAATTGTATCGACTTCACGAGATTTGGGGGCGGAGAGAACCTGGGTTGCTGTCATGAGCCCGGTAATGGTCAGCTTGGTCTCCTCGTGGCCGTACAGGCTGGCCACCGCACCGGTGTCAATGGCGTAGATATTCCCGTGTTTTTTGAGTTTTCCATATTGAATAGTGTGCCCAACATACAGCCTGTCGATCCCCGGCACCCCTGACTCGTTGCCGGATTCCAATCTGGTTCTCCCCCAAAGAGCCGACTCCACCGTTCTCCTGTGGCCTTCCTGCACATTCTTCGTGAAATCCTGCCAGTTCATACCGATGGGAACCTCGGCGTGCACGATGCCTACCATGCCCCTTTGGGTCGGGATTTCGATGACCAAAGGGAGTCTTCTGAAAGCAGCGATTGTTGCCAGGCGTTTTTCCTGAGGAAAGTCCAGCCACCAGTCCATTCCGTTTTTAGCGAGGATTCCTTTTTTGGAGCAAAAATAGTTCAAAATCTCCTGCTCAGGCTGGTCGGTGTCCTCGTACATCTGCAGGAACATGTCTTCGTGGTTCCCCCGGATGCTGTGCACCCAGCTTTTGCTCAGCAGGTCGACCGCGTACCAGGACTGTGGTCCCCGATCAACCAGATCTCCCACGATGAAAAGCCTGTCAACGGCAGTATCGAATCTCGCCTCCTTGAGCGTCTCGCGGAGCAGGCCGAAGGAGCCGTGGATATCCCCGACGATCAAATCCCGGCCCTTCGTATTTTCAGTCACTCTTTTTACCGGTGGGCTATAAAACTGTGCGTGCATAGCTTGGACTCCCTTTAGTTCCTGGCTTGATTCTATCCCGACGCCTGTGAAAAAGAACGAAATATTGAGGTGGCGCCAACAGTTAGACGCTTATTGATAAAACGACAGTTTTGTTGTATCATTTCAGGCATTAATTTGCAATCTTCGAGTTCCAAAATGACCAGTATTCCCCGTATCTTCCATTACACCTATGCTCATAAACTGAAATTGATTGATCACGCCGGCGGGCTTTCCCCATCCAAACCAGGCGCCAGGGTTCTTCTTGGCATGACCGAGGTTTCCAGGTTTGGAGCCGAAGAGGAGCCTGTGTTGTGGTTCTCCTCCAATCTTGGATTCGAAAGGACTGCGCTAAAGCCCATGCGGGATCGAGTTGGCAATGTTCAGAAAGCCAATATTGTTGACCATGCCAAGAGCGTTGGGTTGGTGCGCTTTGAGTTGACAGACAGCGTTGGCCTGGATGTTTGGCCTTGGGCGGCCCTGAAATCAGTGGCCAGGATCTCCAGTGTTGAGCAGCGGAAAATGGAAAAGCGGGGCAGGGAGGTTGGATCCAATCCTAGCGAGTGGTATGGCGTACTTGTAGCGGATTACCTGGTTCTCCCGTTGCGCCATCTTTCTATTCAGTACCTCGATATCTCCGGGGCTCAGCCAATCTGGCGCTCAACGACCCTTGATCAAGAGATCCAGAAATTTGAAAGCAAGGGCCTGACCGTTCAATCGGTTTGAGTTCGGGTGGTTCAAGATGTGCGCCCAATCTGCTGATTGGGACCTCGTAAACTATCCTTGTGCAGCAAATCCTTGGAATAATTGACCCCATCTTCTATTTTTCTAAAGGCCGCTCGATGCCGTTCAATAACAAACCCGATGAGCTTAACCCAGCACAAAAAGTACTTCTGGAAACCTATGCTGGAGGGGACTACGAGGGATCAACTGAGAAAGATATCGAGGGTGTAGGCGATACTCTCTTGCTGTTTCTTTTCCGAGAACTGGCAACCAGCGAGGATTGCAACTCAATTGATGAGGCGCGCAATCGAGTTCGAATTGTGATTGGGCAGCTTGATGAACTGGATTCCGCCCTGGCGAAGCAGGACTTCGATGAAAAAGAGGAGTCCGATGCCAATGTGGCGTCTGCCGAGTCGGCTCCTGCTCCAAAAAAGAAGCCCAGCGGTCCCAGTATGTAATCATTAAGTTTGCAGTTTTAGTTGATTGCGCTTGCCCTTGATCCCTTCCGTTTGCCTTCGAGCCGGAAGGGTTTTTTTATGCGTGCAGATTATTCTGAGCTAGAGGAATGGCTTCGTCGCAAAATTTTTGGAAGAATTTAGTAGGGCTCTACTAGGCGGTTTTTGAGGCGTTTTTGATTTCAATGATACATTAATAAATCGCAATAGTCAACATACAATCCCAAGATATAATTATGGATATTTGCGCATAAAAATGCTACCGTTAATGACGCTCCTGCGTTCTATACGATCGAATTGAGATCGACTTGTTTTGTTTTGGCAGGATAGGTAAAAACTGGAGGAAATTATGGTCAGTTCCGCTTCTATAAAGCAGCCCACCGGGGGATCAATAACCGAGGTTCTTAAGCCCACGCGTTCCATTTTTTCTTTTGAAAGATCGTGTCTATCTGTCAGGTTAGAGATCTCTTTTATGCGCAGGCGCCTTCGATACTTCAACCGAAGCCTCGATCAGATCAATGAATGCGAAGATTATCGGTTTGTAAGTGCCTCATTTGATCCTGCACGCATTCTGAGAATACCAAAAATCGAAGAAGCATATGTTGACGGCCACATCTACAAGGGTGTCTCCGCTTTTGGGGTTGACCTGGGAACGGGGGAGACCTACGAGTGGGATAACCTGATCGACGCCCAGGATCACTATCAATACCTGCGGCCGGCAGGGCTGTAACTACAAGGGATTAACAATGTCTGAACAAACGCCAGAAACCATCTCCATACGCAGATTGCCGCGCATTACGTTTTCGTGCCTACACGCCTATCCAGATGAGGTCCTCCTGCAGCAGGTGGTCGAGATGGGTGTTGATGGCTGCACCAGTGGCCTAGTGGCTGGCGCAAAGATCCAAAACAGAAATCGACAGGATGGGTATGACTATTTCTCGATTGACTACCACATCGGAAATCAGTCCTGGATGTTCCATGATGAATGGGCTCATACCGCGCGGGGCCGCCACCGCCATATGCTGCTTCACGAAGCAATTGAATGTTTTGAGAAGGCCGTGGGTGTAGATATACCACCTATCGTGGTTACGTTGCCGGGAAAAGGGCTGTGGATCGCCCAGCAACCGGCCAAGGTTGTAAACCCTTGGCGTCTTGAAGAAAACACTGAATACCGTTGTTTCAACAAAGATGGCAGGCGTAAGGAGTTCACAACCCGTAAAGATGAAAACGGGAACTTGTTGCTGCAGGTGCGCAACAGCGATGGGGAGGCGGAAGAAAGGTTTCAGGAATCTTTTCTTTCGTTGGCCAATTGGAAAAGTCTTCAGGTAGTCGACCCTGAAACCGGCGTCGGTAGTCTGCTGGTGGATGATTTGAAAATAATGGACTGCATGCGTTCCCTGTCGGTCACCCCTGTTTCCGGAGCTCGGGAAAAAAGTTCGCCTTCAAGAATTGGATCTCCCTCGATGTAATGTGGGGTATCGGGGTAGATCATATCCGGCGGTCGAATCTGTTGCTCATATCTGAGCAGGTCGGCGAGGTCGTATTACGTTTTACCTCTGGGGGGATGGCAATGGGGCGGCCCTACACTCTTTGCACGTTTCCTAATTTCTTGGCATCCGTTCTGCATTCAAGGCACCCCTTCGGCTAGGTGATGGTTGTCTATTGGCGCGACAATATACCCATTGAAAAAACGGAATGACCTATGAAAATTGCCGGACAACACGCCAATACCTCACACCGCGCCACCCATTATTCTGACAAGCTCGGCGAACGAGAGCTTCGAGAGATGGCCCAGGACACCGGCCATTCACCTGATGAGATCCGCAGCGCCATTCGCGAGATCGAAAACAATCCACAGGCAAACACAGCTTTCTGGGAAAGCTTTCTGAAGGTTTATCCGGTCGACTGGCGAGACAAGAACCCATCAATATCGAATTTCCATGTCTACGGTTATACGCTGCCGGTAACCTATCCTTCTTTTGTTCTGTCTGATCCAAAGAACGCAGAGCGTTTGGAGCGCTCCTTCGAAGAGAATAGAGCAAGGTTCAGCATTCCTGTGGCCGCATTGTCCGAGCATAGAAGGGCTTACGAAGTGGAGAGAAATGGGGCCTCTAGAATGGCCAAGGAAAGCTTTACTGGTGGGGTGAGAGATCAATACATTGAGCGCGCAGAAACTCTGCACCATGCAGACACATTCAAAAATGAGGCGCACAAGAGGCATGTTTTGGAACAAACGGCTTTCCAGTCCTATGATGCCGACATTTTCAGCAAGTTCTGTGCGGAGCGCGACGAGAAAACCAAGTGTCTGATGGTCGCTCTCTTTGGTGATTTTGAGGGTTTGAGCTTTTACCAGATGAACTCCAAGGTCTTCACAGATCACATTCTGCCGGCATTTGATGGGTTACCCAAAACCTTACAGTCATCAACTTATGCGCAGAAGAGTGCAGGGTTCTCAATTTAACTATTCCCACGATTAATCCAAAAAGGATATTTCATGTTCCAGATTACAAGAGACAGTGCTTGGGAAAGAATTCAGCACGAAGGGGTCTCCAGCCTCACAGCCGAGGGAAAGATTATGGTGAAAATTCGAAGGTCGTTTTTTTCAGATTCCGAGTGTTCCGAATTCCTTCGCTTCGCTGCAGAGAAAGTCTACCAAAGAGGCGTTCCCTGTTACGGCAAAAGAGCGACTAGAGAGACTGATAATCTCCCTGACAACCTGAAGTACCACCACACCTTTCTGTTTTATGCCAAAAACCGCTTTGATGCAGTCTACGTCAACAGGGCATTGACCGACGCTTTGTTTTACCATCCGAAAACCTCTAAGGAGGTCCTTGGTGAGAGCAAGATTGGTCACAGTAGGGCTGTCACTATGAGAACAAAATGGAAGACGGACCTCGAATCAGAGCGACCCAATGAGGGTTTCAGACCCGATAACGGCAAAACCGAGAGAGAGGTTCGCAAAGTAATGGAGTTCCTCGTGCGGAAAAATCCCGACGTTACAGATGTCGAGATCGCGGCGCTCCTGGCATTTAACGACTACTGTCCAATTCTCACCTGCGATCTTCTGTTGCATGGCTTCTTTGGTATAGAGGATGGGTTAGAGGTGATATCACCCATCTTGTTCGAGAGGTTCTCAACTTCTTTAGCTAGGGACTGCGCGTTTTTTGATTTGACCCCCAATATTAATTTCATGGATCTGCTTCATGATTTATCTGAGGTTCGATTTATTGTTCCCCCAGACATGAAACAGCCATCAGATGGACCGTTGCCTCCCTGGCTCTATTCTTGAGGTTGCCGTGACACTTCCTCTTTAAGTCGGAGGTTATAGTTTGGTTCCTGACATAAAACTAGGACAACTTGGCGGCGTTTAACCCACCTTTGGCTATGTAGTTCCTACATATTCCGCCGATCTGATAGGCTTACAGCTTCTGTTGTGTTCCTATTTCGAGCCCTCCTCAGCGGTCTTTTTCGGAAGACTCTCAAGTAAGGCGGTCTCCTTTTGGATTTGCTCATCCAGCCTTCTGATTGCTTCGTTGTTGCCCAGGAAAGTCACTTCTTTCTGGATGCGCTGGTCCAACATTTTAATTGCCTCTTCTTGAGAGGTGGTTTTTCGTGCAACTAGTTTCTTTCTCTTTTCGTTGATAGAGGCCAGCCATTGCGCCGCCTGTTGCGTTGAGAGATAGCCCGCTGAGGGGATTCTCGCCTTTAGGTCAAGAATCTCCGATCCTGATAGGTCCGATTGCTTGGCTACTTTTTCAATCCACTCTCCGGGTACTGCAAACAACTCAGGTTTTTCTTCGTACAGTCGCTTTATGACCAGATTTTTTGGCACCAGAAAGGTGTTGGTCTCCTCAATAAGCACTATGTTTTCGAGAGTAATCAAGTAGGTCGCAAGGTCTTTAATCCACTGTTTTTCAGACTTAATTGCTACTTCGAGGGTTTGTTGTGCCGTCTGTCCGCTTTTTGTGGAACTCCATTCGTATAACAAAAAGGCGCACCTCGATATGATGATGAAGGCAACCAGGCAACCAGGCAAACAAAGATGTCGAGGGAAAACTTCTTCATCTTGGATGCAGTTGTGGGAGGTGCAACACTTTTCATTATTTTTCTCCTTTTTTAATCGAATCCCGCCGGTTTTCAGCGCGATTACTGCCCACCTGTTGTGGTGGGCCAGCTAGTCCTATCGTTCGTGGGCCATCAGTGCATCAATAAATTCCCTTGCTACTTCAATATTTCCCGTGCCAAAGCACGGATCTGCTGAACCGAACACCTGGCTCCACGACTCAAGTATTTCCCCTTTGAATTCAAGATTACCCATCGCATAATCGGCGAGGTCCATCTCACGGCCCATAAAAATCAAGGGACGATATCCTCTCAGGAACTTGAGCGCGGAAACAGCGTCAATCTCGGCCTCGAAACCAATTGGCTCTGAGCGACCCTTTGATGATTGGATCAGACTCAAGTACTGCGACAAGGGCTCTGTTTGCGAAAATGAGGAATGGACGATCTGATCTGTTTCTTCGGTTCGGCCGCCATGGAAAAGCTGTGACATGACAGCATCAAAGACAACCTTTGCCTTTTCATGATACAAAAAAGGGCGTCCATCGAATTCAATTTCGATCACGCGATCATCTGACCATGCGGACGTTCTGACATAGCCCTCATCTCGGGGAAACTCCAGCGAAGAGGCTTCCAAATCGAGCCGGGTCGAACCATTGTGTGCTAGAAGGTCCGTATGTCCATCCAAGGTGCTACGTTCAGTCGTTTGGTTCGCAGTTCTGCTAGCCTTTGCTTTCATGTGGCCATAAGAGGGAGCGTTGGCAGCCTTCGCTAGTACCTCAAGAATCTGGGAGTTCGTGAAATTAGTCAGGCCAAGCTGTGTTTTTAGCGATTTGGCAAGAGAAGAGAGTTCGTAATTGTGTTCAACACGCATGATGTTTTCCTTTAGCCACGAAGGCCCCTTGATAACCAGCTTGCCCGCTTGATCTGTGAAAGAGCCTCTCTAACAAAAGGAGATTCCGATCCAAACTGCTGCCTGCGTTTACCTCGGGTCCGAGACCCTTGCGGTCAAGGTAGGTTCAGGCGACCTTTTATAATCCTACACCGGAACAACAAAAATATCAATACATTATTTGACGTGACTTGGGGTTCTGGTTTGTATTTGCGTTGGGGGCATTCCCAACATCACGGTTGGCTCGCCTGATCATCTGGGGATCGCCTGCTGGGTTGATTTTGGATCCGGTTAGTTCAAAACCAAGTGATTGGTAAAAGGAGACCAGCTTTCCAAGGTTGGTGTCTCTGGTTAATGGTGAAGCTCCCAGGTCAATGTCCATCCCTGTTTTGTCTGCGAGATTCAGGAATTCGATCATCGCAGCCCTGGCATACCCCTTCTTTTTTTCAGATGCCTTTGTTCTCAGCGACTGAAGCAGTATCGAGTTGTCAGTTTCCCATGTGGAGTAGGCAATGGTTGATGGGCCGAGGGTAAAGTGGTGTACGCCGGGCGACAAATCGAGTTCAGTAGTCACGCTGAAGTCGGCCTGAATCTTCTTCATCATCTGTCCTTGGTTTTTAGATACTTTGAGTGCTCTTTTCAGACTAATGATTGTTGCATATTGCGTGAAAAAATGCTATGAGGAATCTGTCGGCGCGCGAGTGAAAAAATTGTAATTTTGTTGATTTTTTTTTGGCAGTTAACCTGCGGATGTAATGTGTTTGTATGGTCATCAAGCTGGCCCGTCCCTGCCATAGGTAAAGATTGTTCGCAGTCGCTTAGAACATCATGCGTTTCATTGTGATTCGGCTCTATTGCTTAGAGGGAGTGTTGGGCATATAGGAGATTCACATGGAAAATCGTTCAAGTGGTAGTACATCCGCGCATTTCGCCCCCGAAGAATTCATCACCGATACCCGCATCGAGAAAATAAAGATGGCCGCAAAACAGGTTGTGCGCCAGATTGGCATTGCTCACATGACAGCTTTGGATTTCATTTGCGATAAGGAAGGCCTTGGAAGCTGGGAAGAGGTGCAGTCGAGAAGAAGAGTTCGAGACACGCCAGACCTGGGTCCAGATGCCCCGCCAGACTCGGGTGACATTGTAGTGTCAGCGTCAGTTGAAGTAGCGGCTCCTCCGGCTGTTGTCGAGCCGGCGCCTACGCCCAAGATATCCGAGGCTTATCTGGAGTTCTTTGATCATGATGTGGAGTTCTTTGAGCCTCGTGGAGATTACATTCGAATCATGAGGATTGGGCGCGCCTATTTTTGTTTGTACTTAGCTCCTTCCGAGTTGGCCATCTGCAGCGTTGACCCGGCCACCATAAATAATAAAAATCCAAAAATACTAGATTCTGTTTCACTTATTCCAAGTGTCATAGGGTTTTCAGGCAAGCCGGCATCGCAGGTTAGGCCTATGGGTCCAAACGGACGAATCTTCGTGTCCGAAAATGACCTTTTTATTTGCAAGTACGGCTCTCTGGAGCCGGTTCTATGGCTTGGTAACGTTCCAGGTAATTTTGGTCTGATTGCAATCCACAGGGAGCTGGGCGTTGGATTTGATTTCAACATCAGGGAAAGGAATTCCTTTCTTTATCAGCACACCACGCACCTAACGGGTACAACCGTCAACAAGCAGCGCAAAAACGCATTCGAGATGAGTGGTGCATACAGGGACCTCTTGGACTGGGCAATCAAGCATCCAAAGAAAGCCAAAGAACAGAGCTTGAATGACCGGTACATGCCGGGGTGGTTCTTAAAGGCCAAAGAAAATCGGGAATTCTGAGTTTCCTGGAGTGCGTTTCCCGACAATCATTATAGGCGCCCCAGGTTGTGATTCGGAGTGGTACTCATACGATTTATTTAGACATTGCATAATATAGACAAAGAACAAATGATGTGATACTAATATACAAACCTTTTAATATAGATGCCAAATAAGGAAATTTGCGCTATGAATGCCGTTATGAAAAATAGATCTCTAATTGTTACGGCTGCAGTAGGCGTCCTTTTTTCTTTGGCGGCCTGGGTGGACACAGCGCCCTATCGTGAGGCGTTGGACTCATTTGCTGAAGCTATGCCAGTAAACGTTGTGGAGGGCAACAGAAGTGAATTAGACGAGGATTTGGCACGCTATCTTGAGTGCAGCAAACGTCGCGAGCAAAACGAAGTCACCAAGGCGCTGGAATATACGGCTCCTAATCGAACCTGTTTAATGGATGCCCTGGTAGAGGTAAAGACGGCCACTGGTGCGCTTATTCTGGCAGTGGAGGCGTCAAAGTGGCTACTAAAGAACCCCGATGATTCTGCAGTTAGGTCGGCTGCCATCACGTCGATACAAAAGGGGAGGGCTGAGTTAGTGGCAAAAAGGCATCAGTACGATAGCCTGGAAAAAGTAGCCCTGGCTCACGACCGATCAATCTTGCTTCGGTTGGTAAACGGGCCTTACAGTGGCCCAAGCCCATTCAGGGAATCCGCTGAGAGATTAAACAAAGCGGAGTACAGCATATTGATTCCAGAGGTTGCATTCAAACAGCACAAATGGTTTCTGGAAGCAGTATCTAACAAACAATGAAAACAGGCTTCCCAGTACTTCCGTCCAGGTACGGGAGCAGAGCCTACACAAGGGAATTCCCATGAACAAAACCCATACCGATCCCGATTTGACCGCTTCGCTGGCAAAGAGCCAAGAGGAGATAGGGCGCCTTAAAGCGGAAATTGATCGCCTCAATGCCAAATGCCGAATTTTTGATAACACGCTACAAAGACTTGGTTTGAATGTCGACTTGATCGGTCTTGACTTGGTAGCAAGCCGCCATGAGTACATTCCAGACTTTTGGATAGGCGCGGCTCTTGGCCTAATTAAAGTAGGTCTCGATGAGGAGCTTTTCCAAAAAAATGAGCACAATTTCAGTCCTGCTGGTATGGATCATGTTCGGGCGCTAGCAACTCGAATGTTGAGTGTTGAGTCCTCGACCAGGCCACCAGGAAGTCCAGGGGTAGAGGAAACAAGTTGTTCGTTTGGCGGTGGACAGGAATCCTAAATTTAGGCCTATGGGGCGTATTGCCAGGGCACATGCCCCAAAAATCTTTTCTGGAGAAAAACGATGGCAAACCTAGAAGATCACATCAAATCACACTTGTTCGATTTGGAAACTCAGCGCAGCGGTAAGGATGCCCTACCTGTCAAGAATATCATGGGTATTTCGAGTCATTTTCTTGGTTCAGATGAATACATTTTGGGGTTAAATAAAAAGGCTATGTGCAATAAGTGGTTGGAAATATGTTTTTCCCAAACTTTTCAATCAGTCTGTATTGTGCAAAATCTGGTTGAAGTGCCGAGGAATTCTGAGCAGTTTGCTAGAAAGCAATGTGCAAAAAATGCACAGTGCTT
>JAIXTE010000145.1 GCA_027484315.1 Burkholderiales bacterium | reverse complement strand
GCCAACCTTGAAGCCAAAATACTGCCTTCGGACTTCAAGCAAGAAGTTTTGAGTGCGCAACTGGAATCGAGCAACAAGAAAAGGTCGGGGTTTTTCGAGGCAACGATGCCCAAGCTGATTGGCAACCTGACCGACAGGTAAAGTTTTGCCAACATCGTTGGACGCGACATGGGTATCTGTCAGAAATTGTAGTCACTCAATAAAAAAGCGCTTCAAGATTTGAAGCGCTTTTTTTCTGTACTCACTTGACCATGCACGTGGGGGGATTGACGAAAGAGTCGAATCAGATTCTGCAGCGGTCTGACGGGTCGTCGTGGAACTTGAGTTGATAATTTGAGTTCCGCTGGGGACGTTCATCTGCTCCGTAAAATTGTAGTTTTAGTTCAACCCGCCGACTTTCTTCCTTGGTGTTCTTGATGTCATTGAAAGCTACGCCGCCAGCCAGAAACAATTGCTTGATTTGCAGCCGCTGATCGGGTGTCAGATAAAATCCCATCTGGGTGGACTGGCTGAGCAATGTGCACATCAAATATTCTGAGCGTTTGAGGCTCAAGTTCAGGTTGTAGAGATACGAACCATCTGTGTCGGTAAAGCCTTCAATCACCACTTGTTTGAGCCACTTTTTGCCCATGGGGGTGTTTGCGGTTTCCAGAATCAGGGGCACTATTTTTGCCAGCATTGCAGTGCCTTGCGAACTGAACCGGTAGTCGTCAGTGGCATACCGCCCGGCCTCGCCAAAGTTGATGCGATTGAGTTTGCAATCAACGTGGACACCGGCTGGCAGGGTTTTTTGGGATCGCATGGCCAGGTATTCACACACACCTGTTGTCTCTTTCTGACGTACTTTCTCGGTTGAAACAAGCTCTTCGACCTTCACGCTTTCGACCATCACTTCTTCGGTTTTTTTGACAATCGATGCCAAGGCAACCACCATCACCACCAAAAAAAGAATCATCAGCGAAGTCATCAAGTCGGCATAGGAAATCCAGAATGGACGTTCCCCTTCTTCGCGCGTGGTGTCCTGTTCAAATCCAAATGACTTCATGTATTACTCCTGCCGAACCGAGTTTCCGGTGCCTGTTGTACTTTGGCTTGCACGGATTATCTTCTGGGAAATTTCAGCGTTGCTGATTTTTGAGGTGGAGATACGGCTTTCAATTTTCCGGGTCATCTCTTCAAGTGGTTCCTTGATCTGACGAGCCAGTGCTTGTTCGAAGTGGGCGTTGCTTTTTCTTGATGATTCGGTAAGTGCTTCGAACATGGCGTCTCGAATCATGTCAGCGAGACGGTCCTGTGCTGCCCGCGAGTCCTGAGCAATCAGGTTCAATGACTCCGTGACTGCCTGGCGGAAACCATCGGCTTGTGTCTCGAAACTCTTGGTCTGCTTTGCAATGGCGGCCAGGTATTCCTCTTCGACACCACCGTCAAAAAGCGAATCAATCACCACCGTCATTTCTTCCAGGGCGCTGACACATTTGCGGTACTGCAGCTTTTCAAGGTGTGTGATCAGCATGGCCAGTGTGATGGCAAGGGTGGATGCGTAAAACGCATCACGTACCCCGGACAGCAGCAGGTTGACGCTTTTGGCCATGGTTTCGGGGGAGGAGGAGTCGAAGTTGCTTAAGCCGAAGAGCAACCCTGCGAACGTACCGATGATACCAACCCCCGTCAGGATACCGGGCAAGTGCTTGAAATACTGAACCTTCAGCGGTGTTTCCACTACTGTGGACACATTGAAGTACGCCCTGGCCGGAATGGTGAGGCGGGCGCGTTTTTCTTTCCCGTTTTCCGTCTCCACAATTTGTACATGCAGGGTTTTAGCAAACTCTGACCAGATGTTTTCGAACACAGTGCGGGAAAACACCCTGGAGGCACCATTTTTCCGAATGTCTGCATCGCCCTCTTTCATTGAAGCCAGGGTTGATGCCATGTGCTCAATGTTTTTTTGAAGTGCTTGCGAGGGTTTGTAATAGTGGTTGTAGAAGAGGTAGGTGAAGTAGATCAATAACCCTACCACCACGGCTGGAGCTAGGATTTGAAGAAAACTGGTGTTGGTTGGGTCCACTGTTGAGCTCCTGGCCAAGTAGGGATGGCAATAAAAAATTACTGACAGTACCTAAGTGATAGAGGGGTTGAACAGAGTTCCAAACAAGTGTGGTTGTGATCAGAAAAGTTAAAGCCAGGCTACAGGAATCTGCACACCCAATATATGAATGGACAGTGTTGGAACCATGTGATCGATGCCATACACAGAGACTTGCCAGGCTTTTGGCAGGTTGTACCTCTTGATACTTACTTTTAGGACACTGGGGATGTTAGATGAATGAATCTTGGGCGCATGGCTACTATGCAGAAGAAGGCTACGTTTACGGTTTTTATTATGAGAGTACGCCTGCACACATTCGTTGGGCCTGCGCACTCCAGGGGGCGGACGCACCGGAGAACAATTTCACTCTCCTTGATCTAGGGTGTGGGCAGGGTTTTTCCTTGATTGTGTCTGCCATTTTTTATCCTGAAAGCAAGTTTATCGGAATCGACTTCATGCCCCGCCACATTGCGCATGCCAATCAACTGGCCAAGGCTGCGGGAGTCACGAATGTGACTTTTATTGAAGGGGATTTTCTGGAGTTGGCCGACAATGCAGACCAGATTGGCCCTGTTGACTATGCAGTGGCCCATGGCATCAGTACATGGGTTGCGCCTGAGGTCACCGAAGCCATGTTTAAACTGGCCGGAAAGGTACTGAAGCCGGGTGGTGTGATGTACAACAGTTACAACGCCTACCCGGGATGGTACGAAGCATCGCCGTTCCAGCACCTGGTTTCGCTGGAAATGAGGAGCAAGTCCGGTGTGGAGGCAATTGCGGGCGCTGTTGATTTGATCGGCAAACTGAAGGATCTTGATGCCAAGCTGTTCGCGTCTTTGCCAGGTTTGAGCAACAGGCTGGAAGGACTGAAAACTGCGGACAGCAACTATCTTGTTCAGGAATACAACAACCACAATTGGCAGCCCCGTTATTTTGGCGACATGATAGACGTGGCTTACCGCCACAAGCTGGAATATGCAGGCACTGCCAACCTGTGTGAGGCGATCAACAGCTCCTACTCGGCGGAAGCGCGTGATTTGATAGCTCAACAGAAAGACCTGAAAACCAGGGAAACAGTGAGGGATTTCCTGATAAATCAGTGTTTCAGGCGTGATCTCTACGCGAAGGGATTGCGGCCCTTGTGGACCACAAAAAAAACGGAGGTTCTAGGTACTCAACGATTTGTGCCTCTGGGCTTCAAGCTGCCCCCTGATGTTGGCAAGCCTTTCGAGTTTTCCCAGGGACACTTGCGTTTGAGCACGGAGCGGGAAACTTTTCTTGAAGTATTGAATGCATTCGAGGCGACAGGGTCGAGCGTATCAGAAGTTCACTCCAGGGTTCCACAACATACCCTGTTGGAAATCGCTGAAATGACGAGTTATCTGTACTTTGGAGGCTGGTTGGCATTTCACAACAATTCGGCTACAGCGGCTGTCAAGCGTCTGAATCATGCATTGCTGGATGCACACTTGAATGGTGCTCCTTACAACCAGTTGGCTTTGGGAGTTGCTTCAACTGTGCTTAGGCTGTCAGATGCCCAGGTCATGGTTTGTGCGCTTCATGTCAAGGGTGTGTCACGAGAGGAATTGCCCCGTGTTTTGATGTCCACTCTGGCTGATCTTGACCGAAAATTCGGTATTGATGGAAAACTGCTGGATGGCCCGGACGGTGAGATTGAGGCCCAAAAGCATGTGGATCACTTTTTTGCAGTGACTTTGCCTGAATTGCTGCGGCTGGAAGTGATTTAAGGTGTGTGGGGTCCCCACCGGCAAAAAGGCACCCCGAGGGGTGCCTTTTTACTTTGACCGGGGGTCGGAGCCCCGGGCAATACTACAAACTTAAACTGGCAGGTTGTCCAAGGGCAGTGCGCCGGTCAGTGCGTCCAGCGGGTTGCCGCCTGAAGAAATTGGCAGGCTTGCTGGATCCAGCAATGCTGTCAATGAATCCAGCGGCGTTCCTGTGGCTGGGAAGCTTGGCAAGCCGCCGCCTGCGCCGCCGGCCAGTGCATCAGTCAAAATGGCTGGGTCAAGCAGTTCTGTCACCATGTCCAGCGGCGTTCCTGTGGCTGGGAAGCTTGGCAAGCCACCGCCTGCGCCGCCGGCCAATGCATCTGTCAGGATGGCTGGGTCGAGCAGTTCAGTAACCATGTCCAACGGTGTGCCGGTTGTTGGGAAGCTTGGCAAGCCACCACTTGCGCCGCCGGCCAGTGCATCAGTCAAAATGGCTGGGTCGAGCAGTTCTGTCACCATGTCCAGCGGTGTGCCGGTTGTTGGGAAGCTTGGCAAGCCGCCGCCTGCGCCGCCGGCCAGTGCATCAGTCAAAATGGCTGGGTC
>JAIXTE010000050.1 GCA_027484315.1 Burkholderiales bacterium | reverse complement strand
TTTGCATTGGACGCATCCTGAAACCGGATTTTGAAACCCACCCACTGGCCAATTTCTGAATTCAGTTCCTGCGCAATCCGCTTGGCCGTGGCTGTGGCCGCCAATCGACGCGGCTGCGTGTGAACAATGCTTTGCCCATTCAGGCCACGCCCCAGCTCCAGGCACATTTTCGGTAGCTGCGTGGTTTTGCCCGAGCCTGTTTCGCCGCACACAATAACCACCTGATTTTGGGCGATCAGTTGCTTGATTTCCTCACGGCGCTGGGAGACAGGCAACTCTTCGGGATATCGAATTTCGGGCGGGAGCTGAAGAATTTGTTCTTTTGACAACACAAATAACCAATATGGGGTTCAAAATCCGATCAAATCGGGGAAAAACAGCGAGAACACTGGACGGGACGCGATCGGAAATTATAATCAAACGGACGAGCGGCTGCGGCTGCCCCACAGTGTATTCCCTTTTTTCAGGACAGCCCCCAAGCCAATGAGCAACGCCCCCAGCAACGACGACCTTTCCATGAACAGCCAGACCTTTGTTCAATGGCTGCGAACTGTTGCGCCCTACATTCACGCATTTCGCGGAAAAACCTTTGTGGTGGCTGTGGATGGCGAACTGGCCCATCAGGGTTACCTGAATTCATTGGCACAGGATTTGTCACTGTTGCATGCCATGGGCATGCGAATCGTGATGGTGTGCGGGTCACGCCCCCAGGTTGAAGAACAGCTAGCATTGCGCAGCATTCAGCCCGCGTTTCACAAAGGCTGGCGAATTACCGACAAAGGCGCACTGGAGTGTGCGAAAGAAGCTGCAGGTGAATTGCGCTTGGACATTGAGGCGGCATTTTCCCAAGGCTTGCCCAATACGCCCATGGCACATTCGTCCATGCGCGTCATTTCGGGAAACTTCATTACTGCGCGCCCCATGGGCATATTGGACGGAGTAGATTTGCAGCACACGGGGCTGGTGCGGAAAATTGACGTGCCAGCAATCCAGATGAGCTTGAACAGCAGCGCCATTGTTCTGCTGTCGACGATTGGATTTTCCCCCACCGGCGAAGCATTCAACCTGAGCATGGAAGATGTCGCGACCAGCACGGCGCGAGCCATCAAGGCGGACAAGCTGATTTTTGTCAGCCAGATTGAAGGGATATTCGACAAGAACGGCAAACTGCTTGAAGAACTGGAGCTGGACCGTGCCCGAGAAATCATGCTGCAACACGACCTGCCAGAGCTGACCAAGGATTACCTGGAGTGCTGCATTCTGGCAGTGCAAGGGGGGGTTGGGCGAGCCCACATTGTGCCGCTGAACCTGGATGGTGGCGTGATGCTGGAGCTGTTCTCGCACGATGGCGTGGGCACCATGGTGTCGGAAGAAAACCTTGAAAGCTTGCGACACGCCACGCTGGATGATTCCGGGGGTATCAAGACACTGATTGAACCGCTTGAAATGGCGGGCATCCTGGTTCGCCGCGGGCGCGACCGAATTGAACGTGACATTGACCACTTCACTGTGCTTGAGCATGACGGCATTTTGTGGGGCTGTGCAGCCATGTACCCCTATCCAACAGAAGGCGTCGCTGAATTGGCCTGCCTGGTTGTGCATCCCTCTTGGCAAGGCACTGGTGACGGCGAGCGCCTGCTGAAAAAAATCGAGCACGATGCGCGCAAACAAGGCTTGAAACAACTGTTCGTGCTGACCACACAGACATCCCACTTCTTCCTGAAGCGCGGTTTTGTAGTTGGCGACGTGGACAAATTGCCGATTGAGCGCAAGCGCCTGTATGACTGGAACAGAAAATCGCAAGTGATGATCAAAACACTTTGATGATTTGATATTGAATTTTTCCTTCTGTTTTCCGGTGAGTGCGCCATGAGTACCTTCAAACGCAATACGTCCAAGCACGGCTTGAGTACTGAAATTGTTCACTCCAAATCGCTGGGTGGGCAAGACTTCGCCGCTTTGCCCGTGCCGGTTTACAGAGGGTCCAGTACATTTTTTGAAAATACCGCCGCACAACGCGCACCTGTCGATCCTCTGGGCTTGGACTACAGTTACGGCCTGCATGGCAACCCCACCCAATACACGCTGGCCAAAAGGTTGGCTGAAATTGAAGGGGCCACGCATGCGCTGGTCTGCCCTTCCGGCCTGACCGGCATTGTGCTTGTTGCACAGGCATGCCTGCGAACAGGCGACCACTGGCTAATACCGGAAAACGTATACGGCCCGGTACAAGCTCTGGCGCGAAGCCTGCATTTGGATTTCGGCATTGAATTTTCAGAATACGACCCATGCAATGCGGAGACCGTCCTATCGGCCATCCGATCGAATACAAAATTGATCTGGACAGAAGCGCCGGGTTCACTCACCTTCGAAGTACCTGATCTGAAATCAATTCTCGCCACGGCCAAGGCGCATGGCATTCGAACAGGCATCGACAACACCTGGTCAGCAGGTATTGCCTACAAACCCTTTGAACATGGTTTTGATTTCAGCGTGCAGGCATTGACCAAATACCAGTGTGGCCATGCTGATGTGTTGATGGGCGCGGTCCTGAGCAACAACACAGCTGCATTTTCCGATGTGGAACGCAAGAACCGCATTCTCGGATTGTGCGTGTCACCCAGCGATTGCAGCCTGGTACTGCGGGGCTTGTTGACTCTTCCTTTGCGTTACACCCAACAGGCTGAAAGTGGCTTGCTGGTGGCCAAGGCGTTGAAACAACACGCCGCCATTGAGCAGGTACTTCACCCGGAATTTTCGGAATGTCCGGGGCACGCATTTTACAAACGCGATTTCAACGGATTTGCCAGCATTTTTTCAGTGGTGCTGAACGCAGAAATGACCGATGCACAAGCCTGCAAGATTGTCGACAGCCTGAAGCTTTTCAAGATTGCTTATTCATGGGGTGGCCCGGAAAGCCTGGCTTTGGTTGTCAATGTGCCCGACAGCCGCAAGCGCCGTTTGGCAGGCAGCGATGGAAAATGCGGGCCGATACTTCGACTGGCGATTGGGCTGGAAGAACCGGCAGACTTGATATCGGATTTGATGCAGGCGATTGACGGGGCGATTTAGCAAGACGCATGCCCCTGCACCGCCAGAAAGCCAAGTGTTAGTCAGTTCTGTTTGCTCAGGCGCATGCCCCTGCATCGCCAGAAAGCCAAGTGTTGGCCAGTTCTGTTTACTCAGGCGCATGCCCCTGCATCGCCAGAAAGCCAAGTGTTAGCCAGTTCTGTTTACTCAGGCGCATGCCCCTGCACCGCCAGAAAGCCTGTACTTCCCTTTTTGAATTTCACACTTACTCACCGGTTTCGGCAATAAAGATGGCCGAATCCCGGTGTCGGCTAAAGCCGAACGTGGCGTGTGAATTCAAACGGGCAGGCTTTCTTTAATGGCGGTACAAGGGCAAT
>JAIXTE010000114.1 GCA_027484315.1 Burkholderiales bacterium | reverse complement strand
TTGCCCCAAAGAGTGGTCAGTATTTCGACAACATCACACCGGTAACCGGCCAGGTGCTGTGCAAGGTGGCCCGTTCACAGGCTGAAGACATTGAACTGGCGCTTGATGCTGCGCACGCTGCCAAAGATTCCTGGGGCAAGCGTTCACCAACCGAACGTGCAACCATTCTGAACAAGATTGCTGACCGCATGGAAGAAAACCTGCGCCTGATCGCTGTGGCCGAAACACTGGACAATGGCAAACCCCTGCGCGAAACCATTGCTGCCGCTATTCCATTGGCCATTGACCATTTCCGCTATTTCGCTGCCTGCATTCGCGGCGAAGAAGGCAGCATCTGTGAAATTGATCACCAAACCTACGCTTACCACTTCAACGAGCCACTGGGTGTTGTGGGCCAGATCATTCCCTGGAACTTCCCGATTTTGATGGCTGCCTGGAAACTGGCACCAGCTTTGGCTGCTGGCAACTGCGTGGTGTTGAAGCCCGCCGAGCAAACTCCAGCATCCTTGCTGGTTGTCATGGATCTGATCGCTGACCTGCTGCCACCCGGCGTGCTGAACATCGTGAACGGCTTTGGCCTGGAAGCAGGCAAGCCGTTGGCTAGCAATTCACGCATTGCGAAAATCGCGTTCACCGGTGAAACATCGACTGGCCGCCTGATCATGAGCTACGCTGCACAAAACCTGATTCCAGTGACACTGGAACTGGGCGGCAAGTCACCCAACATTTTCTTCTCCGACATCATGGATGCAGACGACGCCTTCTTCGACAAAACCCTCGAAGGCTTTGCCATGTTTGCACTGAACCAGGGTGAAGTGTGCACATGCCCTTCACGTGCATTGATTCAGGAAGACATCTACGACGCCTTCATTGAGCGCGCCATTGACCGCGTGGGCAAGATCAAGCAGGGCAACCCGCTGGATGAAACCACAATGATCGGTGCCCAGGCTTCTTCAGAGCAACTGGAAAAGATCATGAGCTACATCGACCTGGGCAAACAGGAAGGTGCGAAGTGTCTTATCGGTGGTGAGCAAAACAAGCAAGGTGGCGACTTGGCCGGCGGCTTCTATGTCAAGCCTACCGTGTTCAAAGGTCACAACAAGATGCGCATTTTCCAGGAAGAAATCTTTGGCCCAGTGTTGTCTGTAACCACATTCAAGGACGAAGCCGAAGCCCTGCAAATTGCCAACGACACCTTGTACGGCTTGGGTGCTGGCGTGTGGAGCCGTGATGGCGCCCGTGCATTCCGCATGGGCCGTGCCATTCAGGCTGGCCGCGTGTGGACCAACTGCTACCACCTGTACCCTGCCCACGCTGCGTTTGGTGGCTACAAGCAGTCGGGTATTGGCCGTGAAAACCACAAGATGATGTTGCACCATTACCAGCAGACGAAGAACCTGCTGGTGAGCTACAACCCGAATGCAATGGGCTTCTTCTGATTGGTGATTTGAAAACGATTGCAAGTTTGGCAGCGTTGCTGGTTGTGTAGCGCTGTCGATGTTGCAATCGGTTACGTGTCATGAACCGTGCCGCCCCGAAAGCCTGTAGTCCCTTTTTGATTGTCATTCTGGCTCACCTTGTTCGGCAAAAAACAAGGCCGAACAAAGGTGCCAGCCTTCGGCTGAACGCTGCGAATGACATCAAACGGGCAGGCTTTTTTGAAGGGGCGGACACAGTCCACCGACTGCGCAACCTCAGCATCACCGCAAAACCAAAGCACTGCAACCCTGCATTTCAATTGCAACCATTCAAACCAATCCGGAGAACACCATGAACACCCGAGTCAGCGCAACGCCCGACGCACTGGAGCTGATTGCATCGCTCAAGGCGCAACATGGCGACGTGATTTTTCACCAAAGCGGTGGTTGTTGCGACGGCAGCGCACCGATGATGTTTCCCCGCAGCGATTTTCCCCTCGGCGGGTCAGACGTGAAACTGGGCGAGATCGGCGGCGTATCCTTTTACATGAGCAAATCCCAGTTCTCCTATTGGGAACACACACACCTCACGATTGATGTGGTCAAAGGCAATGGTGGCATGTTCAGCCTGGAGCGCCCCAGTGGTCTGCGATTTTTAACGCGATCCCGCCTGTATTCCGATGAAGAATTTGCGGCCTTGCCGCCAGTTGAAGCAGTGGATTAAACCAGCAACAACACATTCCTGCTGCAAACTCTGGTCGCAAGGGCGTCTGCCCTTTCTTCATGCCACCTCGTCGCCTGCAAGGGGCATGTCCATTCTTCGTTTACTCAAGCGTGTGCCTCTTTTTCGTTTACGCAGACGCATGCCCTCTTCCGCCGAAAGCCTGTCATTCCCTTTTTTGAATCCACCCTGACTCACCTTGGTTCGGCAAAACACATGCCCGAACCCGGTGTCGGCTTATCGCCGAACGTGGCGTGTGAATTCAAAACGGGCAGGCTTTCCTGAATGGCGGGGCGAGTTCGCATCCTGTGAGGTGTTCGGTTGCTGCATCATCTTGTCGATTCAGGGCAAGGCTTCCCGGCTGATTCGCAGCGCGGGGCGATTGCGCAAGCAATCGATGCGAAGACGCTTAAGCGTTTCGCGTGCCCCGAGCCAGAATCAAGAAGTCGGGAAATCAGCCTTGTCCAAGGCAAGATGAGCAGCAACGAGCACCGAATGTAGCTTGCGCAACAAGAACCGAACAAGGCCTGCGCAACGAACGCCGAACAAGGCAAGTAACCGCATGCATCCGGGTTAAACTGCAAACGCATCTCAACCAGCCGGCACCAGACCATGCACGCAAACGCAGCACCCCACCCAACAATGACTTCCAGACGAGAATGGGCCTTGTTGCTGATTCTCGCTGGCATTCAGTTCACCCACATCCTGGACTTCATGATCATGATGCCGCTGGGTCCGCAACTGACCCAGGCATTTGCCATTCCCGACGCGAAGTTTGGTCTGCTAGTCTCGGCCTACACCTTTGCGGCAGGTGCGTCGGGCCTGCTGGCTTCTTTGTACATTGACCGTTTTGAACGTCGTCGTTTGCTGCTCGTACTCTACTTTTTGTTCGCTGTCGCCACATTGGCGTGTGGTCTGGCACCCACGTATGAAAGCCTGATGGTGGCGCGAATTGCAGCAGGGTTATTCGGCGGAATTCTGTCGGCCATGGTGCAAACAATCGTGGCCGATGTCATTCCATTCGAACGGCGAGGCAAGGCCATGGGGGTCATCATGACCTCCTTTTCCGTATCTACTGTCATGGGTGTTCCACTGGGCTTGTTCGTCGCTGCAAAATCCGACTGGCACACACCGTTTTTCGGTATTGCTGCCATCAGCTTTCTGCTGATCGTTGCAGCCTGGAGCGTCATTCCAAGTTTGAAAGGGCACCTTCATGCGCGCGGTGAAACGGGTCCACTGCAGGGTATTATGGAAGTGCTGCGAGACTCCAATCATCTGCTGGCTTTTTGCTTCTCGTTTTGCCTGATCTTTGCCGGTTTTTCGATCATTCCCTACATCACGATCTATCTGCAAAGCAATTCGGTGCTGGGGCCATCCGAGATTCCGTTGATTTACCTGGCAGGCGGCACGGCGACCCTGCTGAGTGCACAAGTCATCGGCAAGCTCAGCGACAAGCTGGGCAAGCTGAAGATGCTTCAAATCATTGCTTGTATCGCCATGGTGCCCATGTTGTTGATCACCCAAACGGAAAGCATGGGGATTGTCAGCATCCTGATCATTACAACCTGCTTTTTCGTATTTGTCAGTGGGCGGATGATACCGGGCATGGCGATGGTCAGCGCAGCGGGCAACCCAAAGAACCGGGGCACATTCATGACCCTGAATTCTTCAATGCAATCGGCTGCAATGGGCTTGGCTGCCCTGATTGGCGGGCACTTGATCACCCGCAGCCCGGAAGGCTTGATTGAAAATTACTGGCTGTGCAGTGTCATTGCGGTTGTATTCAACATCATTGCCTTGCTGATCGCTCGGCAAATTCGGATGTACAAATAAAGCACAGGTAAATTAGCTGGCCATTCTACGAATAATTGACGACACCACCAAGCGAAGCCCCTTGAGTTCCTTGACCTCGAGGGGTCGTTTTTCTTTCAGGTCTTTGTCCTTGCTCAGTTCTTCCAGCTTGTGCTCAATTTCCTTGAGCAAATCGATTTGGTGTTTCATGGCGCATCATCAAAGGTTTTGAGTAGCCGAAATATACACGCAAGCACCCTGTTGTTGGATGACAGTTTTGTGACTGAAATATTGCATCAAATTGCAACAACTGGATTGGATTGATACTTGCTTGGCAAAGTTGAACAATCCCTAACACAAGGTTGATGATGCGCTTGCCTCGTTTCAATTCCCCACTTTTATCAACCGCGCTGCTGACCGGTCTGGTCCTCGCTTCATCCACGGTTCATGCCAATGAATGGCCGGTATTTGGCGGCAACTGGAACCACCAGCGACACACCGAATCTGCGCAAATCAACGCTGGCAATGTGAACCAACTGGCCCCAGCCTGGGAGTTTGACACCGGCATTGCCTCAAGCTTTCAAGCAACGCCGATTGTTGTCGACGGTGTGATGTATGTTTCCCTGCCCTTCAATCATGTGGTCGCCTTGCAGGCAGACACCGGCAAGCAGCTGTGGCGCTACACCCATGCGAGATTCAAAGACCGCGCCATGTGCTGTGGCCCGGCCAACCGGGGGGTGGCTGTCAGTGAAGGCAAGGTATTCATGGGCACGGTCGATTCACGCCTGTTGGCGCTTGATGCAAAAACCGGCAAGGTACTCTGGGATGTAGATGTCACTTTGGGCGAGCAAGGTATTCAGGAAGACGCAGCCAGCCTGGGCAATCAATTGAGCGGACAGCTCGACAAACAAGGCGGCAAGCTGGAAGTGTCCGGCGCTTCAGGGGCTGGCATCAACATGGCCCCGATGGTGTTTGATGGCAAGGTCATTGTGGGCATCACCGGCGTGGGCTATGGTTTGCACCTGGACTCACCCGACCCCGACGCGCCACTTGGCGCCGTGGTGGGCATTGCCGGCAATTACGGGCGGCGTGGCTTCATGGCTGCATTTGATGTGAACACCGGCAAGCTGGCGTGGAAATTTGACACAGTTCCCGAGAAAGGCTGGGAAGGAAACTTTACCAAGGTCACTGCCGATGGCGTGGTATTGCCCAGAAACATTGAGCAGGAAAAGGCTGCCGCTGCGAAGCATCCGGATGCCTGGCAGTTTGGTGGCGGCTCGGCCTGGAGCACGCCTGCCATTGATCGGGAAAACGGCATTCTGTATTTCGGCACTGGCAACCCGTCGCCGCAAATGGAAGGCTCATCCCGCCCCGGAGACAACCTGTACACCGCCTCGCTCGTGGCGCTGGATGTTCGCACAGGCGCCTTGAAGTGGCATTACCAGCAAGTACCCCATGACCAGTGGGGCTACGACGTGGCCAGCCCGCCCGTGTTGTTCACAACCCGGCACAAGGGCACACAAACACCTGCTGTTGGGCAGGCCGGAAAAACCGGTTGGTTTTATGTGCACAACCGGATCACGGGTGAGCTGTTGTTCAAGAGCGAGGCCTTTGTTCCCCAACACAATATGTTCACCTTGCCGACTGAAGCAGGCAATGTGATTTACCCTGGCGTGATTGGTGGCTCCAACTGGTCACCAGTGTCGGTGGATGAAAAGCGTCGAATGGTCTTCATCGCGGGCATTCACTGGCCTGTGAAATACCAGCTTCATGAACTGAAGGCCAAAGGCAGCAAACCTGCCTTGAAGTACTCCTCCATGTCCCCGATTGAAGACGGGGAGAAATATGGTTTGTTGTCTGCCATTCACCTGGACACTGGCGAGCTGCTTTGGCAACACAAAGTGAATGCGCCACTGATTGGCGGTGTACTCAGTACTGCAAGCGGCCTGGTGTTTTCGGGTGAGGGCAGTGGCGAGTTTTTTGCACTGGATGCGCAAAACGGAAAACGGGTGTGGCAACAAGACAATTCTGCCGGCGTGAATGCCCCGCCAATCAGCTATGAAATCAACGGAAAACAATTTCTGGCTGTGGCTGTTGGTGGCAACAAGTTGTTTGGTTTCAGGCAGGGGCAAACAGTGAAGGCTTGGGCATTGCAAAGCCAGTGAACCTGAAGGTATTCCAGCATTCTGCATATCCGGTAAACACACGGGATGATTCAAAATCCGGGTGAAAAAAATCAGCTTGCTGCCAATCAACCGCGCAGGGCCAACCAGTGGTTGTCCAGTTCAAGCAGTTCAGCCAGTGCTGCTGTCTGCTGCCCCAGCCAAACCTGTTCCCCAAAGGCTGCCAAAGCACAGGCGGCCTGCGCCCTGTTCAAACCAAGGCGCGTGCCCTGCACATCGACGTGCAAGGCTGAATCTGCCTTGGTGCAACTGATCACAAAGCCTTCCCGACTTGCAGCGATGTCACCTGCGTAACCGGCGAGATCTGTTGAATCAGGCACAACACGCAAACTACCATCTGTGCCCAATATGGCCAACACAGGCGCAGCATTGCGCGCATCTTCCCCTGGGTGTTGTGCCTGCAGGGCAATGCCAACCACACCGCTGCGGTGCATGGCCACGTGGCGCAAGCTGAGTTCAGGATCTTCCAGCGTCCACTGCTTCAACATTGCCCCGGTTTCAGGGTGCAAGGCCACGAGTGAGGAATCCATGGGCTTGCCGCGCATTACCGTTCTCCCCATGTCCGCATGGGTTTGTATGCCACCATTGGCAACCAACAGCCATTCATGGTCGAAACCCAAAGACCCTTTGGGCATGACCAGTATTTCATGGGGATCGTGCCCACCGGTTTGCCACACATCCATCAAATCAAATGTACTTGCGTTGCGTACACCCAATACGCCCTGGCCAGTCAATAAATCTGTTTCAGTGGTGTACAGCAAATTGCCATGCACAGCACTGTGCCCGTTCAGGCTCCTGTCCGGTTCCTGCCATATTCTTGCAACCTGGCCAGTTCGAATGTTCAAGCGCATCATCCAGTCGCCGGGCCTGCGTGCAACAACCAGGTACTCGTCATTTGAAAGTGACATCAATCCATGCGGCCGGGTGGGTAAATCCACCGCCATCAACACAGTCAACACATCGGGCTCACCGGGTTGCAACAGCAACAAACCGGCCTGGTGAATTCCACTGGGTAATTTCCAGGCTGCCAGTAGACGTGCAGAAGTTGTGTTGACATTTGCCGCGCGTGCAAGGGGCATGGCCATCAGCAAACCTGCGGACAATGCAGCAGAGCACGCAGCAGAAAGGAAGCGGCGGCGATCGATTGCAGTCATGACCAAGCTGCCAACCTGTGCGTCACATGCACCGGAAATTCGCTTAACACCTTAATCTCCATCAGACGATGAAAACTGGATCGACACGTTCAAACCCTTGGCAACGTCCTGCTCAAGAAATGTTTTCAGCGCCTTCAAGGCTTTGATTGACTGCTCAATCGATTGCGCTCTCGAATCCTGATTGAGTTCTGGTTTATTCAAGGCGATGGTCTGAAGTCTCAAACTGGCTGCTGCACTGTGTTTCACCAGGTTATCCGCCAAGCCGATTTGTCCAAGCCCGCGCAAATAGGCTTCCAGCGGTATGACCTGCTGCGCACCATCGGGCACCTGCGGGCTGCCCAACACCAACAGGGGTTCAATTCCCCGCCACTGCGCGGCCCATGCACGCGTTGTCAAATTCAATTCAGAAAATGGCCAAATCACACCCTTGCCAGCCGCGCCTTGATCGCTTGCCTTGAGCATCGACTTTTCCATGCGCTCCCACGCCAGGTTATGCACAGCTCCAACCAGCTGGTTGAAATACAGTTGCATGTCGGCCTGCAAGGCATTGGCCTGTTCATCTTCATCGCTGGCCATGTTTTTCACCGTAGTCCATTTCAATTCGCTCACTACGCGTATCAAATCTTGAACCACTTCGCGGGCATAGGCACACGGTGCCGTGGCCAGCTTGAATGATGGCTGGGTGAGCAAGTATTCATAGGCCGGGAAGCCTTTGGCAGGGCTACCCACCAAGGCCATTTGATCTGCGCCCACGGGCTGTTTTTGAATGGCGCGTTCCAGCAAATTCAAGCGCAGCGGGCGAAAGTCAATTTGGCGCACGGTGTTGTTGGTCAGCATGGGGCCAGTCACCAAGGCTGACAATTCAAGCCAAGTCAAATAGGCCTTGGAATACTGTTCATTCAACGCTGCAAGCGCGGCTCCGCCCGCGCAGTATTGCGTGGTCAAGGTGTTGAGCGATTGCAGTTGCGTCAGCAAGCGTGAAGCCAATCGGTTGTTGTGGTGCATTGCTGCACTGTTCAATACATCAGGCACTTCATAGTACGGAAACAGCAAGCTGCTTCGATCAAAGGGCTCAGACACATCAACAGCAACATCAGCAGCTTCAGCAGGCTTGGCCACATTGGCCAGCACAAGAAATACACAGGCGACCAACACCCAGACCAGACCTTGCAACAGGCCTTTGCGCAATTCTTGTCGACGATCAAATTCCATCACAAAGACTCCACAAAACGGATCAGGGCTGCGCGGTCTTGCGCGGAATAATTCATGAATCGGTTACGGCTTTGTGCCGCCTCCCCTCCATGCCAAAGTATGGCTTCTTCCACACCATCCGCGCGGCCATCGTGCAGCAAGCGCTTGTGGTTGTTCACTTCTGGAATCAAGCCGATTCCCCACAGCGGTGGCGTTTTCCACTGGCGCCCGTTGGCCTTGAAATCAGGGCGATTGTCGGCAAGGTCCTCGCCCATGTCATGCAACAACAGGTCTGTATAAGGCCAAATCAGTTGCCCTTCCAGGGCCTTGCTGCTCAGTGCAGGAAATGGCACTTTCCCTGTGGTGTAGGCAGGCCGGTGGCACACGGCACATTGCGCCTGTTCAAACAGTTTCTGGCCCCTCAGCACCTGCACATCATTCACATTGCGGCGCGCGGGCGGTGCAAGGGCGGCTTGGTAAAACACAATTTCGTTGAACAGTTTGTCGCTCAGTTCTGGTTCACCATTCTCTGAACCATTGGGTGCGCGCAAACAGTCCTTCTGGGCCTTGGTGCAGTTCTCCTGCAAAAACAGGCTGCTGGTAATGCCAATGTCGCCCAGAAAGGCACCAGCAGTTTGATGCGCCAGAGTGGCCACGTTGGCTTTCCAGCCAAAACGCCCCAGCATGTCGCGTTGGGCATAAGCATCCCAAACCCGGTTGGGCGTGCCCTTGATTGCGTCAGGCCGCAGGGCCTGCTGTTCGGCGTTCAACAACACCTCTTGTTCTTCAATGGCTTCCAGCAAACCCAGGCCGATGACCTGCGGCGCAATGCGCGGGCTGACCATGACTTCCTTGTGCATTGGGCCATAGGCCAGGTCGGTAAATGAATATGCCGGCTTTTGGAGCACGTACCGCGTGCCGTCCGGGTATTGACCCGGAACAGGCGTCATGTCGATTCTTATCTTTCCTTCCGGCTTCACACCATCCACTGCCGCATTGTTCAACTGATCACCGTAGGTTGGGTCAGCAACCACGCCATGCTTTGAATCCACGCCGGGAATCGACAACCGAAACAGCAAATCCACAGGCTGCTCCGCATTCAAGCGATTCAGGATTTCAGGTGGTTTGCCTCGACCGTCCTGCACGTGGCAGCCCCCACAGGAACGTGCAATGAAATGGGGCCCCAATCCGTCCCGCGCTGTGGTGGAGGATGGAGCCTGCACCCAGTTTCGTTTGAAAAAAGAGTTTCCAATTGCAAAGCGGGTACGTTCTTCGTCAGGCAAATTGGCAGCCGGAAAAGAGAATGCATTTCTGCCATCGGCAAACACCGTGGCATCACCCGCAGTGCGCGGTGTCATTTCTTCTGCGGAATTTGCTGCAGAACCCGCAGCCCGTACCAATGACCCTGCCGCAAACACTCCAAGCACCAGTGCCAAACACACTGCTTGTTTCGTTTTCAAAATCAACAACCTCGTGAAAAACTCAGGGCAGCGTCAAGGTCAACTGGGTGATACCAATTGCATTGGCCGATTCCACCAACAGTGTGCTTTGCTCAATCAGGCTGACCACCGTGGCCTTGATGCGCTGGGGCCCCGGTGCATCAGCACCACCAATAATTTCCCGATCAAACGGCGCCTGTATGGCCTTGGCCGCATTCACCGAATTCCGGATTTGTGCCGTGGTGCGCTGTGCCACCTCAGGCGCCTTGGCTGCCACAAACTCAGCCAGTGAAGATACCTTCAGTGTTGCACCATTGGCCTGTGCGTAGCTGCCGGTCCACACATTCAGAATGCCTTGCGCATTGGTCACTGCATCCCGATGCGTGTTGTCTGAAAAACAGGAGTGCTCGTCTTCCTGATCCTGGCTGAACAAGGCCACTTCCAGACGTTCACCAGCCAGTTCACCGCGCGACAGTGAGCCCAAACCCACCAGAATTTTACGAATGGATTCCACACCGCCCTGTTCAAAACCTGCACGGAAATTTCCAGGCTGCCCCGGTACCCATGCGCTGTGAACAGTGTCCAGATCGTGAACGAGCAAGTTGGTCACTTCACGCAAATAGGCCCCACGGCGTTCCGCGTTTTTTCCCTTGCCTGAAACGTAATCGGTGTAAGGGCGCTGGCCAGGGCCATTGTCATTGAAATCCTGCCCCCACAACAAAAACTCAATGGCATGCCAGCCGGTGGCAATGTTTTCCTCGCCGCCCCGTTCGTTCTGTTCTATCAGCGCCGCACGCGTGATCTTGAACTTTGGATTGTTGACAAAGCCCGCATTGCTTTTTCCCTGAACATAGTCGACGTATGACTCATCCATTGGCCAGGCATTGATTTGCCCTTCCGGGCCATTTTCATCATCAATCGGACCACCGTAAAAGCGGAATGCTTCGGTCTGTCCATACATTTCGCGCGCATTCAACCAGGCTTTTTTGGATGCCTCCAGGCCACTTACCGAAGGTGCCTTCACAAACGCGTTGATCGACGTCTGCATGGCTTTTGCAGCATTCAAGGTGTCGGTGTAACTGGCATGCACCAGTTGGGCGTAGCCCTTGACCACCTCGTCGCTGGAGGGCGCAGCCCATGCACTTCCTGTGCAGATCAAAGCCATAAAACCTGCGGCAAAAAGCCCTGATTTGCACTTGAACATTGAAAACATCATGGTGACCAGACCTGTAATTCAAACAACAATCCACACATGTTAATCATAATGAGAATTATTAGCAATTAACAAAATTGAGGATTTTTCAGTTATGAGCAAATTGTTGCAGAACAAGCGATGTTTTCTGTAAGGGCTGAGGGGTTGGCACCTCCACCCCGCATCAGTGACACTGGCGTATACTTGGGCAGCCCAGATTGTTCAGGTAGCATCCATGATCACCCGCCTTGCCACAGCCGCTTTTCTACTGCTTTCTTGCCTGTCAAGCCCAGGCCGCGCGCAAACACCCACACCGGTTCCCGACCTGGCTGACAAAGTGCAAGCCTGCGTGGCCTGCCACGGCGCGCAGGGGCGAGCCAGCAGTGAAGGCTATTACCCACGCATCGCCGGGAAACCATCGGGCTACCTGTACAACCAGTTGATCGCCTTTCGGGATGGCAGCCGCCAGCACCCAGCGATGAACGGCATTGTGCAGCACCTGTCGAACGACTACCTGTTGCAGATGGCACGCTATTTCTCGGCGCAAAACCCGCCCTACCCAGCCCCAGCCAAAAGCACAGCCACACGGCAGGATCTGGAACAAGGCAAGCAACTGGTGCTTCAAGGCCTGCCCGCCAAAAAGATTCCGGCTTGCGCTTCATGCCACGGCCAAGCCTTGACGGGTATCGAGCCTTACACCCCCGGCTTGCTTGGCTTGCCGCGCGATTACCTGAATGCCCAACTGGGCAAATGGCGAAACGGACAGCGCAAAGCCGCCGCACCCGATTGCATGCACGCCTTGGTAAAAGCCTTGAGCCCCGAAGAATTGAACACCGCAACCGCGTGGCTGGCCGCACAGGCAATGCCAGCCAACCCCAAGGCACTGCCTGCAGGTCAATTGAAGTTTCCGCTTGAATGCGGCACCCACACCGCAACTGCCATTCCGGAAAACACCAACGTGTCACCGGAACCGATTCCACTTGAACTGCTTTCAGCACAGGAAAAGCGTGGCGCTTACCTGGCCCGCCTGGGCAATTGCGCAGGTTGCCACACGACCGCGCCCAACAAGCCGTTTGCGGGTGGCCGCGCCATTGAAACGCCATTTGGAAAGATCTACAGCACCAACCTGACACCGGACAAGAAAACCGGATTGGGACAATGGACCGCCGATGATTTCTACACCGCCATGCACCATGGCATTTCGAAAAATGGCGACTATCTGTACCCCGCCTTTCCCTACACCGACTACACAAAAATGAGTCGTGCAGAAGTGGAGGACCTTCGTGCCTACCTGTTGCGCCTTCCGGCCATAGAACAGCAAAACCCCGCACCCACCCTGTCTTTTCCTTTCAATCAAAGGCCCTTGCTTGCAGTGTGGCGCGCGCTTTACTTCACGCCGGGCGAGTACACACCCGACACAAAACAGACGGCACAGTGGAACCGAGGTGCCTACCTGGTCAATGGACCCGGTCACTGCGCGGCTTGCCACACACCGCGCAACAGTTTGGGGGGGTTGAAGGCGGATTTGAACCTGAGTGGCGCAACCATACCTGTATTGAACTGGTTTGCCCCCGCGCTGAATAACCACCCCACGCAAGGCTTGGGAAAATGGACTGAAAACGACATTGCGAATTACCTGCAAAGTGGCGTGAACCGGCACAGCGCCACTTACGGCCCGATGAGTGAAGTGGTTGCACACAGCCTTCAATTTGCCAGAGCGCAAGATGCACAAGCCATGGCCGTGTACCTGAAAAGCCTGCCAGCCCAGGCCCCTTCAGAAAAAGAATCCACGGGTTTGGGTGAACGCACGCTCGAACCCTTGATGCGCCGAGGGGAACAGGTTTTCAGCAACAGTTGCGCCGAATGCCATGGCAAACAGGGTGAAGGCAAAGCCAACCGATTCCCGTCATTGGCGGGCAACTCAAATGTAGTGGCACCCAACCCCGTTAATGCAATACGGATGGTACTCAACGGCGGGTTTTCGCCCAGCACACAACAAACGCCCTATCCACATGGCATGCCACCCTACAGGGCAGAACTGAACAACACGGACGTGGCTGCAGTGGTGACTTACATTCGTCGAAGTTGGGGGAACAAGGCCAGTGGCGTGGCCTCAGTGGAAGTAGACAAATTGCGGGGAACGCAGGAATGAATTGTCTGAAATGCTACGCTGTACTGAATTGAACCGGGAATTGCAAAGAAGCGACTGGCTTTCTGACCACAGCTTGAAATGCGACCAGTCCCCCGTAGATTTCACGCCACCTGCTGGCTCATTTCGCTGACCTGCACCAAGGTGTTGTGCGCCTCAATTTCGCTTTGACAGTGCATGCGGCACTGTCCACAGCCCGAGCAGGCACCCGTTTTCATGGTGATGTCGTCAACGGAGGAGCAACCACTGCGCACTGCTTCAGAAATGGTGCGGTCGCTGACATTGGCACATATGCAGATGATCATGACGAAATCTCAAAATGCGTTGAACTTGAATAAATAATAATGATTCGCATTACTATAATCAAGAACTTTTTCAACGCACTTTGAAATTTGTAGTTTCTGCTGCCGGTTTTAGCTGCCAGAGCCGATCATGGACTGCTCGAAATTCTGCAAACCAACGCGCTCAATCAGGCTGATCTGGGTTTCCAGCCAATCGATGTGTTCTTCCGTGTCTTCCAGAATTTCTTTCAGCAGGTCACGCGACACATAATCGTGCTCGGCCTCAGCCACAGCAATACCATCCTTGATGGTCACTTGGGCGGCGCTTTCCATCTTCAAGTCACTTTCCAGAATTTCGCGGGTGTTCTCCCCGATCATCAACTTGCCCAGGTCTTGCAAATTGGGAAGTCCATCAAGCATCAACACCCGTTCAATCAACTTGTCGGCGTGTTTCATTTCGCCAATGGACTCTTCATATTCTTTCTTCTTGAGCACTTCCAGACCCCAATTGCCGAAGATGCGCGAATGCAGGAAATATTGATTGATTGCAGTCAATTCGTTTTTCAGCTGTGCATTCAGGGCCGCGATGACCAAGTTTGAACCTTTCATTTTTTCAATTCCTCTCAATACGCAATTTGTGCTTGAATCACAGTGTACATCGGTCGTTCTTCGACCTGTAACCCTTTTCTGGCGGGCATTTCAAAACCACCCGTCGTTCGTGACGGCAGGTTTATACCCAGAGCACCGGGCAAGCGGAACAAGGAAAACAGGTTCAAACAAGGGGGGTGCGACCTTTTGTCGCAACCCGGATCAACATGGAACAGGCAAGGTGAACCGTTTTAAAACAAAAAATCTGCTACACTTTTTGATATTAATTCTCATTCACAAAATGTGGAGTGCATGAAACTTGCTTCCCTGCCAATATGTCGGCAAGCAACAAACCAGCAACTGATGCAATGAACACCCTGTCCGCTCCCTTGACTGCTCCATTGAGCAATAAATCCCAAGCATTGGCCAATGCCATCACCTTTGCCAGTGTGGTGTTGCTTCATGTGCTGGGTCTTGTTTGGGCGGCACAGCACCTTGACATCACAGAACCTGTCGTTACGCCACCCAGCGTGGTGGGTATTCTGGTCGCCCCCGAGCCCGCACCCGTGGTGCCCAAGCCCTTGCCGCCGCCGCCCAAGCCCGTACAACCACCGCCGAAGCCAGAACCCAAGCCTGTACAGAAGCCAACGCCCCAGCCATTGCCAAAACCGTCGCAAACTGCGAAACCTGACACTGTGCGAGAACCTGTGGCAGAACCCGTTCAACAAGCTGCGCCCAGCACGCCTGTTGCGCCAGCAGCCCCTGTACAACAGGCAACCCCTGCCCAGGAAGCACCAGCGCCAGTCACTCCCCCACGCACCGACGCATCGCACTTGAACAACCCCGCCCCCCAATATCCCGCCTTGTCGCGGCGCTTGGGAGAGCAAGGCCGAGTGATGCTGGACGTTTACATCTTGCCCGATGGCAGCGTGGGCGAGATCAAGCTGAACCGAACCAGTGGGTTCCCGCGGTTGGACAACGCTGCACTGCAAGCCGTCAAAAGCTGGAAATACGTGCCCGCCAAACGGGGCGACAAACCGATTCCATATTGGTACGTGCAACCGGTTTCATTTGTACTGAATAACTGAAAAATATTGATTCAAGCGAGGTTTACTGAAAGATGGAAAACAATCCTTACGGCATGGCCGCCATGTGGGCCCAAGGCGACTGGGTCATTAAAAGCGTTGCGCTGTTGCTGTTGATCATGTCGATTGCATCGTGGTACGTCATCATCACCCGCAGCATTCGCCTGTACCGCCTGCGTAAAAATGTCGCTACGGTGGACAAGTTCTGGCACACCCACAGCTTTGCCGAAGGCCTTCAAGTACTTGGCAAAGACACTGGCAACCCTTTTCACCACATGGCCATTGAAGGGCAAGCGGCAGTGAATCACCACTCCACAAACAAGGACGACTTGCATGGCCAAATCAGCCTGGCTGATTGGCTGAGCGAAGCCTTGCGCAGCGCCATGGAAGAAGCGGCAGAAAAACTGCAATCAGGCCTGTCAATCCTGGCCTCGGTAGGCTCCACCGCACCGTTTGTCGGCCTGTTTGGTACGGTGTGGGGCATTTATCATGCCCTGGTGGGAATTGGTGTGTCGGGCCAGGCCAGCATCGACAAGGTTGCAGGCCCCGTGGGAGAAGCCCTGATCATGACCGCATTTGGCCTGGCTGTAGCCATTCCAGCCGTGCTGGGCTACAACGCACTGACCCGCGCCAACAAGGGTCTGTTGAGCAAACTTAACCGCTTTGCACGCCAACTACACGCTTACTTCCTGACCGGCTCCCCGATGCAGAAGGATTCAGCCGTGCGCACCATGTCGCTGAAAAGGGAGGCGTAAGTCATGTCGTTCAATTCTTACGACGACCAACAGGAAATGAGTGAAATCAACATGACACCGCTGGTCGACGTCATGTTGGTGTTGCTGATCATTTTCATCATCACCGTGCCAGTGATTACGCACTCGGTGAAAGTAGACTTGCCACAAGCAAGCCAGCAACCCACGGAAGTGAAGCCGGACGTGGTCACACTGACCGTGCAACGCGATGGCGCCCTGATGTGGAATGACGAAACCCTCAGCTTTGAAAA
Organism: Burkholderiales bacterium; assembly: GCA_027484315.1. Lineage (GTDB taxonomy): Bacteria > Pseudomonadota > Gammaproteobacteria > Burkholderiales > Burkholderiaceae_B > Limnobacter. The sequence continues at coordinate 7,943 of JAIXTE010000114.1, read as the reverse complement.
CCTTGAGCTTCGCCTGCAGGCAGTTGCCCAACAGGACAAGCAACCGGAATTGCGCATTCAGGGCGACAAGGCGGTTGAATATGAGAAGGTGGTTCAGGTAATGGCTGCGGCGCAGCGCGCTGGTGTTGAAAAACTCGGCTTTGTCACCGAACCCGCCAAATAACCCTGCTGCTACCCGGGCCTGGTTCAGCTTTTTTGACACACGGGTGCAGACTTCTGTGCCGTTGTTGCCACCCTTGTAGAGTGGCTGATGATAGAACTTGGTGAAGGACAAAGCCCCTTTCTAATTCAATTTGCATCGGGCGATGCCGGTGTCGCAATCCATGTCCTTGGGATTGGTATTGGTATTTGAATTTACCCGAATGCGTTACAAAGATACTGGAGTACAGCCTGATGCAGCTGGCCCTTATTGGGAAGAATCTCGTCTGGCAATAAGCCCTGTGTCACTATTTACAGCGATACCACCCGACCTATTCTTTCCCATGTTGGCACACCGATGTTAGCGTACTGATTTGCTGGTGGGCGAATTAACACGGGCCACGTTCTGCCAATTGAACAGAGCACCCCAGGTCATGATCCTGATGACACAGTAAAAAAATCGTCGTGTTGGTGTGCGAGAATCAAGAAAATCGCTTAAATAATTATTAAACCTTGTTAATTGCCTATTTTTGTATTTCAACATCTATTCATTTTTTAACGGCCATTCATGAATGAACAAGCCTTGAAACCCGGATTTTTGTCGCGCAGTGTCGGGCCACTGCACATCAACCTCGACAGGCAACTCTACAGCGAAAGCCATGTTCAAAGCTTTCAAGAAAGTCAGGCCAATCAGCGGTTGTCATCCTTTGTAAAAAAGATGTTTGAAGGTGGAATAGTCAACCCCACCGAAAAACGCCCGGCAACTCACTGGGCCTTGCGGGCATCAGCACATGTGGAACTTTCATCCCCCATCGACAATTTGGTGGTAAATGGCAGAGATGAGCTTGCACTGGTCAGGCACGTGCAAAGCCAAATGGAAGCCTTTGTGGACGAAGTACGTTCTGGGCAATACACCACACCCGATGGCGTGCCTTATGAAAGCGTGCTGCATTTGGGCATAGGGGGTTCCGACCTTGGCCCGCGCCTGCTCAATGACGTATTTTCAAAGCTTGAAATAACCGACAAACCGGCTTTGGAAATCCAGTTTGCCGCCAACGTGGATTTTCATGAAATGAAAGCAGCGCTGGCTGCCTTGAACCCGAAAACAACTTTGGTGATCATTGCCAGCAAATCATTCTCCACGCGAGAAACCCTGCACAACGCGCAGCATATTTTCAAATGGCTGGATGCAGCAGGCCCCCAATACCGACCCAAGGCCTTGGTGGCAGCCACCTGCAAGCCCGCCAAAGCGCTGGAATTTGGCGTAGATGCGCAAAGGATTTTTGAATTCAGTGAAAGTGTGGGCGGACGCTATTCCCTTTGGGGGCCGGTGTCCATCGGCATTCGCATGGTGCACGGAAACACCGCTTTCAATGAACTGCTTGAAGGCGCCGCACTGATGGACCAGCATGTGCGCGAGAATAAGTCCGCACAATGCATCCCCACCCTTCTGGCCATGTCAGACCTGTACAACCTGGATCACGGCGTGGCCTCCCTGTTGTTGAGCCCCTACGATTCGCGCCTGTCATTGCTGTCGCCTTACCTGCAGCAATTGTGGATGGAATCGCTGGGCAAAGGCGTTGATAACGACGGCAGGGTGTTGAACAAACCCGCTTGCCCCATATTGTGGGGTGATGTGGGCACCAACGGCCAGCATGCTTTCTTTCAAATGCTGCACCAAAGCCGCATCGCCAGTTCAGTAGAACTGATTGCAGTGGTTCATCCGAATCATGACGAGGTCAACTCCCACCAAGTGTTGTTGTCGCATGCACTGGCGCAATCAGAGGCATTTTCTGTCGGCCGGCTAAACTCCGAAGCTGAATTGAACAACCCCGACATCAACTTCAGGTCATGCCCCGGAAAACGCCCAGTGCAAATGGTGTTCCTCGATGCACTCACGCCCTATTCGCTGGGTGTGTTGCTGTGCATGTGGGAACACCGCACCGTTGCACTGGCTGCCTTGCAAAACATCAACCCCTTCGATCAATGGGGTGTTGAATTGGGCAAAGGGATTGCCGAGCAGTTGGAGCAGTGTGTTCCGCCAGGGCACGCGTCAGCGGAAAATCCGGTGACAGCGCACCTGATCAGCCACTTCCTGCTTAACGCTGGCACGCGGGAATGAGCAGCGAATGACCACCCACCGGCAGGAAATGGATTGGCAGGCATTGCCCCTGCCAACCTGCTCTTTGGGTGAAAGCCCACGGTACGCCCATGGCGGCTGGATGTGGGTGGATATCAACCAGCGCACCCTGTACAGGCTGAATCAAGCCGACCTGTTCAAACCGAAGTCTGAAAATCTTCAGGTGCTACAAATACCGGATGAAATCGGCTGTGTATTGCCCACAGCCGATAACCACACGCTCATTGCGCTGGGTCGACAAGGCGGCTGGCTCATTGAAAAGGGCGTATTCACGCACAAATTGGCAAGTCCATTTGATGCCACCAAACACCGCTTCAATGACGGCCGCGCCGACCCTGCAGGTAGAATCTGGATTTCCACCTTGGTGGACGCCAGAAGCCCGGCCACAGCTGCCCTGTACTGCATTGAATCAGGCGTATTACACCTTGAAATCCCCGATCTGATTGTGGGCAACGGCTTGGCGTTTTCACCGCAAGGCAATGCTGCGTTTTTGTGCGACACACGGCACAAATGCATTTGGCGATTCGACTTTGATTGCAACACGGGCACGCTGAGCAACCCGCGCACGATCAAGCACTACACCGAGGGCGCAGCACGTCCGGATGGCGCATGCTTTTCTTCTGATGGAAGCTACTGGGTTGCCATTCTGGAGGGTTATCGCCTTGAACGCTTCTCCGAGCAAGGCGAGTTTGTTGAAAGCATTCCAGTGCCGCTGGCCAAACCAACCATGCCCTGCTTCGGCGGGGAAAACGGCAACATCCTGCTGGTTACTTCTGCTCAGACAGATGACAGGTTACCCAACAAACCGGGGTTCGAGAATGCCAGTTTGATTGCCTGTGAAACGGAATTCAAAGGACTCGCAGAAGCATTCGCAAACCCCGCCAACCTGGGCTGAAAAACTATTTGCTGTATCGTGTATCGATCAAATTTTTCTTCAGGCGCGCCATTTTTTTCTGCACAGAATCACCCATATCCAAGGCCACCTGCGTGGCCAGCACATCAACGATGCACAAATGCAGCAAGCGCGACACCATGGGGCTGTACTGTTCATAAAACTCGCTATGGTCCGCCGGGATGTGCACCTGAACCTGTTCAGCAAGCGGCGAGCCTGACGCCGTAATTGCAATGGTGGCCGCCCCTGTTTCGCGGGCGATTCGAGTAGCGTCCAGCAAATCCTGGCTGCGACCGGAATTGGAAATGATGACCAGGCAATCCGCTTTGCCCATCATGGATGCAGCCATGATCTGCAAATGCCCATCTGAATAAGCATGCGCCGCGCAACCCATGCGAAAAAACTTGTGTTCCGCATCAAGCGCGACAAAGCCAGAATTGCCCACACCATAAAAAACCAGCCGCCCGTTTTTCGCAATTGTCTTGCAGATCAGTTGCGCGGCTTTGTCAATCGGTTTGGCTGGTGCGGTATTGCGAAAAGTTCGAAGGGTGTGAATGGCATTGTCCAGCACCTTTTGAATCACCACTTCACCTGCATCACCGGCCTGAACCGACTGGTGAACAAAAGGCACACCCTCACTCAAACTGGCGGCCAGTTTCAACTTGAAATCGCTCAATCCCTGATAGCCCAGGGTTCTGCAAAACCGCACCACCGATGGGCTGCTGACACCTGCACGGGCTGCCAATTCAGTGACCGGCATTTTCTGAAAGGCACTGGGATCTTTCAAGACCAGTTGCGCCACAGCCTGCTCGGCACCAGAAAACTGCGCCAGTTCCATTCGGATTCGATCAATTAGATTCATGGGGTCGCCGAGCCAAAAAAAGAAGTAATAAAATTACATTGTACTGAGGAATCTTCAGGCATGCAGGGAGGATCTGCGCACACAATTGCAAGATGAAATGGCTGGTGGTGATCAAAGGATGAGGTCTGCCAAAAACCTTTTTGACCAAAGCCTCAGCGCATTAGTGCTTACCTCAGTGCTTCTTGGGCATGATGTGTATCAGGCTCAAATCCATTTCAACCACACAAGGTGCGCCCTTGTTCAGACTCAGGCGCTGTGGCCCGGAAACAGCCATTTTCAGGGTTTCAAACGGGGCCACTGTCATGGTCAAGTCAATCAGGCTGAGTTCACCAAGATCGCGGTGAACATCCACTTGTACAGGCAGCGCAACGAAACCAGCGCGTGGCTCGGTGTAATTCGCAGGTTTCAAGGCAAGGGCGTCGGCATGTACCACCCAGTGAACTGGAAAGCCGTCCGGAATTTTTCCCTTGTCTTTGACAATCAACTCGAAGCTGTTGTCTGAATCGGCATGCTGCACATCCAGCGACCGGGTCCAGTGCAATACACCCGAACCCGCCACGCTGGCCTGCCCCACCCAACGGCCATGAAAACGGTTTTGTATGCCCACCAAGTCGGCCACGCGGGAATTGCGCGGCCTGCGGTGAACTTCAAATGCAGGCCCTTCCTGCAACACGCGGCCTTCGTCGAGTACCACCAGTTTGTCGCACAGCATGCGGGCTTCGTTCAGGTCGTGTGTTACCAGCACGATGGGAATGTTCAGGTCTGCACGCAATTCAGCCAACAGGCGGTACAGGCTTTCCCGGTTCATCTGGTCGACGGCCGAGAAAGGCTCATCCAGCAACAGCAATTGGGGTTCTCGCGCCAAGGCGCGGGCCAGCGCGACACGCTGCTGCTGCCCGCCCGACAATTGGGCGGGTCGCCGCATGGCTTCAGCTGCTGTCAGGCGCACCCGTTTCAGCCATTGCACAGCTTCGGCAAGGCGATCGCCCTTGGGCAGGTGTTGCAAAGCCAGGGCCACATTGGCAGCTCCACTCAGGTGCGGCATCAAGGCGTAATTCTGAAACACAAGGCCCACTCGCCGTTGCTGGGGCGTTTCGAAAATACCTTGAGCCGTATCAAGCCACACTTGCCCACCTACTTCAATGCGCCCCTGTGCAGGTTTCATCAAGCCGGCCAATACGCGAAGAATGGACGACTTGCCAGCCCCGGAAGGCCCCACCAAGGCCAGCAACTGCCCTGCTTCGCAGCTGAATTTGCCCTGCAATGCCATCGGCTTGTGTTGCTCAAATTCGAAAATCAGCGCCATGTGATTTGCCCCCTACCCTGCGCGCCGAACAGACCGTGTTCTCCGGCCTGAAAGAAACAGGGACAAGGCCACCGCCACCAATGAAAACATCAAGAGCGCCAGCGACATGGTGTTGGCCGCTTCCAAATCAAAACTTTGCACGCTGTCGTAAATTGAAATGGCCAGGGTGCGGGTTTCACCAGGGATACTGCCACCAATCATGAGTACCACGCCAAACTCGCCCAGGGTATGCACGAATGTCAGCACCAGTGCCGACAAAATACCGGGCCAGGCCAGGGGCAATTCCACTTTCAAAAAAGTGGCCCAGGCACTCAAACCACTGACTTGTGCCGCTTCGTTCAGGTTCTGGGGTATGGCTTCAAAGGCTCGTTGTATGGGCTGGAACATGAACGGAATGTTGAACAGCACCGAAGCCAGCAACAGGCCTGCGAAATTGAAGGTCAGCGAAATGCCCCAACTGTTTTGCAGGAAGTGCCCCAAAGGTGAATTGCCGCCCAAGGCCACCAGCAGGTAATAACCCATGACCGTGGGGGGCAATACCAGTGGCAACAGAATGATTGCTTCCAGCCAGGCGCGCCCCCTGAATGTGGTGCGTGCCAGCCAACGCCCACAGATCAGCCCCAATGGCAGAAGCACCGCCAACGTGCCAAACGCCAGTTGAATTGACAGTGAAAAGGCAGACCAATCCATGGCTGTTAAATGCTGCGTTGATTCACGCGTTTGGACAACTCTTCAGCAGACTCCACCCGTTCGGAATACCGATCCACCAAGTGCTGTGCATGCCCTCGGGTCAGGAAAGTGAAGCGCATCAGTTCCTCCATCACATCCACCAGCCGGTTGTAATAGGCCGATGGCTTCATGCGGTTGTTGTCATCAAACTCCATAAAGGCCTTGGCAATCGACGACTGATTGGGAATGGTGATCATGCGCATCCAGCGGCCCAACACCCGCAACTGGTTCACCACGTTGAAGGATTGCGAACCACCGCATACCTGCATCACAGCCAGTGTTTTGCCTTGCGTGGGCCGCTTGGCCCCGCCACTCAAGGGCAGCCAGTCGATCTGGGTTTTCATGACACCGGTCATGGCGCCATGCCGCTCAGGTGAACTCCAGACCTGACCTTCTGACCAATCGGCCAGTTCTCGCAGTTCCAGCACTTTGGGGTGTTGCTCGTTGGCTTCATCCACGAGGGGCAAACCTTCCGGGTTGAAAAACTTCACCTCGGCCCCCATGAAAGTCAGCAAGCGGCCCGCTTCTTCGGCAGCCAACCGGCTGAATGAACGCGCCCGCAATGAGCCATACAGAATCAGGATCCGGGGTGCATGGGGCAAGGTGTCGCCCAGCAAAACCCGGTCAGGTTGCTTGAAACAGTTCAGGTCCAGGTTGGGCAGATCGCTCGCATTCATGACACTCAATTCCTTGCAGATTTAAAACCAGGCCACCGACATTTCAGAAAAATAAATCACGATGACATAACGGATTGTTTTGCCGATACCCACCAGCAGAAGAAACAACCACAGATTAACCCGCATGATACCTGCCACCAGGGTAAGCGGATCTCCTATTACCGGCATCCAGGCCAGCAGCAGGCTCCACACCCCGTAGCGCTGAAACCAACCCTGCATTTTTTCAATTTGTTCAGGTTTGAAGTAGAACCATTTTTTATGCTGGAAATGCAGCAGGTAGCGGCCAAGCACCCAATTGACCACCGAGCCCAGGGTATTACCCACTGCAGCCACAGCCAGCAGAAGCCCGGCGGGCTCGCCAGCGCGGATCATGGCGAACATCACCACTTCCGAGTAGAGCGGCAAAATGGTGGCTGCCAGAAAGGCAGAAGCGAACAGCAGGGTATACGACATGAATCATCCGGTTGGGGATTGGTGCCTGCATTGTTGCACAAGCCATTTGAACAGGCGTCGGTGCTGCGGGCGATACAAGAGATATTCCGGATGCCACTGCACACCAAGCCACTTGAGAGAACCTTCCTCGGGTTCGATGCCTTGCACAAACCCGTCCAGGTCACGAGCCACAATGCGTACACCGGTGCCCAACTGATCCACGGCCTGGTGGTGCAGGCTGTTGATCCGCAGTCGACTGGCCTTCAAGACACAGGCCAAACTGCTGTTGGCACGCAGTGCAGCGATTTTTCGGGGCAGCACAGTGCCCCGGTTGGAAGTCAGCTTGCGCTGGGCGCGAATGTCCTGGTGCAAGCTGCCACCCAGGCTGACATTGATTAACTGGGTACCCCTGCAAATACCCAACATGGGCAAGTTGTGTTTCAAGGCCCAGGCTATGTGGGCTTGCTCCAGTGCATCGCGCGCAGGGTCATAGTGGGCTTTCGGCACTTCTTCTTCGCCATACAGCGAGGGGTGAATGTCATCGCCACCGCTTACAATCAAGGCATCGATTTGTGCCATGGGCCACAGGTGTTTGACACTGATGCGGCGTGCCTGCCCACCGGCCAGCCACACGGCCAGGCGAATACAGAACCACGAGGGGGACCACCACTTGGCGTTGCCGGTTACACCGACAACAATTCGGCGTGAATTTGCGCCAGTTCGGTGTGCCAAGGTTCCTCCTGCAAATTGATCAGATTCTGTTCATA
>JAIXTE010000085.1 GCA_027484315.1 Burkholderiales bacterium | reverse complement strand
GTAATCCCCCCATTTTTAACGGGGTTCGAAAGTAGAGCTCAGGCCGCCATGGCCAACTTCATTTTGGGGTTGATTCCACCGATGGCCATGTTCGGCCTTGCGTGATTGTAAATCCACATCCAGTCTGTTGCGTGTTCTTGTATTTGTTCCAAGTCATCAAATAAATGCTGAGCTAGCCAATCGTAGCGAACGGTTCGGTTAAATCGCTCAACGTAAGCCTTTTGTTGGGGCTTGCTGAATGTATTTCAAAGCAATGCCACGTTTTTCTGCCCAAGCCACCACGACACCACTGATGTATTCGGGGCCGTTGTCCACGATGATGGCCTCGGGTTTGCCGCGCCATTCAATTAGCTGGTTCAGAGCGCGTATCACGCGCTCTGAAGGCAGAGAGAAATCAATCTCGATGGTCAATGCTTCTGCCATCAATCATGTGTGGTTGTGCATGAAATCCATCGACCACACATGATTGATTCTCAGCGGTTCAAACAACGGCTCTGGCTTTTCGCGAACTAAACGTTTCTTTGGCTTGATTCGCAGGTTTAGTTCCAGTTCACGATAGATGCGGTAAATCCTTTTGTGATTCCAAACAAAGCCTTTCACATTGCGCAGGTACAGAAAGCACAGGCCAAAGCCCCAATTGCGTTGCGCAGTGGTCAATCGAATCAGCCAGTCAGCGATCAACTCATTTTCTGCTGAACGCTTTTTGTTGTACCTGTAACAGATCTGGCTGATTTGAAACACCTCGCAAGCAAGCCGAATGCTCACACCATGTTTGTTGACTGCATCCACGGCCATCTGGCGTCTTACAGATGGCCTCAATACTTTTTTCCAAGGGCCTCCGACAACAAATCATTCTTGATCTGGGTTTCGATGTACATCTTCTTCGGACGAGCATTCTCACCTTCCAGTTCTTTCATTCTGGCAATCAGTGATGCATCCATGCCACCAAACTTGGCCCGCCATTTTTAGAACGTGGGCACGCTGATTCCATGCTCACGGCAAACATCAGGAACGGCTAGGCCGTTCTCAGCTTGCTTCAGAATCGCCATGATCTGGCTGTCGGTAAATCTTGATTGTTTCATTGCAGAACTCTCTTCCTCTTTGGTTGAAAAATCTACTTTCAATCCCGTTTATTTGCAGGGGGTATAACCATGTACTTATTAATTGCAGGAGGTTGCATGTTTGGATTCTTCAGTAAATTTTTTGGCAGCGGCGATTCTTCACCCTTAAGCAATAGCTGTGACGATTCATTGTCTACATCCGAGTCAACCATCGTTAATCCCGCAACCGGCCAAATCATGATCGGGGGTATAGTCGGGGTAGACACGTCAGGTAATCCTTTCGGAGTGGATCTATCATCGAATTACGACCATTCAGCATCCGATAGCTGGACTTCCAGCAGCTCTGCAGATGATTCATGGTCTTCCAGCTCAAGTTCTGACTGGAGCTCTTCCAGTAGATCAGGCTCAGACTGGAGCTCTTCCAGTTCAGGCTTTGGATCTGACATCTGACTGTTAGCGGTTAGCTTTTGAAGCTTATTGAAGCCTGTTGCGGTCAGTAATTTTTCCCACCAGGCTTCTAGCAATACTTTTCATCAGATTGATGTAAAGTATCGGTGTGTTGATCTCAAGGTCCTCCAGCGCATCACGAAAACACACCAGCAGTGTGGTGTTTTCAACAGCGATAATTTTGTGATGGGCTCGATTTCGCCTGTCTGCCGCCATGAAGCCGAACTCACCCAGCAGGAAAAACTGTTTCAGAACTGTATCGCTACCTTGCGTGGATTTGACCGTTACTTGGCCACTTTTTATGCAAGCCAGCTCGTCGTCGAGTTCAATCAGTTGTCCTGAATTGATGCTCTCGCATTGCGCCAGATCCAGGATCAGCTTGAACTCCGATGCAGCGAGATCCGGGAACACTTCCGCATGCAAGTCTCTCTCCAAACGGGAAAGTTGCGGCTCTTTTTTCGACAGCTGACCACTGAACAAGTGAGCCCCATCCAGAAAATTCCTTTTCTTGGCGATCCCCCTGGCAATACCATCTGTCAGGGCGGCGGATAGGGTCTCGCTGTCAGCACAGAGTTGCCTGAGCGTTTCATACGACCAGGCCAGCACAGTAGCTTGCTTGTCTGCCGTTATCTCACCTTCAGAACCCTTGGTAGAATCATTGATCAAAAAGGTCAGGTCTCCCAGCATCATTGCTCTGCCCAGCAGCCACCTTTCCCCGTTGGGCAAGGACTCCATAAGGTGGCCTTCACGGATCATAAACAATTGGCTTGTTTGGGTTTTTCTGGCTATTAATACGTCGTTGTCCGCAAGTTTCAATACCTCCGCTCGGTCAACGAGGTTTTTGATGTCTCTTGTGGAGGCGAGGGGCAAGGCGTCAGAAAACAGGGTCTTGTCATCGGCGTTGAGCGCCACTTCCATCCGGGCCGCACTGAGTTTTCTTTCTGAGCGCACGTTGATCACCAAAAATACGGCAAGCCAGAAGACAACAGTGATCAGTCCCCATGAAACCGATTCCTGCTCGAATGCCAAGTATCCATTGAAAACAAGGCCGAGGATCCCGGAGAGTACCTGCAGGCGCCTGAGATCCAGCATATCTTTCTTGGTGAAAGACCATGCGGCGAAGGCAAAACTCAGTTGACCGATCAGCAGCATCCCAGCGTACTGGATCTGCTCGGTGGTCGAATTCCGAATCAATAGGTACAGGTGATCGGTCATTTTCATTCAGCCCAATGGCGAGAGTCTTTGAAGTATTCAACCAATCGCCCGGGTTGAAGGTCCTCAATACCGAGGATCTCAACGTGCTGCTTCAGTGCGCGCACTTCCGCCACCGGGAAACGGTCAACTTTCCTGACCTCATCTGTCATGTCAAGTGTTGTTGCCAATGTTCCCACAGCACATCCCGGGAAAAAATGATCCACCCAATAGGCGACTTCCTTGGCCTGGTCACTCAGACTGCGCGTTTTTCCCAATAAAGCTGTACCCGTTGGCATAGGATCCATGGTCTTGCATGACATCACCAGAAACCTGTTTTCCCTGCTGGCGATCAGGTCTATTTCATTTTTCGCGTACTCAACCAAGCCGGGCTCATGCCACACAATTTCCTGGTTGAACACAGCTTCATCCACGCCTGCCAGCCTTGCCACATGCCAAACGTACTCCTCGAGCCAGGTTCCCTTGATGTAATCGAAAGCATCTGAATCAAGCCGCTCGTACCTGCCAGAACCACTTTTTCTAATCCATCCTGATTGAATATATTCGTCCAGCAGTTGGCTCAACCGGCTTTCGACTCGTGGATTCAGCACAGGATTTATCGCTGCATGAACCAGGTGGTTTTTAAAGTCATAGAAATCCTCTATCTGATTGAGAATCTGCGCACCCTGCTCAAGGTTGGAGAATGGTTTTTGGGGTGGATGAGCAAATCTGGCATTCTGCTTGGCCAGAACCCGTTCGATTAAAGAAGTCATTGTTTAAAGTGTTTGCAGGGAAGGCCTTTGCCTGTGTGATCATTTTTAATTTCAATCTGGTTCGCTGTAAGATCAAAAAGACCGTAACGGCCACGACCATATTCACCTTCCTTGAAGTCTCCAAAGCGTTCCAGCATTCGCTTGCCGAACTGCCGCTCGATTCCTTTTCGAATCTTCGAGATTGTTTGTGATACTTCCTGTGGATCGAATTCGCCGGTGTCATCAGGTGTTTCCCGATGAACAGCGCCTTCAAATTCGCCATGCAACTGGTCAAAGTCTTCTGTCTGATCACGTGAACCTACAGAATGGGCCTGGTCACTTAATCTTTTCCGCCTGAGAGCAAGCCACCAGAGAAAGGCCAGCGGTTTGGGTTGAAGAATCAGTGGCTCCTGATTGATCAAAATTTGCTCGTATTGACAATCCAGCGTCACAAGAATCGCTCCTAGGTTACGCTGGGTCTTGCTGACCACCTCGTTCAGGGCGAAGCTGTCGCATACGTTTTCCAGAACGTCCATGGGCAAGTGGTCCCTCAGCCGCACAAAAGGTACTTTTCCCATCACCACACTGGCCTGTGCGGTGTTAAACACCTTGTCAGTGTCTTCCAGAAGAAGGTGACGAGGATTCTTGGGTGGATAGAAAAATTCCGGATGACCCGAGAGCTCGTCATTGACGATAATCTGAGACAGTTGATCCTGTTGCCTGCCATAAAGCGACAAGGCGTAACCCGCATAAAAGCTCATGGGTTTGCGACCATCGGCTAGGCAAAGATGTAATCGCCTGTCCTGATCCAGTGTCAGTTCCCGTATGACTTCTGCGATCTGGTTGGCGGCATGCTCGTTGTCCTCATCCGAGGCAATGTCATACAGTGGTTGATCATTGGAACCTCGGATCAGTCGTACGCAGGTTTCATCGAAAAATACATCTGATCTTTTCAGCCCATACTCTTTCAACAGGCGTAAGAAGTAACCATGCTCTCTGTCAAGCAGCATTGGTACCAATATATCCCGCCCTTCCCCTGTGGTTATCACAATCAACTCATTGGCCAGAAACGCGTCTAGTCTGGCGAAAGCCAAATGGTGGAATGCCATAGTAACCACTTGGGGCTGGGTTCCCACGACGATTACCAGGGTGTTTTTTATGAATTCTTGAGTCAAGCTTTTTATTATGGAGGTTGTTGTTGGAAATTAAAAAAAAATCGAAACAAAAGAATCTACTTCTCAAGTTGCAAGCGAGCTATCTGTAGATCCAGATCATTGATTTCATGTATCTTCTCGACCAAATCCAGGTGTGATGCAGCAAGCTTGAGAGTGTGCACGGCGGTTGCACGGGCTGGGTCTTGGTGTGCAACTACACTCCTCACATCCATCATGAACTCACCTTCCAAGTCGACTTCCATGATTTCGTCGAGTAGGGCGTTGATCTGTTCATCGCGCTGTGACTGAAGTTGCAAAATTTTAAGTTTGTTTTTTATCATTTTTTCCCCGTCTTTAACTTTTTTATTCTCTCACAGCAAATTTACTCGAAACTTTCTGAAAGTTTTGCGGGGGTGGCGTACTTTCCTGACAACGTTTCCAAAAATAAATGAACCGTTTTTCTCTTGCACAATACTTGCTCATCAAACGGGTAATGGATCGGGTAAATATCTAATTTCAAGCAAGGGATGGCAATCAACATTGGTAATTGGTGTTTACATTCGCTCTTTTTATTATTTCTGATCTAATTTGCTCAAACTAACTATTCACTTTTGAGACATTGAATGAACAAGAGATCGCAGATTTTCAAAGTATTGTTTTCCCTTCCCCTAAGCGCGGGTTTGTCAGCCTGCGCAGTTAATGGTGATGGTCACCGCCAGGTGGGTGGTGGAGGCGGCTTTGATGTCGACTATGAAAAAATCAGAGAAGTGAAGCAGCAACTTAGCGAAAATGCCGAGAAAGAAGCTGGAAAGGCAACCCTCTCGAAGGCTGCTTCCATTGATCAGAAGACCGGGACCCTGGTTATCGGAGAAGTTGGCGTGCTGCAAAGGCTCAATGCAAACCCCGAGCACAAGGATTACGACAAGAATTACCGGATGCTTTATGAACAGCACGAAAAAAACCAGCGTGAAATCTATAATCGCCGGCCCAGTATTGACTTGGATGAATTCAAGTCGAAAGTCACCGCAACCTGCAGTCTTGAGGTGTTTTATATCCCGGGCGTAATGACCAAGCGCAGCAGTGCAATCGTGCCCGTGGAGCTGATCGAGCAGATCGAGTTTCCGTCATTCAACAAGTCGTATTTTTTGGGCGCAACTGGCGACTTGGTGGTTGTAAAGCCAGGGATTGACGACATTCCCATCATCGAAAAGGTGCTTTGCAAGAAGTCCAGCGAAGGGTTTGATGCGTGCAAAAAGCAATACTCCAAAGGAACCTTTGACCTGCAAACCGGGCAGGAACTTGATGCGGAGATGAAGCCCAAACGCGATGGGGTGAGGATCAGTACAAGGAGCTATCAGCGCCTTGAATGAAGAAAATATTTTCAGTGTTCCATGAAAGGAGTATGGGTTGTGAAAGAAGTTTATCTTCCTGCGATGGAAATGCTGAAAGCCCTTTATAAACATAGGGTAAGCATTCAATACTCCACGGAAACTGATGACTTATCTGTTTGCCCTGTCGAGGGTCCCTACCAAGGAAAGTGCCTTGACCGCCTGGGGTTGGCACAGGTGCTCGATGCAGAGATCTATATTGAGAACGGCAAGTTCAGGGTCATAGGCGACTTGCGAAACTGTGCTCAGAAAAACGTGGAGTACCTGAAAACATACCAACCACCTAATAAGTACGAATTCCTTGACTCAGACACGGTCGCTATGTGGGCTGGGATTCGGTATCCAGAGGTTTTAGTGTTCAAGGATAGGGTGTACCGTTTATCTGGCGCAGACGTGACTGGATCGACTTGAAGGCTTTGTGCGCATAAATTCGTTAGTGAAAATTAGATAACGAATTCTAGTAAGTGAACAGTCTCAAGTTTCATAGATACGAGTTGGTTTGGTTTCACTATCACGCCTATCGCTGATAATTTCCGGCCAAAGTAGTAGGCCTGAAGATCTACTAAAACCTGAAAAAAGTTTACATAAAAAACTTATACGTTGGCTCAACACTGAGTTTGATGTACTCATTCGGCTTCCAAGCTGCTGCTGATACGCTTGTTGTGATGTCACTGGTTAGACCCAGTTTTCAAGCTTGAGTCCTTCGATGCGAGCGAATTCCCTGGTGTTATTGCTGACCAAGGTATGACCCAGTGCAAGCGCATGAGCCGCAATCCAGAGGTCATTGTTGCCAATGGGCGTCCCCAGCTTTTCCAAAACTGCCCTGATGTTGGCATAGTGTTGAGCGCCTGCACTTTCCATCGGCAATACAGGAATGTAGTTCACAAGTTCCTGGAGAATGCCGTGGGCCTTTGCAGAGTTGTTGCTTTTTGCCGCGCCGTATTCCAACTCACCAAAGGTTACAACCGACATGGCCACCGCGCCGACCGAGAGCTGCTCAAAGCGTTTAAGTACCGAGGACGGTTGTTTTTTGATGATGTAAATGCAGATATTAGTGTCCAGCAAATACATGATTAAAAATCCTCGCGTTTTTGAGGTGCTTCATCATTTCTTCCCCCTTGCATGAAGTCGCTAGGCATAGAGCCCATGAGATTAAAGGCAGTCCCTAGATTTTGCGGCTTGGCTTTGAGGATGAGCTCATCCCCTCTTTTGAAGATCTCGACTACGGTACCTTCAAGGCGAAACTCTTTTGGGATCCTCACAGCTTGACTGTTTCCAGACTTGAAAATTTTAGCTTCCATGACACCCATCGTTAGAAATATATACATACTAGTATATACACCAAAAGGTGTTGTTTGCCAAGCTGGCATTGATGGGTCTTTCCGTAACTTGTTCGAGTTAGTGCAATAGAGTTCATGCGTGCGCACAACGAAAGAAGTGTAAATTGATAATTTTCTGTAATATCTATTTAACCTTTTTTACTTTGATAAGCTTCGGTTTTAATTTTCTTCTTTCATAAAATTATTCGGGCACACGGATTGATGCGTACCAACAGAAACATATTAAAAACCTCCTTTTTAGCCAGGCTATTTTTTATAAAAAAAGTAACCTTATTGACTTTTTCTTTGATGGGGCTTGCATTACTTCAGAGCTGCATGGTGGCAGCGCCGCTGCTCATGAGCTCAGTGGGGGTAACGGGGGCTACTGGCATTTACGCTGCTGCGCGTGGGGACGAAAGGGTACAAAAGATAACAGCTCAACGAGAGGACTATTTCAACGCGCTTGCTTACGGAGATGACAAGCGTGTCGATGCTTATTTCGAAAAACAGGTAGGTGGCAACGCGCTTGAAAAAAATATGCAAAGCATGATTAGCGGTAGCTCAACTCCTTACCTTGACTGGGGCGAGTACTACTACAAAAAGGGAAATTGCGACAAAGCTATTGGTTTTTTGAGAAAAGCAAGAGATCAAAACACAAATAAAACACTCAATTATTTGAGTGAGCTGGATAACCCACTTGTGACCTCATTGGTAGGTTTTTCTGGTAATTCCAATGACAAGGCTACCTCACTGATTATCAAATGCGTTGTTAGACAAAAATCTGGTGACCAGACATTCGCCTCGGTTATTGAGACTTTGACGCCAGCTAAACCTTATGGATTCAAAGAAATTAGTGATGTTGGTAACTTGCCTGTCAGCAAATACATCGCCATAAGGTTAGGTGTTGAGTCATCTCAGGGTCTGAGAGTAAAAAAGGATGTTGAGAGTCTGGTAAGTCAACGAAGATTGTCATGGGCAAAGCCTGTTTCAACGATAGCTTCACCTTTCTCCGAGATGACAGTAGCTTTTCAAAAAATTGCTTCCAACATAAATGAAAGTGAAATGGTTGAGTTGATGGGTGACTCTGGTGCAGGGTTTTACCAAAATTCACCTCCGGCAAAAATCATCACTGATGAGGAGACGAAACTGGTCAAGCTGGGTAAGGATGGCGAATTTGCCTACTTGGGCCTTCACTATGAAAAGTTGTTACACGACAAGAAGTTTCGATTGTTTGATGCCGAGTTTTCCAAGGATAGTAAAACGCTCTTTTTGGATGAAAAGTCCTACGGCTATACCAATCTTGGATTTTCAGGACGTCAATATCTTTTAGGCCTAGGAATACGGGGCTACTGTGAGGCTGGTCAGCCATCAGAGGCGTTAAAACTCGCGCGGCTAATGCAAAGCCAATATCTTAATGAAATCATGTCTCTTCTAAAGACTGTAGAGGAAAGTGGGGACATGAATTTTGCAAAACTTGCCCAAGGACTGATTAAAAACCGCACGGTTGCTCAATTAGGGGTTTTGCAGTGTTTACCAGCACAAATTATCAATGAAAACGTTGATCTGTTTCATCAACTCAATGTATCCACGAAATTGCTCGTTGCGGAGTTTGATGATCTTGAAGTTGGTGCTACAAGAAACGCGAGTCGCTCATGGCGACAGACATATACATTGCTTCTCAAAGAACAAGAACAAGCCCTCGAAAAATTCTCCGCAGTTGGTTCGACCGAGTCAAAAGTGGACTACATGCTGAATTACGCCAAGCTCTTTAATCATAAAGCGGAGCTTTTTAGAGATGCTGGCGCACAGCAGTTCGTTCGCACTTGGGTTGCAGCTTTGATCAAAGACCTCTCCATTATGAGAGAGGGAATTCCTTTGCGTGTCTCTGAGGCATTGGTCAGTGTGATGGCAGCTGAAAAAGGCACAGGGGTTGTTTTGGTGTACAAACATGGCGCGGTGTTACCTGAGTTATCGACATTTAATGTGACAAGTGTTAAGGGCCAGAGTGATTTGTTGAGAAATTCAATTTCTAATCAAGCACGCACTTCCATAATCAAGAAGTCCAGCAAGACCCTCTTCGATCAGCTGGGATTGGGGAAATCTTTACCAAAAATGGGAATAAATACCATTTGGTTGGAAGGTGGAGGGGTTCTTGAGATTCTTCCTACAGACGTCCTGTTCGACGAGACTCCGTTTGAGAGTATCGATGTGGTTCAAATTGATACAATTCGCACAGTCCTGTCTCCATCCAAGGCAGATATTACCCACGTCAGTAAAAACTCTTTAATTTTGGGACTTGGTAATCCCGATTATGGCCTAACTCCATCTAGGGGAAAGACAGAACAGTCTAGCGTAAACCCTCAAGCAACTCTTGTGAAACGATTTAGCGGTGAGACAGGCTTTGCCCCTTTGCCTGAAACGAGTGTTGAAATACAGAAAATTGCTGCATTGTTCCCGTCGACCGATGTCGTAATGGGTCAAGAGGCAACAAAGGACGCACTCATCCGAAAGGTAGGCAAGTCTGAAGTAGTCCACATTGCCACTCATGCTTTCTATGCCGCACCAGCAGATAAAGGTCTTTCCAAGCTCTTGGGTGTGTCGTCTGGTATCGCACTTTCAGGTGCGAATCAGAAGTTAGAAGGGATTTTTTATGCAGGCTCATCAAGTCAACTGGATTTAACGTCAACAAGATTGGTGGTTTTATCAGCGTGCAGGACTGCTTTGGGAGAGAGTCAGAAAGGCGGTCAAATCAAGTCCCTTAGATACGCTTTTTCTCGAGGGGGTGAGAGATTCGTCATATCAACCTTGTGGGATATCCCCAGTGAGGCAACAGTGGAGTTGATGGGCTACTTTTATGAAAGTCTTGCCCAAGGAAATACGGTGGTTGAGTCTTTGCGAAATGCTAAAGGAATGATGAAGAAGGGTAAAAATGCTCACCCACTTTTTTGGTCAGGCTTCACACTGAGTACCTAAATTGATAAAAAACTTTTTCAGGTTCTTGTGGGACGAGGAGCTTGGTTCTCCCTACCAAATCCTTTTGGGTACTGTGATTGTAATTGTTCTGAATATATCAGGCTTTACTCTTCTGCTTGATGCACTCGCTGCCATGCAAAAAGAAGCGCTATTCAGACCAAATGCGGTTTCAGTTGACTCAAACGACTTGGCCCGTGCCTATGTTTTGGTTATCGATCGGGAATCTTTTCTAAATAAATTCAAGGAAAGAACCCCCCTAGACAGATGCGAGTTGTCGGCTTTGCTTCAGAAGGCCAGTTACCCTAGCCACCGATTGCTTTTGATTGATTTAGATTTATCGCCAATCAATGGTGCATCGGAAACAGAGGTTGCATGTCAGCTTCAACTCGAGGGTATGTTGATCGACTTGCCAGCCAAGATTGCTTTGATGAAGCCCTATGGGCAGGATAAGCAAGATTGGATCGACCGAATGAAAGCACATGGCTTTCGTTTCTTTGAACCTGTATTGTCAGAGCCTTTTGGCCTTCTGATTGCTCAAGAGATCAGACCCGATAGTCCTAGCCAGATTGTCCGAGAGGTTTTTGGTAAAGAGATGAGTACGTCTTCTTCTCAAAAATTGGACTATGCCTCCATGACTAGGGGGGAGGTAATTGTCAGAGAAGTACGGGATGAGGACTGGCCTTTGCTCGACCAGGCTAAATTGGTCTTACTCGGGGGAAACTGGGATCTGGCAGATACCCATGTCACCCCGATAAATGACCGACTTCCGGGTGTCATTGTGCATGCGATATCAATGAATACTGCATTGAGCGATGAAGTCATCAGCAAATTGCCTGGCTGGTTGCTCAATTTGATGGGTTTTTTGCTTACGTTACCGTTGACAGCCGCAATTATTAAATATGCAAGAGCTTCGCAGTTGGAAAAATTGGAATTCAGGCAGAACAGAATCGTGAATGCGAATAGCATCTGGATTCTGTTGTTTTACTTAGCTATCGCTTTTTTTCTAGTGTTTATCGGCTTTGCTGTTTGTTCCGTTCTTTGGGGAAATAGCATGAGTGAGTCCGAATTACTAGTTTGCATATTGGGGCATTTTCTAGGCTTTGTCGTCCTACGCATCACCTCAGTGCGAACAATCAACAGATCGTCATCACATCAATCATTTCGCCTCAGAGATTGGCGGCGACATTTGATCAAGTTCTTGAGCGCGAATATTTTTATACTCTTTCTCGGTAGTAGAGTCGAGAAAATTGGTTTGATCACTTGGTCAGTTAAATGGTTACTACCTTTAACATTCATCATTGTTTACAGGAATTGGTTATGAAAAATTTTCTATCTATTCTAGTTTGCGTCTTGATTACATCTTCAGTCGTTGCAAAGGATGCCGAGATGAAAGATAGAGCAGATGTAACCTCCAGTGAGAAAAAGCAAGAATCAAGATCATCAGTGCGTCAGGAGTTGTCTGACAAGGAAAAGGCCGTGCTTACCAACACTAAGTACATTAAAAGCTACTTTGAGGTTATGGAAGGCTTACGAACCCGTTCAACGATTGGTGGAAGAAGAAATCATGAAACCACTTTTCCTGAACACAGTCTTATTGCTGTCGGACCATTTCTCGATGGAAACTGCCGAATTTTTCAAGAATGTGGCGTAGAACTCATTGAATACTGTGAAATTCCAAGCACTACTTTACCTCGACCCCCTGGCGCCAAAGCATTAGCGTGGCTCTCAAAGCTAGAGACCAGTCAAATTCGTTGCGCCAGGGAAGAGAAGGGTATCACCCGGTCAGTAAGTAAGCGTTTTGAACTTTTGGCAGGACCTGATCTATTGGACTTACAACGAGAAGTTGCCAAAATCAACTCACTTGATATAAGTCAAGACACAAAAAGAATCCTGCAAATTGGACTTCTTGAGGATAACAGGCTTTACTGGCAGGCACTGAAATTGACAGATTGCTTTGTTGAAGTGGCAAACAATAAAGAGTGTGAAGAGAAAAATGTCTTTAAGTAAACAACTCTATTCGAACAAAGTTTTTTTAGAATTTTTGACCAGATTATTTCCCCACCAAGTTTTGTCAGCGTGGTTAAGCCCAGAAAAAACGTTGGTTGACGGCAAATTTTGTACAAGTTGTTTTACACAAGGTATTCAGAAAACTGAAGCGATTCACAACATCAGAGTAAGTCGAAATATTATTTAAATTTTGAAGTTTATGAGAAACATTGTGTTTTGTTCATCAGTAGAGATTGGTTGATAGGATGAGTGTTCAAACACGGAGGAAGCACAATGTTCACATTTCTCAAGAGTCTCTTTGGCGATCACAGCTCATCTTCAAATTTTGACAACACAAACTCCTTTTCCACACCTGAGCCCACGGTCATTAATCCTGCTACAGGTCAAATCATGATCGGCGGAATTGGGGGGGTTGACACTTCAGGTAATCCATTCGGAGTTGATTCTTCGTCCATTCATACCAGTTCAATTTCTGATAGCTGGAGTTCTGACAATCACAGCAGTGATTCCTGGAGCTCAACTTCAGGGACTGACTGGAGTTCCTCGGGTTCGAGTTTTGGTTCTGATTTCTAAGATTTAAGGGCTTGGTCGCGAGAATGTTCGGTGCGGTCTGTAATTTTCCTCACCAAGCTTCTTGCGATACATTTCATTAAATTGATGTATAGCTTCGGAGTGTTGATCTCTATGTCGTCGAGCGTATCTCTAGACCACACTAAAATTTTAGTGGGTTCAATTGCCACTATCTGATGGTGGGCTCGATTCTGTCTGTCTGGTGCCATGAAACCAAACTCTCCCAACAAGTAAAACTGATTGACAATCATGTGTTCACGGTTTGCAGATTGCAGGTCACCTCCAGGAAGGCATCATCGACTTTATAAATCATTTGAAATTATCTAGTTACTGATTAAATTTAAATCTTATTTAAAGTTATAGTTCATGTTTTTTATTTTCCACGTTGCTGCGGTATGGATCCACGCCTGAATTAATCAATCTTTTTTGAATGTCAACCAAAATTTGGTTTATGGTTCCGCATTTTCCTTCAAGTATTTGTTTTGTTTCGTTAATGTCAACTTCGTCTTCTCGAATTTCTATTTGATGAGCTCCAGCATCGTATCTAATAAAATATTTTCCATTTTTATTGATTAGTTTAACTCCACAACCTTCATATACAACTTTCATAAAAATCATCCTTTAGTTAAAAGACCGGTATTACGGAGTATTGGCCTGTGAATACAGGGTCTATCACGGCTTCCGGTATTCTCCCTGGATAAGTCAATCCTCCGGGGCGCCAGAAATCGTTGGCACCGAATTCGTTACCGGTTGGGATACGTACATTTGATGGATTCGGAATATCTACCAGTACAGGAGCTTTCCCAAGATAGTTTGGATCAAGTCCAAGCAATGTCTCAAGTTTTCTGGGGTCTCCATTTGCGGAACTGATCGCATCTGAGACCACCGATTTGGGAAACACCCAAGTTTCTGTTCGTCCGATAGTGCCGTTTGGTGTGGATGGCTGAATCCGGACAGCTCCTCCATCAAATAGTGCGTGATGATTCTTTACATATTCGTCCGATAAATAGGTTTTAGGGTCTGGTCTGGATCCTTTTGGTGTTGCCAAAATTTCATCAATTTGATTTGTTGATAGGTTTGGATCTAGTTTTTTCCATTCCTTACAACTCAACCCCCACGGATCTACCCACGTCACAGGGTTCGGCGCGTACTGGTAGGCATTCATTCCCCCCAGCAACCCAATCGGATCCTGGGTAGTGAATTGCCCGCAGTTCGGGTCGTAGTACCGGTGCCTGTTGTAGTGTAATCCGCTTTCGCAATCGTAATACTGGCCCTGAAAACGCAGCGGGTTTTCCACTTCATTCACATGCGCAAGGGCAAGCGCACCATAGGTTTTGAAGGTGCTGGCCCACACCACCTCGGCCTGGGCGTTGGTGATTTCGCGTGGCGTGCCAATGTGGTCGGTGTGGTAGTGGTACACCTGAGCACCTTGCACCAGTGCCAACGGCTTGAAGCTGAAGGGCTCAAACAGGTAGGTGCGGCTGGGTGTAGTGCCATGGCCGGTAGTGGCAGAGGCGGCAGAAGATCCGCTATTGACTTCGCCCAACAACACGTCGCCGTTCCAGTAAAATGAGGTGCTGCTTTGCTCGCTGTTTTTTGAAATCCGCCTGCCCAGTGCGTCGTAGGCGTAGCGGGTTACAACACCTGCCACGTTCACTTCAACAAGCTGGTTTTGTGCGTTGTAGCGGTAGCGGGTCACTTGCCCTTGGCGGGGACCGCGCTCAATGATTTCTTCAATTCGGTTGCCGCGTGCGTCGTAAGTGAAGCGGCGGTTGCCCTGGCGTTTCAGCCGGTTGCCCGGTGCCTGCTGTGGCCGGTGGGCATTGGGGCTTGTGGGCTCGGGCAGGGCTTTGCTGGCCAGTGCATCGGTGGCTTCTTGCCCGTCCAGTGTTTCCAGCAAATTGCTGGCAGGGTCGAACAGAAACGCTTCCGGCGTGGGGCCTTCCACGGTGCGCAGCCTGTCCAGCACGTCGTAGTGGTACAGGTGTGTGCCGTGGCCTTGGTCATCAATTCGCACCAGTTGGTTGCGCGGGTTGTAGCAATAACGCCTGCGCGAAATTGTGTTTTTTTCGCTTGAACCGGCGGCCGAAGATTCGCGGCGACTCACTTGCCGATTCACCTGCCGGTTCACTTGCCCAACCAGCCGGCCTTGCGGGTCGTACAGGCTCTGGGTGTGCACCTGATTCGACAATTTGCGCACCAGTTCGCGCCCCTGCGTGTCGCGTTCAAACTGGGCCAGCAGCATGCCATTCAAATTGATTTCACTGACCAGGCCTAGCGCGTTGTACTGGTAGGCCAACGTACCTTCAGGCGCACCTGCGCCCATGGCCTGCCAGTGGGTAAGCTTGAGCCAACCGCCCAGATTGTATTGGTGTTCTATGCGGTGCTGGTTTTGAAGTTCCGCCAGCACGCGGCCTTCCAGGTCCACTTCCCACGCCAGTTGGCGGTGGGCATTGGTGGCCTGAATCAATTGGCCTTGTGTGTTGTAGCCGTAGCGTGTTTCTTCGCCGTCGCTGTGGGTGGCTGTTAGCAGCTTGCCGTGTGCGTCGCGTTTGTAGCGGGTGTAGGCCACAGGCTGCGCTGGAATCTGGTCCAAATCAAGCAGGGTGGATTGTTGCCCCCCGCCAAGCTGGCCAGCCACCACACCCCATTCCTGTTTTTCCAGCAGGTGGCCTGCGGCGTTGTATTGGTAGGTTTGAACCCGGCCATCGAAGCCGCTTTCCTTGATCAGTCTTTCTGCGAGGTCATAATCAAAGTGACAGCTTTGGCCGTTTTCATTTTGGAGTTCAATCAGGTTGCGTTCGCTGTCGTAGCGGTAACGCAGGCGATTGCCCATGGGGTCAATGCGGGCGGTGGGCTGGCTTAGGCGGTCGGCGTATTCATATACCGTGCTGCGGCCTGTGGGGTCGGTGATGCTTTCAAGCTGCCCAAGTGGGCCGTAGCTGTATTGTGTGGTCAGGCCTTCCTGGTTGCTGGCGCGGGTGCAGCGCCCCATCAGGTCATAGGCATACCAGACTGTTCTTCCCAGCGGGTTGGTGACACTGGCCAGCCGCCCCCAGGTATCGAACTGCACTGTGTTGCTTTGGCCCAATGCATTGGTTTGCGCCTGCACTTGCCCTTGGGCGTTGTACAGAATACGGCTGTTTTGGCCCAAGGGGCTGATGGATTCGCACAGCAGGCCCAGGCTGTTGTAGCGGTACCGGGTGGTGGCGCCAGTGGCATCGGTGTGGCTGGCCAGCAGGCCTTCGGGGGTGTAGGTGTTGGTGCGAACAGGGTGTTTGCCGTCCGGGTTGGCGGGTGCGATGTGCTGCAACACCTGCCCTTGTGCATTCAATTCAAACTCGTGCAGTTGAGCCAGCTTGTTGGTGTAAGCCACCAGGTGGCCTTTGCTGTTGTACTGAAACTGTTCACCAAAACCTTGCGGGTCAGTTCGTTCAAGCACTTGCCCGTTGCTGTTGTAACGGGTGCGCGTAGTGCCGCCTTCGGGGCCACGAACCCAGGTGGGCAGGCCCTGGTCGTTGAACTGGTAGTCGGTGCGTGCGCCGCGGCTGTCGATGGATGCGCTGTGGTTGGCGCAGCCATTCACCTCCCATTCAAACCGGTAGTGGTAAGTGGGTTGGCCGTCGACAGGGTCGCCCCACTGGCGTACACAACGTGCGTTGGGCCATGCGGTGCCGTCTGCCGCAACGCGCTGCCATTCAAAGTAAATGTTGTAGCCGCTTTTGAGGGTGCGTTGCACCAGCACATTGTCGGCGTTGTAGGCATATTGCTCTTCGAAGCCGGCGGCATCCATGGCGCCTGTCAACTGGCCTTGTTCGTTGTACCGGTATTGCACCAGCACCAGTTGATTGCCGCCGATTGGATTGCCTTCTGAAGTGCCAGATGCATCGGCCGCCAGCTGGGCAATTTGATATACAAGCCCTTGTTCGTTGTAGCCAATCACCCATGTGCTTTGGCTGCTGTGAACCTGCGTGGCCCGGCCTGCGGTGTATTCAATGCGTAGTGTGTTGCCAAACGCGTCTTCCATGCGAACCAGTGCGCATTTGCCGGGCTGCTTGCTGTGCAATGAATCATCGCGCAGTTGTTCAAAAAACCAGCTTATCCCCAAGCCGTTGCTGGCCTGCAGGCGATAGGCGTTTTCCCCTGTGCGCACCAGTGTCAGAAATTCACTGAGGTTGTTACAGCGTTGTCCAATTGCGAGGGGTTTGAAATATACAGTGCGGCCTTCGTCGTCGATGTAGTTCAGGCTGTCGGCGTTCACTTCAAGATGCTGGCCCAAGGGGTGGGACCAACCTTTGCCAAGGCCCGTGTTGAACCCTTTTTCCGCAAGGCTGCTGCAGTAGGTGCGCTGCCAGTTCAGGCCGATGAGGCCGGGCAGGGTGCAGTCCACCAGTTGCAGCAGTTCTTCGCCGTTGAACATGCTGATGGGCTCGCCCGCTGTTTCCGTGCAAGACACCTTGGTGCAACTGGCGCCTTGGGAATTGTTATCCGCTGCCTTTGGCGTTGTGTTTTTATTACCAGCACCATTGCCTGCGCCACCAGCAGAACCTGATTGGCCACCTCCATTTGCCGGCTTTGCTGCTGGGGCAGAGTCTGCGCTGCGCATGTTGGGGGCCTGGGCTTTGTCCATCGCCTTGGCAAAGCGGGCCAGGTGGCCAATCGCCTTCATAGTAAATGGGCCCACGTGGCTTGCCGCCCGGGCAGCACCGCTACCAATACGGGCACCAACGCGCGCAGCCCCCACTGCCAGGCTTCCACCCAGGGTGGCAATGGCCAGCAGCACCTCAATGCCGATGGTGAACACCACGGTGGATGCATTGTGCAGCCTTCGAAGGTGCGGCACGCTTTCGCCATAGCCGTCCAGAAACTCGAACAGGCCGGTGCGCAACAAACGGTCGGAACCGATTCGTTCAAGAAGTCGCAAGCCTTCCTTCACAGCTGCTGTCATTTCCTGTGCCGTGTTGTATGCGGCCATGCCCGCGTCCAGCAGCATGGTCTTGATCTGACTGAAGTTGGACGCAATGATGGTTTCCACCCCATGGCAGCTTGCCTTGAATACGGTTTGACCAAACTCCACCGTGACTTTGATCAAATCCCACAAACCCTGCACAAAGCCCATGGCTGCTGCGCCAGCACCGCTGGCCACGGCTTTGCCTTCTTCCCACAATTCCTGTATCCGGTTCTTGATCTTGAAATCCAGGTTCTGGGTGTCGTGCTCTCGCCAGCGGGCCAGCAGGATGCTGGCCATTTCCACCAACGCTTTGCCCCGTTCATGTTCAGGGCTGCCGGCGGCGTGTTGCACCAACTTGGTCTGGCTGCTCCAGTAAATGCTTTCAGGGTCGAGCAGGTCTTTTTGTGGATTCGCTGAAAGTGGAATCTTGACCACCAGCACATCGCCCGTAAAAGCGGCAGTGCGCTGGCGTTCAGTGCGGCCAACTGTCCAGCCGTCTTCATACAAATCGCCCTGAATCAGCCCAAAGTGGGTCAACACTTTGCAATCCACGGTGTCGCCTGTGCGTGTACGCGGGAACCCGTGCAACAGCAGTTCATCAAGTTCTGTGTCGTTGACCGATTCGCGGTGCAAGATCAGCCAAGGGGACAGCTCGGTACGCTTGTCAAAAAAAGCCCAATAGTTGCCGCGAAAGCGAAGCCCAAGTCCTGGTTTGACTGACTGACCAAATACGGGAATGTGGGCGAAATCCATGGCGGCGAACAGGCTTGAGGTGATTGCAGGACCCGTGAACCTACTGGTATATCGCGGTATTAGGCAATCTGCTCACTTGGCCTGATTACACCCGGGGTGGTGGGATAGACTGTACGGCTACAAAGTCGATAGCCAGCCGTTCATGTCCAAAATCCCGCAACAACAATCTGATTCCGACACGGCTCCCCAAGCTGTCACCCTGATGCAAGCGTTCTGGTTTTGGTTGAAGCTGGGCTTTATCAGCTTTGGTGGCCCGGCCGGGCAAATTGCGATCATGCACGAGGAGTTGGTGGAACGCCGCCGCTGGATTTCTGAAAAACGTTTTCTGCACGCCCTGAATTACTGCATGCTGCTGCCGGGGCCTGAAGCCCAGCAGTTGGCTACCTATTTGGGCTGGTTGATGCACCGCACATGGGGTGGGGTGTTGGCAGGTGTGTTGTTTGTGCTGCCCTCGCTGTTTATCCTGGTTGCGCTGTCCTGGGTGTACCTGGCGTATGGCGATGTCCCCTTGGTAGCCGGCATTTTCTACGGCATCAAACCTGCTGTGGCCGCCATTGTGTTGCATGCTGCCCATCGCATTGGGTCACGGGCCTTGAAGAACAACTGGATGTGGTGCATCGCTGCAGCTTCGTTTGTGGCTATTTTTGCGATGAACGTGCCTTTCCCCCTGATTGTGCTGGTAGCCGCGATTATCGGGTTTCTCGGTGGGCGCTATTTCCCTGAGAAATTCAATGGCAGCGCTGCCCACGCAGCGGGGCAGAAAAATTACGGGCCTGCCCTGATTGATGACAACACCCCCACGCCCGAACACGCGCGCTTCAGCAAAAAGCGTTTGGCCAGTGTGGTGTTGGTGGGCTTGATGTTGTGGGTGGTGCCCATGGGTCTGCTCACCCTGACTTTGGGTTGGAGCAACACGTTCACGCAGATGAGCTGGTTTTTTACCAAGGCCGCTTTACTGACTTTTGGTGGCGCCTATGCTGTGCTGCCTTATGTGTATCAGGGGGCGGTGGGCCATTATGGCTGGTTGACCCCTACTCAAATGATTGATGGCTTGGCGCTGGGTGAAACCACGCCTGGGCCGCTGATCATGGTGGTGGCCTTTGTTGGTTTTGTGGGGGCCTATGTACAGGCTGCATTCGGACCTGAAAACGCTTTCGTGGCCGGTGCGCTTGCTGCGGCACTCGTGACCTGGTTTACCTTTTTGCCTTCGTTTGTTTTTATTCTTGCTGGCGGGCCTTTGGTTGAAAGCACACATGGCGATTTGAAATTCACCGCACCCTTTTTGGCCATTACTGCGGCTGTGGTGGGTGTGGTTGTGAATCTGGCCATTTTCTTTGCCTACCATGTGTGGTTACCACAAGGGTTGAACGGTCAGCCTGACTGGCTTTCCGTCCTGATTTCAGCAGGTGCCGTTGTGGCTTTGTTTTACTTCAAGCGAACTGTGCTTGAGGTTTTGGGGGCCAGCGCCGTGATTGGTGTGTGCCTGGTTTTCTGGGGGCTGCCCGCCTAACCTGACCCGGATTGGAGGTAGGGGTGCACTGCGGGCCAGGCAATCTGATTTGCTCAGCCGTTGCTGCCCCACCATTGCGGTTTGGTTTTCGCTCAGGCTGTCTGCCAGGGCCTGCCACAGGAATGTTGTCTTCGGACTCAAGTTTGCGGCAGCTTGCAGGTAATCCAGTTTGGTAAGTAACTCGCCGTCGGGTGTGGACACAAATGAACCGGGTGGTGTTTGTTCTGCAATTTCAAAGCAACTCATCGACACTTGGTGCGCACTGCTTCCCAATGGTTTCAGCCCCGCTTGTTCGGCTTGAAGTGAAAAGGCCAGCGACTGTGCCACGGTTTTTGGCAAGCTTTCGAATTGTTTGATACTGACCCCGTTTGATTCGGGTGTCTTGCCTTTCATTTCTGCCAGTTGTTGGGTGAGTAGTGACTTTACTGCTTGCATAATGTCCTCTAGAAAAATAAAAAAAGAAAAGCTTTTTTAGTAACGAAAAACAACAGAACAGTTCCAATAGAACGGAGGCAGTCGGTGAACACCAAAGAAGTGAACAATAAAGTCACTAAAGAACTGATGAATGAATTCATCAACACGCAATTTCCCCAAAGCAAGATCACGGTTGAACACGTGGACGGTGAATCGGCCACTATTCGGCACAAAATTACTGACGCGGAGCTACGGCCAGGCGGAACCGTGGCAGGGCCGGTCATGTTCCTGGTGGCCGACTGTGCGCTGTACGTCGGTATACTTGGACGAATCGGTATCGTGCCCTTGGCCGTGACCACCAACATGAACATCAACTTTTTGAGAAAGCCTTCAGCCGGCCGCGACATCATCGGGGTGTGCAAGTTGATCAAGGTGGGTAAAACTTTGGCCATTGGTGAAGTCAGCGTGTATTCCGAGGGCTTGGCCGATCCGGTTGCTCACGCTGTGGGTACTTACGCCATTCCCCCCAAGAAAGATTAAGAGGAGTTCACCATGAGCAAAGTTATTCGCGTGCTGGGTATTTCAGGCAGTCTGCGCGCCAAGTCGTGCAACACCGGTTTGTTGCGTGCGGCAGCTGGTCAATTACCGGAAGGCATGGAATTCGAATTTGCCGATGTCAGCCAGATTCCTTTTTACAATGCCGACCTGCAAGAAAGGCCAGCGGCTGTGGACGTGTTTTTCAAACAACTGGAGCATGCCGATGCCTTGCTGCTGGCTTGCCCGGAATACAACTATTCCATTGCGCCGGTATTGAAAAACGCCATCGACTGGGCTTCTCGTTACCCCGACAACACCTTGCTGGGTGGCAAGGCGGTTGCGCTGTGCGGGGCGGGTGGTGGCATGGGCACTTCCAGGGCGCAATATCATTTGCGGCAGGTGTGTGTGTATGTTGATTTGCATCCCTTGAATAAACCGGAAGTGTTTGCCAATGCTTTTGCGGGTGGTTTTGATGCCGATGGCAATGTGATTGATGAAAAAATCAAATCCAATCTGGCTGCTCAGTTGCAGGCCCTGAAAGCCTGGGCACTTCGCCTGAAAGGGTTGGGTTGAAAGAAATTTCACCTCAGCCCTAAAGAATAGTTTTTTCCAAGCGTTAATGAATCATGAGGCAGC
>JAIXTE010000135.1 GCA_027484315.1 Burkholderiales bacterium | reverse complement strand
TCCATGATTTCTTCCGGCAAAGTGTCCACCTTCCGAGCGTTTCGTGCGCCGAAATCAAGAACACGAGGTTGATCGCATCGAACAACACCTGTGGTCTTTATGCCTGTGATTGGAACTGCAAACCCGATTCGTCTGGCAAATTCACCACCACTGGTGATTGGGCAAATGACTGGCAACTTGGTGGCCTGGTTGAACTCTATTGGAGAAACAACCAGCACGGGACGACTACCTCGTTGCTCACGTCCTTCTGTTGGGTCTAAAGAAACAAGAAAAATATCGCCGCGATTCATATCAACTCACCACCAGCACTGGGAGCATCAATCCACTCACGCTCATCGGGAGGCTGTGATTGCGAATAATCAGAAGCTCCTAACAACTCTGCAAGTGTGTATCGTGGTTTTGGTTTCGGAACAATGACTAGTTGACCATCAGAAACAGCAATACCAACCGTGGCTCCTGCTTGTAAATGTAGTTGCTCAAGAAGTGCTGGCGGCACCGCAAGCATCACTGAACCTCCAACCTTTCTCAAATTGGTGGTTTGCATTTTGAACTCCAACAAAAGTTATATTGAAGTATAACATACAGTTTCAAACTAACAACTTCGAGCCAGACTTCCAACCAAGAGCGTTATTGGCGCAGCATCATGCAGGCTAAGTTTTCCAACCACTTATTGCACATAGCCGCATAAATTTAAGCTCTGAGCCCCCTGCAAAAAAGCCCCTTAAATAGGGGCTTTTTTTAATTCTGCCAGGGTCTTTCAAATGTTCTTTTTACGGATCCACTTCGATCTGCTGGCTTAGGTTCTTCAACCTTCGGTTCTTTTGTAAACCCACCATCCGGTTCCTTTATGGGTGGCTTCCGTAGGATTGCTCGCTCAGACGCATCATTCAAAACTATGATCGAGATTCGTCTGTTTTTTGCAGACAAGGGGTCCTCTTCAAATGGGGCAACATCGGCTAGACCTGAGACCTTTATCACCTTGTCCGACGGCAGTCCAGATTTAACCATTGATGCTCTCGAAGCGTTCGCTCTGTCAGCAGACAGCTCCCAGTTACCATAGCCAAGATGACCCGCAAATTTCGCTGAGTCAGTATGCCCAGTTACGCTCAGCTTGTTGGGCACATCCGTTAAAACCTTTGCCAATACATTAAGGATGGCTTCCAAGTGCGGTAAAGGGGTAGATTGACCCGACTGGAACATTGGTTTATTGTCCTCGTCTATAATCTGTACCTCTAGACCTTCGGTGGTGACTTCCATTCGAACCTGGTTCTGGATATCCTTCAATCTGGAATCCCTTTCTATAGCCTCTTTTAACTCCTCCTGCATTTCAGTTAAGACTTTATTTTCGGTTCTCTGTTCTGCCGTTGCTAAGGGTGTCTCGTTGCTTTGCAGAATATTCTTCTTGTCAACGTCGCCCTTTTTTTCTTGTCCGTAGGTCTCGTCAATAGCTGCGCCACCTCCAGGGATTACACGTGCTGAGTTCCCACTGCTTGGGCCGCCCATCAGGGTAACTTTTAAAGGGTTTCTGAAATACTCCGAAATCCCCTTTAGGTCCCCCTGAGACGATGATCCCAGAAGCCACATCAACAGAAAGAAGGCCATCATTGCCGTCACAAAGTCAGCGTAGGCAATTTTCCAGGTCCCCCCGCTGTCCTCCGCGGCGTCGACCCGTTTGATCCTTTTTACAATGATAATTGGTTTGTTAAGGTCAGCCACAGTCACCTCAAGAACGTTTGCGGTTGTTTATTTCTGTTTCCATCTCAACGAATGATGGCCTGTCGCTTGAGAACAAGACTTTCCTACCGAATTCAACAGAAACTTCGGCTGAGTACCCATTCATAAAAGCCAAAATGGTTACCTTAATGCACTCGAACTGCTTGACCGATTCCTGGAGCTTCTGATCGGTGATTGTCGCAAAGGGGCCAACAAATCCATACGAAAGCAAAATACCAAGGAACGTGCCAACTAAGGCCGCTGCAATCATTACCCCTAGCTCTGAGTTCGACACTTGGCCGACGGAGCCCATTACATGAACCACCCCCATTACGGCGGCAACAATACCAAAAGCTGGCAACCCATCAGCCATTTTCTGCAGCGCCTTCGCTGGCTTAAGTTTCTCTTGACGGTACGTATCGAGCTCGCTCTCCATCAAAGTTTCGATCTCCATTGGATTCATCTTCGCGGTGACCATCAACCGCAGGTAGTCCGTAAAGAACTCAAGTACTTTTTTATCTGACAGTAGCTCGGGGTACTTTTGGAAGATGGGACTGTTTTCCGGATTGTCGACATCGCTCTCAATGGTCATGGGGCCATCTTTCTTCATTTTGCTGATCACGTCATGCATCATCATCATCAAGCTTAGATACTTTGCCTTTGTGACGTTGGTCTTTGTGAAACTCAGCTTTACTGCCTCACCAACACCCTTAATCGTTTTTGCACTGTTTCCCGCAATGAAGGCGCCAAGTGCACCACCAACAATAATGATGATTTCCATGGGCTGTAGCAGCACAGCAACGTGTCCCCCTCCAAGGGAGAAGCCGCCCAACACAGAGACAATGACAACAATAAAACCAACAATTACTAGCATTCAAAACCCCTTGATTGAAAAAATGCTATCAATAAATATTTCTATACAAGTAATCATAAAAGATTTAATGGGGGCAAAAAAAAATATCCGAAATATGAAAGAAAGTTGTCTATAGACAAAAAGATTGAAGCCGCAATGTTTTTTTTCTTATCATGTATGTATTGAAACGAATTACATCATCATGTTTTCGATACAGAAAGTAGAAGAGATCATTAACATCCATCGGACTGCTACACCACCCGATCGATCAGAAGTCCTTACCATGAACGCGAGGATTCTGTCTGGTCTGTATGGCCATATGATTTACAACCATCTTAGCGAGGTCTCACAAGAAGACGTGCTATGCCTGGATCAAGGCCAAGAAATTCTTCAGTTACTCAAGGCGTAGAAAATGAATCAAGACAACGATAAAACCTCCCTGTCATCAATTGCCAGGGAACTTCAGAACGATGAAGGCCCAGCGCTTTCTTTAGAGAGCACCAATGCTGACGCTCCGCTCTTGGACATCGATACAGATGACGATCTTTCTGCACTGTCAATCGCAGAGCAAACAACATCCGCTCCATTGTTCTCCGTGGCAGATTTTGTGAAGGAGGTCGAGTTAGGTGAAAACCCATTTAAGGTTCAGGCAGCCGCCATGACACCGCCTGGTCTATCTGATGGCAGCAACTCATTCCCTGATAGTCAATTTACCGCGCCGTCGCCAAGCATTGAACCCTCGCGTGAGATCAATGCCAATTCCGTTCCATTTGAGGATCAATTCCCACTTGTTACCGAGTCCGCAGTAAAGGTTATCCAGCAAGCGGAACTATCAACTGCCGAGCTGGACACGTCAATCTCGGATTCCATGATCAATACTCTCTCCGCAAAGTCAACCGACACTGTAGGCCCCGAGGCAGTAATTACAGAGTCCGCGATAGATACAACGAAAGCTGTTGAACTCTCGATAACCGAAGATCCCGATGCCGACGCTATCGAGCAACTTGCAAGGGAACTGGAGGAGAAGCGAAGGTTTAACGGTTCCACCAACAGGACTTTCCTCTCGGCAGAGGAAGAGGCAGCGCGCATATCTCGCGCAGAGAATAGGGTAATGATGCCCGCTATAGAGGCACCTAGAAGAGGCAAGCACGAATCAAGGAAAACTGATGCCAAATCACAGAATTCTCTTATTCCTCAGGTATCGACGAAGGACTCCTTTAAAACGTCCAAGACTTCAAATGAAAAATCGACTCGCTTTGGCGCTATTTTTGTCAGCTTCCTCGTAGTTGCAAACTTTACGCTTCTGGGTCTCCTTGTTTACGGCCACAGAGACCAGATGATTTCTGATGTCGGGGGGTTGTTTGCCGCTCCCGTTGGGGTCAACACAAAATCCGATGGAGCATCCGTGAGTGAAAATCAGGCTTCCGGAGATGTGGTCACGGCGCCGGCCGTCGCGGATGTAACACCAGAGCAGACAGAGTCCTCGGTTCAATCTGGCATAGCTGAAATTACAAGTATCGATGAAGTAGATAACCTCGGCGCTGACGTAGATACGTCATTGCCAGTAAGAGCTATGGTGCCCCCAATACCAAAGGAAATTGTCCCTCCATCGATTGGTCAAGCTCAAGTAAAGCAAGAACCCCCGCTCTCCTCTATTCCAGCAACCCCGTCGCCTGGTAACCAGGGGCCTACGATTCCGACTCAGGCCGACAAATACTCCCTTGACTCCAAGACACCCGTCTCGCCGAGCCCTTCAGACCCCAGGCAACAAACAGACAGACCATCAATTTCATCGTCACCCCTCCCTGCGCAGGCTGCACCTTTAGTCCAGCAAAAGACGGCAATCGCTTCTTCACGTAAGGAAACGCCCTCTGCCGCCCCACCCGATGCAAAGGTTTGTCTCAGATTTAAGGAGGTACCAGCTAAACTAATGGAAACCTTCCAATCGTTCGCGTCGCAGACCTCGTCTACTATCAAAGATTCCAGACTTGTCAAAATCCCCAGCGGTTACATAGTCTACCTTCCCGCTTCATTATCCGGTAATGATGCTCAGATCAAGGATCTCACTAGTAAGGGCCTGCGGGATACTTTCAGAATTCGTGATAACTCCGAGATCAATGGAGCACTTTCATTGGGCTTGTTTAAAACAGAGGCTGCAGCTAATAAGCAGCGCTCGATTTTAGAGAAGAACGGTGTCTCTGGCATGCAGGTGGCACCAAGATCTTACCGGGATACCTTTGTGTTCGTTTTGGAGACTAAAAGATCCAATGAACTCAAAGCTATCAGAATCTCACCTAGCCATCTCAACGCTAAACTCGATCCCTGCTAACAACAAAGCCCCTCACGGGGCTTTGTTGTATTAAATCCGGCTGAACTTTTTGTAATAAAGCTCAGCCAAATCCATTGTCAGCTTATCAATGGGGTTTGATTTATCAGCCCCGTCTGCCTTTGCACTTCTACGCTTCAATTCTGGCACGCAGGATCCATCAGGGAAAACCTCAGCGAGTAGTTTGCGCGCATCGGACGCCGGCAGTAGGTCGTACAAGGCGTTTCTCAACCGCATGTCTTCGGCGGTAGTCGTAAGAGCCCAGTTCAATACCGGACCTATGGTATTGATGAACATTTGAGAGTACGCACCATTTTTAGTCTGAAAATAGGCCAGGAAGGGCGCGCCCCAGGTTTTTGGACCTGAAAGGACGTTTCCTAGAATATGCTTCGCCGCGGCACTCAGACTGAAGCGTCGTGTAGCCTCATCGACGTCATCCTGCGTACCAGCTTTTAGAATATAAATTGAAGTGGCAACGCTAACCATCGCATCGTCGAAGTCGTTCAATAACTGCGAGCTCAGGGCTACCCTAATGTTCCATTTCCGCCCTTCTCGCATATCAGACACAACCTGTTTACGGAGTGCCTCTAAACCTCCGGTATTGTGAAATTCATCATAAATGATTGCCTTCTTTTCGCCTTTGATCTGCTTAATTCGTTGAAGGTGGTAATCATGGTAAATCGCAGGTGATTCTTCAATCATCTGCTCACTTAGATAGAAGCTCTTTGTTGTCGCTTGACGCCCAAGCATGTACATCAACGCGGCTCTTCTTTTTCCCTCTGGTCCTGTTCCCTTTGCAACGTCGTTAAGGTCGAGCACTACAACCTTGGCATCAGAAACATCAAATTTGGTTATCCCTGACAAGACTGGATACTCTCGCCGAGCTGAGGAGATCACAGTTGAATACATATCAATGAGAGTCTGACCATTATCCACTCGAACAGCGGAGTTCTCAGAGCTGCTGAAAAGGTCGCGTACGGCCTCGGATCTGATCACGACCATGAGGTCCTCCAACACCGGGACAGCGTACTTTTGTGCAATGATAGCCTGATGTATTTTCCCGGCCTCGAATAGCATATCAACGAGGGCCCACCAACTTGGAGGGTCATCATGATCAAAGGAATACATAAGTTCTTCCAATGCGTCGTCGACTTCTTTTACGAGATATCTCTCGTATATTTTTGGTGATCCTCCACCGGTATCTGAAAGCCTTTTATAGATTTCGTCTACAACGAGGCCCGCCATCTCTGCAGCCATGGTATATGGCTGTGTTTTTCCCGCAGGAGTGGCAAAAATACACAAAAGGTTTACAAGGAAATCTCTTTCAATTTGCGTGGGTTTCCTGCACCCCAGTTCAGTGTCAAACGGGTTAATACTAAACTGCTCGCTCATCGCAAACTTAATATATTGAGCCTCGTGTTTTCTTCCCTCCGGGAGAGCTGACTTAAGCATACTTATGACCCCCGATGCAGAGGGGCCAATATCCAAATGCGCTATTCTTGGTAGCGCCGTAAGCCCGGGGGTAAGGATCATTGAGACAGTTAGGGTGTTGACCAATACAGATTTACCCGACCCAGGTGGAGCATAGAAGAGGTCATTCCACGTTGTCTGGAGATCCGAATTTGGCTGTATAGGCATCAACTTGCCATCAATTGATCTCGTTAGTGCTGCCCCCTCTGGCCATGGACTAGTCGGGCGCTGAAGCGGCAGCATAGCCATAATTTCACTCAGCGGTGCCGCAGTTACCACCGCACACTTCCTCTTGGTAAAGCCGGGCAAGGTCACTATCCACGAGAGAACTGGATTCCCTAGTCGCGTGACCATTTTTGTAATTCCCCAGGATTGAAAAGCGCGAATCAAAGTGGATTCATACATGGCAAGACTGCGAGGAGTATTAGCCCATGTCGTCGCATTTATTGTTATCCCTACAGCGCGATCACCATTTTTCTCACGCTCATAAAGATAGTCAAAGCCCCTCTTGATCTCACTGTTTCTGTTACCCATCCACCCAAAAACCTTCGTGTACATTGAGGTCAGTGCCTTTGTTTGAAGTCCACCAGGACGAATGTCGATAACTACCCTCCAAGGCACACTCTTATCAATCTTCACGAATAGCTGCGAAAAGTTTTCGACACCTTCAGGGAATTCCTCCATGGCCATCGAAGAGTAATATCTACTCCCCACGCGTACCATTTCACCGGGAAAGTCCTTGTCTGTAACAACTTGGAGATCCTGACTAAATAGTTGCTTCCCTATTTTTGGATACCAAAAATCAGCAGGATCTTCTTCATTTATTAGGCTTACGGGTGGAGATCTTCTGTTCATCGTAAGCGTAGGAACCCATGATGGGTCCGTCGTCTCTGGATCTATACAGAACTTCAGTTCATAGAGTGCCCTCTCTGTCGTTAGCATTTCAGCATCGTAGGCACAATCTTTGATCTCAGCTAAAAGATTCTGACAAAGAGATCGGTGGGGGTTGACTATGCCCTCTATTAACTTGAATGGATTTTGGGCGGAAGCTAAATTGGGAACACCATTCTCTTTAAAGTATAGCTTCTTGTCATTTTCTTCGCGTTTTAACGAATCTGGGTCCATTGCTGAAGGGTTGGTATAAACAACCAACCAGTTTCTTTCTGTTTGGCAGTACTCGCATATTTTTTTTTGCCAGTCTTCATAGACATCCGCCATGTCCAATTCGAGTCTTTCTAACGTACTCAAAACCGGTCTTGTTGCATCTTTTACTTCTCGCTCTATCGAGTGCGGATCGTTCTCGAAAATGAAACTAAAAGAATGAGAGTTCCTTTCAAGTCCCAGCTTAATAACCTTTTCCATCGCCGCGAACACTCTAATACTCGTTTCGTCGCCGGGTACGTTTTTAACCCCGCGCAATCTAATGAAACTAGCAAGGCCCCCATCAGATGTTACAAAGCTGTACGAATCAAATGCCGTCTCTAAGTCACAGTAAGACGGCATGTCGTGCCCAACTGATTTGGCGACAGGCGCCGCAATTGTACTAAGTAAGCCCATCTATCACAGTCCTCTAATTCGTTTTTCGTGTTCGTCTTTTAGCAACTCACCTATCCTCGCGTCATTGAGCAACGCCGTCAGGTACTCGTTATCCTTCGGCTTGGAGTCTCGTATGATCTGAAACAAAGCCTGTACTTTCTTATCAAAGGGCTGATCAATTAGGCCTCCCAGTTCCATTTGCGCTCGTGGATCCAAAGATCTCATAACGGCATTCATGATGATAAAAAAGGGGTCTTCACTTTTATTCATCGATGGCTTGAAGTTCAATTTAACCCCTTATGTATTCTTTGTCTTTTCTGTAAATGTCTAGAGGTCTCCTCACCGGGAAAGCCCAGCCATTTTGCTCGATGACATCGTTAACTTCCTCAAGTGCGGATTCAGAACCTCTACCCACGTCTACAAAAACATATCCGTTACGATAGCTAGTTACCTGGATTCCTCTTTGTGCCAGCTCCAGGGCCATAAGAAAAGTCAACGCCCTATCCCGGCTCACAAGCACAGCGTTAAGGGGTGTCGCATACGACTTGTACAGACTTTCATTGCCGGCGGTGGCTATTCGCTCCGATATTGGATCGAGAGCAGCCCTTAAATGAGCGAAAGCGACCATTTGATTCGAGTACGAAAAACTGTCGATCACATCTTGGGTTAAGCGCTTTGGAATCTGAAATCTATCTGGCATGCTCTTGTATCCACTGCACACCCGCACATCTCCAAACTCTATTTCATAAAAATCAGCGAGCATTGCCAATTCAAAGTTGGTAACTGTGCGCCGAGGTTCGTATGGTTGATTTGGCACACCCGCCGTTTGACCAAATCCAACGACAGAAGCC
>JAIXTE010000045.1 GCA_027484315.1 Burkholderiales bacterium | reverse complement strand
TTGAATGGTGACCAGGATTGCCTGAAGCCCATGGTTGCCGCTTTCCGCGAGCGCAATGAGTTCGTGACCAAAGCATTGAATGCGGTACCCACTATCCAGTGTCTGAAAGCAGAAGGTGCTTTCTACGCCTTCGTGGATGCACGCAAGGCCATTGAAAAGCTGGCAGCTGAAAGCAAGATTCGCGCTGCAAACGATCTGGAATTGACCGCATACCTGCTGGAAGCAGGCGTGGCCGTGGTTCCCGGTTCTGCATTTGGTGCTGAAGGTTACTTCCGCATTTCATTTGCAACCAGCATGAGCAACCTGGAAAAAGCGTGTGATCGCATTGCAAAGGCGCTTGGTTGATTAATGTTTAAGCAGTTTGGAATCTTTTTGTGATTCATTTGGCCTATTTCTGTTTTTAGGCTTGCACAAAAAAATTTCGCTGCTATAATCTCGGCTCTTTCCCCGATAGCTCAGTCGGTAGAGCGACGGACTGTTAATCCGCAGGTCCCTGGTTCGAGTCCAGGTCGGGGAGCCAAATACCAGAAGGCCCGCATTAATGTGGGCCTTTTGCTTTTAGTTCCGCAAAGCTCGGATAGTTCCGCAAAATTAGGAACTTTCATCCAGTTTAGTAGACTAAAAAGTTGTACTATTTCTCATCGATAAACAATTGATGTTGCATATAGACTAAGTACCTGATATTTTGACTATGCACTTGAACAAGGAGATGGCTATGGGCGGAGATGCTTCATAAATAGAAGTCAGTAACAACCAGCTTCAAGTTTACGTAAGGCGCAATTAGCGCCTTTTTTATTTGGTAGGGCATATGTGGGGTTGGATTACAGGATTTGTAGGAATTACAGGTGCATCGGTCTTATCTGTTGTAAAAGAATCTTGGGCTGCCCATTTGTCAGTTTCAGTGGCAATAGTTTGCTTGCTGGTTGTCACTGGTAAGGTTCTTTGGATTTTGCACAAGGCTCAGCAAAGACACTACCCAAAAGGTTACTTGCCGATCTCGGCTATTGCGCGCTTCAGTACTTTGGATGGAAAGTTTTTTAAATATGAAGCAGTGCGGCATATTCAGATCAAAACTGCCTGGATGAAGGGCTTTGACCATAAGTTTTTTTGGACTGGTTCAAATCAGCCCAGAATAGTTTCCTCGCTACAGATACCAGAGCCGACATTCAGCGACGAGCCAGACGGCTATAAGAAGGTTGAGCTGAAATTTAAGGCTCCCAAATTTTACAATGACACTGAGGTGATTCATTTTGAGATGAGCATTGACGACTCGGATCAGAAGTCTTCGCCTTTTTTGTCTTTTGACGTGAACAATCCCATGCAGTTGCTGGAATTCAGGGTTGACTTGATTCACGCAAATAAAGCTTACATGAAGAATAGTGCCAGGCTCGAAAGGCGACTTATAAAAGTCAATCAAAGCCACCCGTACGAACGATGTGAAATTATTCCTTTCGATGGCATGACGAAGTCATACCGGGCTGTTGTCATAGATCCGAGCCCTGGCTATTCTTATAGGCTGATCTGGGAAAAGCCAGCAGTGCAGGGTGTCCCTAAGGCGAAAAAGTCTTAGTCTATTTTGTAGGCTTTACTTTCTCTCCTCTTCTGTTCCTCACATACTGCTCGGTCATAGTCACACTGGCGTGGCCGAGCTGCTTTCTGGCTGCCAAAATTCCCCCTGCCTCTGCTGTGTCTGTCCCGGCCTTGGCCCTCAAATCCCTGAATTGAAAGTCTTCCTTGTTCACGCCTGCCAGCTCCCTGGCTCTGTCGAATCTGGACCGCAGCGCATTGGCCGATAGGGGCTCACCCCGCTCGTTTACGATCAAGGTCATTGACAGCACATTCGGCATTTTGATCTGCGCGCGCCTGGCCATAATCCGCTTGATGGCGGTTTCAAGTTCACCGGTGACTTCAATCCGGATCTTCTTCGACGTTTTGTTCTGCTTCACCAGTAGCGTTCCATCCCTCACATCCTGGATAGTGTATTTCAGCACATCAGCTGGCCGCTGGCTGGTTAGATAGGCCAGATCCATAGCTTCGCGAAGTGGGGCGCATGCTTTCTGGTAAACCCGGGCGAAGGTTTCATCCTCAACGTAAACATCCCGGCCGGTTTCCCGATAGCCTTCAATGCCTGCGCATGGGTTGGGCGCATCGGTCAATCCTTCATTCCTGGCGAAGTTGAAAATGTGGCTGAACAGGGCTTTTTCTCTGTTGGCACGCACTTGGCCAAGATCCACTTTGATCTCAATTGCTGGCAGGCCGCGCTCGATGCGGCGCAGGTTTTCTTCTCGGGCCGCCTTCTTGGCCTTCTCAACTCGCCAAGTCAAAAACTGGCGAATGTGGATCGGCTTGATTTCATCCAGTGGGGCGGGCGGGCTGCCAAAGAATTCCCGCAGGTTGGTCATTTCCGTGATGTTGTCTTTCTGAGTGCGCGGCGCCTTCTTCGGCAACTCCTTGATTGTGTATCTGTCAGCTGCATCCACGAAGGTATAGACGGCCTGAACTGGTGAGCTTTCCATGTTTAGCTCGGCCCACTTCTTCACGGCTTCGACATAGCTGGTGCCCAATGGGATTTCCACCCTGGGTTTGCCGCCCTTGTCCAGGAAGTAATAGGTGTTGTACTTACGCACACGCACCCTCATCCCCTTGGGTAAATTGCCCCACTTGCTTGGTTTTCTGCCCATGGCTTTACGCGCTCAACAGTTTGGGTTCCCAGCTTTTCAGAGCTGGCCTTTCTTCAAAATCCCCTTTCTTTGCCCGGCCTTCGACCGCGCTTCTGGCCACAACGGCGCGGCCACGTGCATTTTCAATAAAGGGTATGCCACTTTTTCGCAGAAAGGCGCATTGCATCTGATGCTTGGTCTTGCCGCCTTTGCCGCGCTTGATGCCTGTCAGGTCGTCAATTTCAGCTTCTGAATAAAATGGGCTCATGAATTGCTCCTTACTTTCTTTGAGTTCCATAGCGGCGCATCAAAATCAACGCTAATCAACCATCGCCAGAAAAGAAAATGATGCAGCCCTGTTTCGCCGTAGTTCGTGTACTCAAAAAAATGGACTGGCTTCCACGGCGTCCCAATGGTTGCAAAAAATACTCTCGGGATTTTCATCACTCTGCCTTGGCCTGCTGGGCTTGTTTTTCGCTTCGCGCCTCAACAATAATTTCGTAGCTTCGCTCAATGCACTCGTTACAAATTCCCACTGATTTGTTGCCTTGCTTACTGGCCACCAGGCTTTCAATGAATTTTTGATGCTTGCCGCAAAAATCACAAACTACTTCGCCTTCCTTGGTTTCCATCACGCCCACCCTTTGACGGCTTCTGCTGCTGGTGGGGTGGTGGCTATTGCTCTCAGCAATGCGCTGCCGTGATCTTGCTCAACCTCCCGACCTTTGTAGCCAGGTGCGCTGTCACCAGGAACAGTCTTGGCATTTCTTGCGTCTTCGAAGCCTAGATCATATGCACCGCGAATGGCGTCAAATACCCGGCGCTTTGTCATCGGTGAGGTCACCACCTCCTGCTGACCCTCACTCAACACCTTTGCCGTGCCAAGCGCGGTTCCAATGGCCTTTCCCCGCGCATTCCACCCGGCTTCAAATATATCTGCAGCCGTCTCATGGCCTTCCATGCAGGCCTCGAAGTTTTCAAATTCCTCTTGTGCGTTCATTTGTTCAGTCTCCCCAGGGCAATCACAATCACCAACCATGCAAGGCCGTACAGGCCCAGTTCAATCGCCCTGTCCATTAGTGTGAGTTCCCCATTAAGTGTGCGAACTGGTAAACACCCAAGGACTTGCCGTAGCCATTTTTTATCGAAGCGACCCGAACCACTTCGCCTCGCTGCAATTTCACAGTCACTTCCCTTACGCACTGTGTCGGGTGTTTGTTTTTGAGTGCTGCGTACTGCGCAACCGTCCAGCGGTCTGGTAGTTGTTGCTTACCCAGCAACTTTTCAATCTGGTGAGTTTTAATCACTTGCAAAACTCCTTTCCTAATTTCGTTTTGTACTCGAAGGCTTTGGTAAATTTGCCGTTCACCGCATGTCCCAGCCTCAGGGC
>JAIXTE010000096.1 GCA_027484315.1 Burkholderiales bacterium | reverse complement strand
TCCAATGGGGTCGATCTGGTTTCGACGTGGATTGCAAAGCTATTGGAGCGTGTCGAGGATCAGTTACCTCGTAAATCCATCTGAAAAACTTTAAACGCAAACGACGAACGTTTCGCTCTAGCAGCTTAATTGCCGCTAGGTCCTACAACAGCTTGCCAATGGGCTGGGCGGGGTCAAACCTGCTGTGGGATAATCGCACATTGGACCGCTTACCGGATTGTCGCTGGCTGGTAAGTTAAATAAAGTGACTCGCGGTGCGTGCAGGGTGTCCCTTCCCGGCAAACACTGCTAAAACCAAATAAGAAGACTACACACGTAGAACTGGTAGTGGAGGATTTGCGGACGCGGGTTCAATTCCCGCCGGCTCCACCAAACAAAACAACAAAGCCACCCTCGCGGTGGCTTTGTTGTTTTGGGTTGAATGTAGTTGCTGAAATTGAATCCGCGGACGCCTGCGGCGCGGGGCTGGAGCGGCACCTGAGCGGGAATTGTCGACATGAACTGCTTCATGTCGACCCGTGAAAGCGACTGAGCCTTGCAAGGCGAAGGCCGGGAAATTCCCGCCGGCCCTATAGCCACTCAAACCTTTAGTTGGGCTTCACCTGGTAAATTTCGCCTTGATCAGACGCCACATACAGATTGCCGTCCACGCCTTGCACAACCGATCGGAAACGACCGGGTGGCATGGGCAAAGGCATGACGGTACGCTTGGCAGTCAGTCCATTCTTGCTGATGTCCAGCAGATCAAGCCTGTGGCCAACTGGCGTTCCGTGAATGCCAATTCCCATGTAGCTCACAACCATCCTGCCATTCCAGTCCTTCCACTGCTTTCCACTCAGGAACACACCGGATGACATGCCCTGTGACAGGCTTTCATTGTTCCAGGCCGGTTTCATCGCCTTGGGATAGGTTTTTGTGTCAGTCATTGGCATGAATGCTGCGCGCTTCTTGGGTTCCATTGCTTCCATCTGGTTGGGGCTGTAGCCGCAATAGGCATCAGGGCAATCACCCCGCCCCGCCATGTTCGGACGCGGATCCCAACCCGCGTTGCCGCCGTTCACCAGTGCGGTGACTTCATCAGAATGCCAGGGACCATTTTCAGCAGCAAAAGGCTGGTTCGTTCCAGGGCGGAAGGCGATGCCCTGCGGATTGCGGTGGCCATAGGTAAATACGCGCGAATCGAAACCTGGTGGGGCGGCATTGCCGGGCGCGGGGTTGCCATCACGATCTATCCGCAAAACTTTGCCGCCCAGCTTTGTGGGGCTTTGGGGGACCACACCATTGTGGGTGTCACCAGTGGTGACATACAGGAATCCGTCACCGGGGCTAAAGCGGATGCGCCCGCCATTGTGCGCACCGGAAGCACCGAAGGGATGGTCGCTGGGGCCCGTTTTGTACGGAATGTTTTCAACAATGTCATTGCGATCTGACATCTGTGTGAAATCTGCATTCACTTTCAGGCGCAAAACCCGGTTGGTCTGTGGCGTGGATTTGCTGGAAGCGGAATACACATATACGAACTTGTTGTTTGCAAAATCAGGATCCACCGCCACGCCGTTCATGCCGGCCTGGCCATCGCAAAACAGATCAGGCATGGTTTCAGCATAACCTGTGGAGTCCTTCATGCCGACCAGCTTATTAACTACGCCGGAAGGAAGGCGAACAGACAGGCCACGACACTTCTCAGTGAAAAACATGGCCCCATCCTGGGTAAAGGCCATGTCCCACGGATTGTCCAGTTGAGTCAAGATGGTGGTTGCTGTGAGTGTGGGGGCTGCGGCGTTTGCAGTTCCTGCCATGGCCAGGCTGACCGAGGCAACAACAGCGCAGGACAAAAATTGCTCATACTTCTTCATTTTGTCTCCTGTTTTTAGAAAGGTGCAACGATTGCCTGTTGTTGTCAGCGATTCGGGCCACAGGCAGGCACTGAGTGTGTTAAACACTTGAATTGCTGAAAACAACAATTGCATATATTTAAAAAGTGGTCAATATGGCCTTACCCGATGTCATCTACCATGCTTAAAGGCATATCGCTTTCTGTGCTGGCCTCCGTACTTTTCGGCAGCATGTATTACTACACCACCCTGTTGACTCCGCTGGATGGCGAACAAATTTTCGGGTGGCGCATGGTGCTGACGCTTCCCATCATGAGCCTGTTCCTGATCTGGACAGCCGATTGGTCACTGGTGCAGCAAGTGGCGGGCCGTTTGCGCAAGGAATGGAAACTATGGCTTGCGCTACCTTTGTCGTCGATGTTGCTAGGCATTCAACTTTGGCTTTTTCTGTGGGCTCCATTGCACGGCCATGCGCTGGATGTGTCCCTCGGCTATTTCATGATGCCCTTGGTGAT
This sequence comes from Burkholderiales bacterium, assembly GCA_027484315.1. Lineage (GTDB taxonomy): Bacteria > Pseudomonadota > Gammaproteobacteria > Burkholderiales > Burkholderiaceae_B > Limnobacter. Next base: position 26,951 of record JAIXTE010000096.1, on the reverse strand, counting down.
GGTGCTGATTGGCCGCTACTATTACAAAGACCGGCTTTCAACCTGGCAGAAAATGGCGACCCTTCTAGCGTTGGCGGGTGTTGTGCATGAACTGTTTCGGGTCGACGGACTGTCCTGGGCGACCCTGCTGGTGTGCCTGGGCTATCCGTATTATTTTGTGCTTCGTAGCCAGTGCAAAACTGACAACCTGGGTGGCCTGTGGTTCGACATGGCGCTAATGTTGCCCGTGGCGCTTTATTTTGCATGGAATAGTGGCTTGTCCTTGCAGGACATGCTTCACCAGCACCCCGCTTTGCCGGCCATGGTTGTGTTGCTGGGTGTGCTCAGTGCTGCGGCACTCGTGTCCTACATTGTTGCAAGCCGCTTGCTGCCTTTTAGCCTGTTCGGCCTATTGGGCTACGTGGAGCCGGTTTTGCTTGTGGGGGTGTCATTTTTGATTGGTGAAACAATTGAACCCAATGAATGGCCCACCTACATCGCGATTTGGCTGGCGCTGGTTCTGCTCACTGTGGAAGGCGCCATCCAGTTCATGAAACAGCGGGCCGAATGGCGAAAGACAAATCCGGATCCTGACTGAACGCCTCGGTGAAAAAATTCACAAAACTGTTGATCTTGATGGAGGGTCGACGCTCGGGTTGATACACCACATTCAAGGGCAAGGCACTGGGCCTGTAATTGTCCAGAATCACCTTGACAGTACCCTCGCGCAAGTCCCGACCGTAAATCCAGGTGGGGGAATAACAGATACCCAACCCTTCGAGTACGCCCTGGCGAATGGCTTCTGAACTGTTGGACTGGAAATTGCTGCCAATCCGCACGGTCACCAACTTGTCCTTGGCAGTGTGAAAAGTCCATTCGTTGAAGTTGCGAATACCCGTATAGAGCAGACAGTTGTGGCGAGTCAGGTCATCGGGTGTTTGTGGGGTTCCATGGCGGGACAAATAATCACCCGACACAATCACTGCCCTGGCCACTGACCCAATTCGCCGTGCAATCAAGCGGCTGTCTTTCAGTTCTCCCATCCTGAAAGTGACATCAATGCCCGCCGCCACCAAATCGACAAAACTATCGTCGAGTTGAAGGTCAATCCGCATTTTCGGATAGCGATCATAAAAAGCAGCCAAGCGGGGCACAATGTGTATGCGGCCAAATGCCACGGGCGCGGCCACGCGCAACAGTCCACTGACTTCGTACTCAGCCTGGTGAACCTCCACCCGTGCCTGCTCCAGGGTTTCCAGAACCTGCCGGCAACGCTGGTAGTACAATTGACCAGCCTCGGTCAGGGTGTGGCTTCGGGTCGACCTTACCAACAGCAACACACCCACATCGGCTTCCAAGGCCTGTACCTGCTTGCTGATGGCTGATTGGGTGGTATTCGCCTGCCGCGCCACAGCTGAAAAGTTGCCTGTTTCAACCACACGGACAAAGGTTTCCATCAATCGCAATCGGTCCATTCAAAATACCCTTATTCATTCCATTTTGGAATAGTGACTATACCAACTGTTCCATAGACTGAATGAACCTGAATGCGCATAATGTGCAGCATTGCACTGCAACACAAAAGGAATAACACGCATGAACACGCAAACAAACAACATCGATGAATTGAAGCTTTTTCAGCCAGGCCACATTGGCAGTATCGAAGTGAAAAACAGGGTGGTGATGGCCCCGTTGACCCGTTGTAGGTCCGACGAAGCAGCAGGCGACATTCCCGGCAGCGAGATGAATATCGAGTATTACCGCCAGCGCGCCAATGCAGGCTTGATCATCAGCGAAGGCACGCAGGTATCGCCTGCGGGCAAGGGCTATATGGCCACACCCGGCATTTACTCTGATGCGCAGGTTGAGGGCTGGAAGCCAATCACGCAGGCTGTTCATGAAGCAGGCAGCAAGATCATTGCGCAAATCTGGCACGTGGGCCGCATCACCCACCCGGAATTGACTGGCGGGCCAAGCCCAATCGCCCCTTCTGCAATCAAACCCAACGTGGTGGCTTACACCCACAAAGGCAAAGTGGATGTACCTGTGCCCCACGCCTTGACGGTGGACGAAATTGCAACCGTAGTGGCCGAGTACCGCAAAGGTGCAGCCAACGCATTGAAAGCCGGCTTTGACGGTGTGGAAATTCACGGTGCCAACGGCTATTTGATTGACCAGTTTATTCGGGACGGCGCCAACCAGCGCACAGACCAATACGGCGGATCGATTGAGAACCGCGCCCGCTTTGCACTGGAAGTGGTTGACGCAGTGGTTGCAGAAATTGGTGCCGGCAAGGTGGGTATTCGCCTGTCCCCCGTGACACCCTTTAACGACTTGAGTGACAGCAACCCCCAAGCGGTGTTTGGTTACCTGATCGAACAGTTGAACCAGCGTGGTATCGGTTTTATTCACATGATTGAAGGCTCAACCGGTGGCGATCGGGATGTGCCAGGCTTCGACTATGCATGGGCCCGCAACACATTCAAGGGCACCTACATTGTGAACAATGGCTATACCCGTGAAATGGCAATCAACGCACTGGAAACAGGCCTTGCTGACGCCGTATCTTTTGGCCGCGCCTACATTTCAAACCCGGACCTTGTTCAACGTTTGAAGCAGAATGCCCCATTGGCTGAGGGCAACCCGGCCACTTATTACGCCCCAGGGCCAGTTGGCTACATTGATTACCCGGCATTGAATACCGCCGCGTAAGCAGGAACAACACGGGAAACAAACGCCAGCGACAAGCTGGCGTTTTTCTTTGTTGGTATTCAGTAAGATGAACCATCAAATTCACCGCACCGACCAAAGCATGAGCACAGACACCCTGAAGAACATCCAGCACCAACTGAAAACGTTTTCCGCAGCACGCAATTGGGAGCAGTTTCATTCTCCAAAAAACCTCAGCATGGCCCTGTCCGTAGAGGTGGCTGAGCTGGTGGAACATTTCCAGTGGATGACGGAAGAAGATTCGCGCAAACTTCAAGGCCAAGCACTCGACGAAGTGAAGGACGAGGTGGCCGATGTACTCTTGTACCTGCTTCAGATCTGCAACCAGCTCGACATTGACCCGGTCGATGCGGCTCAGAGGAAACTGATCAAAAATGCGGTGAAATACCCAGCACCTTAAACAGGTGACGCCTGGTCAGCCGTAGTCAAGCCTGCCCCGGTGCCACAACTGTGGCAATACTTGGCAAAGGTGCTTTTTCGCGTGTGGCAGTGTCCACAACGGTCGTGCAGACCAATGCCGCAGTGCGGGCAAAAATCGATGCTGGTGTTTTTCAAATCAACTGCCCTTTCGCAGCCCGGGCAAATCCCTTTGGCCAGGCGCGCCAGCGCGGTGTCGTATTCAAGCACTTCGCGTCGCTTCGTTTCGGGCTGTGCCTCGGCCAGTCGTTGCTGCTCCAGGTAACGGTTCAAGGCCAGAATGGCCTGTCGGCCAACCAATACGGTGATCACGATACCCACCAGGTAACGAATGTATCCACCGTAACTGGGCAAGTAAGGCACAAGCTCGACAAAAAACACGAACAGCGCAAAGTAAATAAAGCCCCAAACAAAAGGCCAGTACGTGCTTTGCCGCTTGGTTTTGTACAGCCACCCCGCGAGCAGCAACAAAGGCAGGGTCAGGCCCAGTCGGTACGCAAAAACCCTCAGCTCCTGGCTTTGCCGGGCGTGGTTGAATTCGTCTTGCGCACCCTGCTGCAGTTCAGCCAAACGAAATTGAGCCTGTTCGTTGGCCTGCTGTGCATCCAGCAACAACTTTTGTTGTGCTTCAAGCCGCCCCAAGGCCGTTCTTTCCAAGGCCTGCAAATTGTCAAGGCGCTGTGTCCGTGAAATCAGTTCCTGATCTTGGTCTGGCTTTGCTGTGGCTTGCCGCGTGGCCACCCAGGCCGTGAATTTCTCGCGTTCTGACTCTGTGTCGGCTTTGGCAGCGTTGTACTGAAGCTGCAATTGCTCCAGAACATCACTGATTTGGCGTGAGTTGGATTCGTTGTCACGAATGTCATCCCGAACAGATTGAAGTGCCGTGGGATCAATGAAGTCTTCAAGGGTCTGGACTTTCTCAACTTGAGGAAGATCGCCAACAACTGTGGCGCCCAAGCCAATCAAGAACCAGGCGAACACCACCGCCACGCCCCACAGACCGCGGCGAAACCATTTTTCAGACAGACGCAGAGACTTGCTCATCGACGAGGCACCCCGTTCAGGTTGGATTAATCCAGGGACAACGGTTTTACTTCAAGTGTTTGGCGTGAAAGCGCAAATGGTCTTCAATAAAAGTGGCAATGAAATAATAGCTGTGGTCGTACCCAGCGTGATAACGCACCTCGGCCTGGTAGCCAGTTTCTTTCAAGGCGTTTTCGAGCAAATCAGTTTTCAACTGTGATGCCAGAAAGTTATCTGCCAAACCTTGATCCACCAGCATGGGCAATTGCCGCGCACCGGCACGGATCAAAGCCACCGTGTCATAGCGCTGCCAGGCGGCTTGATCTTCACCCAGATAAAGGCCCAAGGCCTTCTGACCCCAAGGGCATTGACTTGGGCTGACAATCGGTGAAAAAGCACTCACCGACACATAGCGGTCAGGGTTGTTCAAGGCAATGGTCAAGGCACCATGCCCGCCCATGGAATGCCCGAGGACTGCACGCTTGCCACTGAAAGGCAAATTCGCTTCCAGCAATGCGGGCAACTCGTCAACAATGTAGCTGTACATCCGGTAATGCGCGTTCCACGGGGTTTGCGTGGCATCCACGTAAAAACCGGCACCCAAGCCGAAGTCGTAGGCTTTGTCAGCATCATCAGGAACCGCCTCACCGCGCGGGCTTGTATCCGGCATCACAATCGCGACACCCAATTCTGCCGCAACTCGCTGCGCCCCTGCTTTGGTAGCGAAGTTCTGGTCTGTACAGGTCAGCCCTGAAAGCCAATATGCCACTGGCACGGGCTGCCCGGCATGGGCTTGGGGCGGCAGGTACACGCTGAACTGCATGGTGCAACTCAGCGTGGCAGACGCATGCTCGTACTGGTTTTGCAAACCACCAAAACTTTGAACGCTACTGAGTAATTTCATGTCAGAAATGAATCACGGTGCGGATGGACTTGCCTTCATGCATCAAGTCAAACGCTTCGTTGATGCGCTCAAGCGGCATGGTGTGCGTAATAAATGTGTCCAGGTCAATTTCATCGTTCATGAAACGGTTGACGTAACCTGGCAATTCAGTGCGCCCTTTCACGCCGCCGAAGGCGCTGCCGCGCCACACGCGACCAGTGACCAGTTGAAACGGACGTGTTGAGATTTCCTGCCCGGCACCGGCCACACCGATAATGACCGATTCACCCCAGCCCTTGTGGCAGCATTCCAGTGCCGAACGCATCACATTGACGTTGCCGATGCATTCAAAAGAGAAGTCCACACCACCATCGGTCATTTCAACTACCACTTCCTGAATGGGCTTGCTGTGGTCTTTCGGATTCACACAATCGGTAGCACCCAGCTTTTTGGCAATCTCGAACTTGTCCGGGTTGATGTCGATCGCGATAATTCGACTGGCCTTGGCCTGCACTGCACCAATAATGGCCGCCAAACCAATACCACCCAAGCCGAAAATAGCCACGGTGTCACCGGCTTTCACTTTGGCCGTGTTGTGTACAGCACCAATACCGGTGGTTACACCACAACCGAGCAGGCACACCTTTTCCAACGGTGCTTCAGGGTCGATTTTGGCCAGGGAAATTTCAGGCACTACCGTGTGTTCTGCGAAAGTCGACGTACCCATGTAGTGATAGATCGGCTTGCCGTCTTTGGAGAAACGCGTTGTGCCGTCAGGCATCAAGCCCTTGCCTTGCGTGGCCCGAATGGCCTGACACAAGTTGGTTTTGCCTGACATACAGAATTTGCACGTGCGGCATTCTGCGGTGTACAAGGGGATCACGTGGTCACCCACCGCCAGGCTGGTTACACCCTCGCCAATGGCCAGAACAATACCCGCACCTTCGTGGCCCAGAATAGCCGGGAAAATGCCTTCGGGGTCATCTCCTGACAACGTGTATGCATCGGTGTGGCACACGCCAGTGGCCACGATTTTGACCAGTACTTCGCCTTTTTGGGGTGGCATCAAATCCACTTCTTCAATGGAAAGTGGAAGGCCTGGGCCCCAAGCCACTGCGGCGCGTGTTTTCATGGATTGCATTTTATTCCCCCAATGCTGGCGAGTGTTTTAAACAGACCCTCATTATAGGGGCACTGCTTTGCAGAACCAGTGCATGTTAAGCAACTGCGACGTCTTCGCGGGGCAAATTGAAGTGTGGTAGTGTCTGTGATCAACAATCTGGTTTGTCTTTGTAACCGAATGACCCCTCCCAACGAATCCAGTTTAACGACAGCTCATGATGAATTTGAGCGAACACTCAGACCCCTGTGGATGCGCGGCCAGATGGGTGATACAAACGCCTATCGGGATGCCTTGGCAACCATCGCTCAACGCCTGCGCAGGTTTTACGGAAGGCGCTTGCAGGCGTTGCCGGATGAGGTGGAAGACCTGGTTCAGGAAACACTGCTGGCCTTGCACCTGCAACGTGGCACCTATGATCAAACGCTGCCTGTCAGCAGTTGGGTGTTTGCGATAGCGCGGCACAAACTGGTCGATTTATGGCGCCGACGGGGTCGAAGGGACAATTTGAATGATTCGCTGGACGAACTGACCGAGGACCAACATCCTTTTGCGCCCGAGGAGCTGCCCTCGAAAAGGGATTTGTCGGTGTTGCTTGAGCAATTGCCTGAATCGCAGAAACAGGCAATTTTACTGACCAAAATTGAAGGGCTGTCGATGATCGAGGCATCGGACCGAAGCGGAGTTTCTGTGGCGGCGCTGAAGGTTCAAGTGCACCGTGGCCTGAAACAACTGGCTGCATTGGTAAGGGAAGAATCATGAAAACAGTGGAACTGATTGAACTGTTAAGTAAAGAGGCAGGACCTGCCGTACAAGTATCCATGGCACGCAGGCTTGTCCCCGCTGGCATGCTCGGCGGACTGGTTGCTGCCATCCTGGTGCTTGCTGTGCTGGGTCTCATTCCTCAAAGCATGTTTTTCGAGCCAGGCCCGTGGATCAAAATAGCGTATGCAAGTGCGTTGGCCTTCGCCGCAGCTTCGCTGGTGGCTCGTGTAGGCAAACCTGGATCATCTGGCCGGCAGGCAGTTCTGGCTGTTTTTGGTGTGGTCGGGGTGATGGCAATGGCTGGTGTCATTTCCTATCTGGGCACGCCCGAATCTGAACGAGCTCCTTCGCTGATGGGGCACTCCTGGTTGGTTTGCCCTTGGGCAATCTTGAGTTTGTCCGTGCCGGTGATGGCAGGATCGTTCTGGGCGATGCGGGGCTTGGCACCCACCGACCTCACACTGGCAGGCGCAGCATGCGGCGTATTCTCCGGTGCGGTAGCGGCACTGGCCTATGCGCTGGCCTGCACTGAACCTGCCGCGCCCTTTATTGCTGTGTGGTACACCTTGGGTATTGCCCTGTCGGGCGCCTTGGGTGCATTTCTGGGCCCGAAGTTTCTTCGGTGGTAATTCGCATCAGGCTGGTGGGTCGACCCTGGTGCCCGTGGACGTATTGACCCGGTACCAACCAGCAATGCTGTAGCGGTCTCGCTTGGCTGGCAACACTTCATGCGGAAATTCTTCACTTAAAAACACAACCAGGGTGCCCAACTCAGGTTTGACAGAACACAGCTTTTCATGAGGCTCATTTTCCTCGTAAAGCACCATTTCACCGCCATCGTAATCTGTCCAACCCGGGTTCAGATACAGCACCACCGACAGGATGCGGTTGGCCTGCCCCCGAAACGCATCCAGGTGGGTTTTGTAAAAAGCGCCGGGGGCGTAATGTGCGAAATGGGATTCGAACGAAAAAAGACCAAGCATTAGGGTACGGTTCAAATGCTGTTGCAAACACGCGCTGAACTGCAGCCATTCATCTTTTGGTCCCTCATCAGGCTCAATCCAGGATATCTCGTCACGTCGCAAATCAGCGTTGGCGTGGTTGCGCGCGTCGCGGCCAACGCCTGCTTTTTTTAGCGCCGACGCGTCCAGACCCAACAGGGTTTGCCGCAGGTCCAGGCAGAAGTCGTATGGCAAGGCCATGGGCTGAACACTAAAACCGTTCAATCGCAAATCGTTGGCAATGTTGTCGAACAACACAGAGAAATCATGGGAAGGCGAAGCCACGGGTGTCATCATGAAAGTCACATCACTGAGATTATTCGAAGTGTAGCGCTTCCATGATGGGGAAAATCAAGCGTGTGTCAGAAGTTGCCCGATCGCATTGGACAGCGAAGCCGAGTCAAACTTCTTGACGTAAATATTCACCCCTGCATCAATACCTCGACGGGCATTTTCCTCGGAGGTCAGCGAGGAATACATGATGATCGGAATGTTCTTGAAACGCGGATCGCCCTTGAGCTTTCGAGTGAGGGTACACCCATCCATGATGGGCATTTCCTCATCCACCAGAACAAGCGAGATGCGTTGCTGAATGGCAACCTGACTGGACTCCGCAGAAGAGGCCATTGCCAACAATTTTTGTTCAGCCTCCACGCCGTTTACCGCATGACTGTGTTGCAAACCCATGGTATCCAGTACTTCACTGATCTTTCGCCTGGCCACCATGGAATCGTCGACAAAAAATACCGGCCCCACTTGCTTCAACTCAAACCCGGTGCTGACAGATTTACTTTCTTTTTCCGGCAACACCCGATGGCAAACACTTTCAATGTCCACCAACGACACAAGGCTTCCATCAGCCAGCATCACCACACCAAATACGGCACCCTGTTCTGCGTCATATCGCTGGGGAGGTTTCACATCAGACCATGGCACACGAATGATTTTGTCTACATCCGTGACAGCAAAAGCAACTGACCTTGATGCAAATTCTGAAATGATCAGCTTGGAATCCGGCTGGTCGGTAGACATCCCTATCGCGTTGCCCAAAGACACTACTGGCAGAACCTGGCCACGCAAGGAAATCACGCCATTCATGGCACCCTCCTGACCCGGAATCTGGGTGAGCTGATTCATCTCCGTCACCTCACGAATCTTGAATACGTTCAAGCCAAAGATCTCTTCTCCCCCAAGGGAAAAAAGGAGGATCTCAATCATCTCGGTTGAGGATTCAGTTTGAGTTCTTTGATTGCCGTAGTTCATGCGCGCCTGGACCGGTTACTTTGACCAAAGTCCATTGTGACGCATGCAAGGCGGTATCAAATCCTTAGGAAGGGGGAGAAACCGGGTCCTTTATCGAACTTGATCTGCCCAATCAAGAAAAAATCAGGCAGACAAGCCAGTGAGCTCGTTCCTAAAGTTCGCAGTCAGAGGGCTAACTTGTGGCAAGGACACTGACCCTATGGGCTGGCCAATTCCGTCCAAAATACCGTTGATAACAAGAGCAGACTCGCCGTAATAATCAACTGCAAGCAAGGGTTCAAAGGCTTTTGAAAGCGGATCAATGCCGACACTGTCGATCACTTGCTCTGCCAACTCCCGGCCAACTCCAGCAAGATTGTCCTGAAACTCTTGACGCACTGAAGTAGACAGTTCAGAGCCAATCTCAAAAACTAGCTCACGCACAGCACCTTGCGTGCTTCCAGAAAATTCGGTGGAAACATCGCCAGAAGACGCCTCGATCTGGGCAACGAGTTCATCAAGGAAGCTGGACAGAGACATTGAACCACTACTCGTAGCAGACGATTCTCCAGTTCCATCGGCCACAAGCCTAGACTCGCTCGGCTGTGTGGCTGAGGGTGCTGTGGGATCGGAATCCTGGGTTTGAAAACGTGTCAACAACTCAGGATCCTGAGAACCCTGAAGCAGTTGACTTGCGTCCAACCCAATCGGCTCGTCTGTGAACCCGTTAGAGAAATTTGTGTTGCGCACTTGTGCAGGGGCGACTTCAACTGTTGGTCTATCGCCTCCCAACAATGAGTCCAAATCAACCGTGTGCTGGTTGGTTCCATTCAAGGATTCGGAACCCACAGAAGAAATGCCGAGGGCAGTTTCCACCGTGCTTTCTGCGTTTTGCAAACTGACAGCCTCATAGGATGGAGATGTGGTGCCTCCAAGCACAGCAACAGCTTGGCTTAGCCGATCTACATACTGCACGTCTTGCAAAAACCTGGTCATTAGAAGTACGTCAAGCGATAACGAAGACCTCATTTAAACAAATCGGGAATCAGTACACAATCCGGAAAGTGATATTTTTCAATTACTTGTTTGTAGGTATTTGATATAAACCACCAAGAGAAATTACTTACAAACAGGGTTTTAGATTGGAGTTATTGGCAACGGCCAAATAAAACCACTCCTGCCCGGCTTGAGACAGCGTGTTGGGAAATACGATGAATCCGTCCTGACTGGCACGCACTTCCTCGCCGCTTTTACGGACTCCAATCAATTCACCTTTTTGCACTGAGTCAAAACTGGACCACTGTCGAGAAAACGTGTCGTCGAAATGCTGCTTGTCATTGACTTCGACCAAACTCAGATGTTGATAGCTGGTCACCGCCGGCACCGCAACGCCATTGATCAAACCAAGGTGCACCAAGGTGTTCTCGATGGCGGCGTAAGCGATAGTGGGACCATTCGGGTCTTCGTGTTGACCACACTCCAAAGTCACCGCGTAACCGCCATTTGAGCGCATACATTCGGTAGTACCCATGCCATAGCGTGGGTCGGTGTTCAAACCCTCACCTGACTGTCCTGTGGCTTTCAAATGCGCAACTCGGTTGGCCACGCCTTTGGCGTAGGTGTCCAACCAGCCATCCACAAACCGGGACACACCCAAACGCAAGGCCAATCCTCGCTCGGCATCCTCATGCTCGAACGATTCCAGCTCGGTGTTGTTGTTCTTGGGACCGAACAGGGCAAATGGTACGTCGCCTTTCTGAAAGCTGTGAATATCCAGCAACACATCGTGCGCAGCAAGCAAAGGGCACAACCAGTTGGCGACATGGTCTTCAAAATCCTTTGGATTATCGGTCGGGGTGAGGTTCCGGTTAAGGTTTCGGTCCCCGTTTCGCTGCTTCCTGTTGTATGCCAACGGATTGGTAATGGGCACAAAGGTCACTTGTCCGTTTTGAAGCAATCGGTCGCCAGCTTCAAACTCCTGAATCATTTTTAAAATTGCCTTGCTGCCCGACACTTCATTGCCATGAACTGCACCCAGCACAATCAACTTGGGACCTGGTTTCAAGGCCGTGAACGTCACCGACTTAAATTGCAGGGGATGGGGCATGGTTGGCAGTGCAGGAAAAAGCATGATTGAACTTTCGAGTGATCTGTGGTTAGAGGAGATTAACACAAACCCGTTGGCATAAAAAAAGGGCGACTGACGCCGCCCTTGAGTTCGTAAGAAAACAATTTATCGGCTTGGACCATCTACCGATGGACCGAACCGTTTCTTGACTGCACCAAATGCAAACAGACGCACCAGTGCAGGAATCAATACAATCGCGCCAACCATGTTCCACAAGAACATGAAGGCCAGCAACATGCCCATGTCAGCCTGGAACTTGATCGCGGAGAACGCCCATGTGAAAACGCCCAGCGCCAAGGTCACTGCCGTCAAAGCCACCGCCACACCGGTGGAACGCAGCGTTTCGAAATAAGCGTCCTTGAAATTCAAGCCTTTGGCCAAGAAACTTTCAAGGCGGTTATAAATGTAGATGCCATAATCGACACCAATGCCAACGCCCAGCGCGATCACCGGCAAGGTCGCCACCTTGATGCCCAGGTTCAACTGCACCATGATGACCCGACACAGCACCTCGGTGATGAACAGCGGAATCATGATGGCCAACATCACGCGGAAACTCTTGAATTCCCACCACACCAGTGCACCGATAATGCTGTAAACCAGCAGCAGCATCACGCGTTGGGCCTGTTCAACCACAATGTTTGTCGCAGCTTCAATGCCGCTATTGCCAGCTGCCAGAACGAACTTGGCATCAGCAGAATCATTTTCAGCAGCAAAGGCCTGTACCTTGGCCACCACGCGCTCCAGCGTTTCGGCTTTGTGATCGGAAAGGAACAAAATCACTGGTGTCATCGAACATTCGGAGTTGTACAAAGTAGTCGGAATGTTCTTGTGAGCCCCGTTTGAAATGAAGCGGTCGCGGGAAATAGCCAACCACTTGGGGTTGCCACCGTTAAAGCCCGCGATGATGTTCTTCATGATGGTGAACAAGGACATCGTGCCTTCAACACCTTCCACGTTCTCCATTTCCCACTGGAAACGGTCGACAACCGACGCAACAGGGTAGGCCCCACATTCACCTACGGGTGTCTCAACCATGACCACGAATACATCCGAGCTGGTGGAATAGTTTTCCACCAGAAACTTGACGTCCTGGTTGTATCGTGAATTCGGACGCAGTTCAGGTGCACCTGGATCCAGGTCACCGATCTTGATGTCAGCCGAGGCAAACAGACCAATGACCAGAATCACGCCAGCCACAGCGGCTACGCCATAAGCCACCTTCTTTTCAGTCAATCGGGACAACAAATGCGAAACGGTGTGTTTGCCAGCCTCTTGCTTGGCCACCTGTTTCAAGCCACTTTCCGTGACATCGGTGAAACTCATCAACACGGGCAACAAAAACATCTTGGTGAAAATAATCACGGCCACACCAATTGACGCGCTGATTGCCAATTCACGGATCACTCCGATTTCGATCACCAGCAGGGTCGAAAAACCCACTGCATCAGCCAACAAAGCAACAGATCCCGGGATGAACAGCAATTGGAATGTGGCCTTGGATGCATCAATTTTGTTGGCACCGTGGAAACGCTCTGCCGCCATGGTTCGCACGTTCTGAATTGCATGGCTCACACCAATCGCAAAGGTCAGGAACGGCACCAGTATCGAATAAGGATCCAGACCAAAGCCCAGCAGACTGACCGCCCCCAGGTGCCATATCACCGCAAGCGAACAGCAAAAAATCGTGGCCGCCGTGCTCTTCCAGCAACGGGAGTACCAAAGCAGCAGGATCACGGTCAGGATAAAGGTAATCGCGAAAAAACCAGCGATGTCTTTTGAACCATCAATCAGATCGCCGACCAGCTTCGCAAAACCAGTGATGTGAATGTCAATGCTGTCGCTTTGATATTTGTCGCGCACAAGCTCTTCAACCTGCGTGGACAGTTTGCCATAGCTGAGTTTTTCACCGGTATCCGGGTCGACTTCAAGCAGAGGGGCCAGAATGATGGCCGAACGCTGGTCATTCGACACCAATGAACCGATTCGACCTGAACGCTCGACATTTGCCTTCACGGCTTCAATCTGTTCTGGTGAGCCCGAGAAACCCTGTCCAATCACAGGTCCCATTCGCAGACCTTCCTCGGTAACCTGACGCCACATCACGTTAGGCGTCCAGATCGAACTCAGATTGCCCCGATCAACCCCGGGGATGTAAAACACCTCATCAGTGATCTGGCGCAACTTCTCCAGAAATTCCGGATCGTAAATCGTGCCGTTCTTGTTGTGTACTGCAATCCTTAGCACGTTGCCCAATGGGCGCAGCTCGTTTTCATATTTCAAATAATTGGCGATGAAGGGATGCGTGACCGGCACCATCTTCTGGAACGATGCATCAGGCCGCAATTGCGTAGCGTGGTATGCAAAAAATACAGACAACAGCGCAAACACAGCAATGACCAGCTTTCTGTGGCCGAACAGGATTGATTCAAAAAACCGCTCAACCTTGCCCGATTCTTGTTGATTACTCATTTCAATTCATCCAGTTAGCGTGGCAGCGGAAGGGTTCTGGGGCCATTTTGACCACTCAATACCATGGTGTTGCCAACAATTGCCATGCCCGTGACAGGCTTGCCTTCGGCAGCGCTCGCCATTTTCAATACGGTCCCTGTTTCATCGGTACTGACCAATCGACCTTTCTGGTCAACAAACAGCACGTTTTTTCCAATATTCAGGCCTTTCACAAAACTTTCCTTGCTTGGACTATTCAGCTTCCACCAGGCTTGTGCACCAGCACCCAGGCGGTAAACATTTCCGCCAAAACCGTAGGCAAAGACGATCGGCTGCCCCGTCTCGTTACGAGAAACAACAGTTCCATAGAAATGACCGTTGTAGCCCGTTTCAGAACGCTTCCAGCTCGCTCCAAAATCGGAAGAGATATAAATCCGTCCCGCCTCGCCGGAGATAAGCATCAAGCCTGTGTCATCACCATACAAGCCGTTGTAGTGGCGGAAATCAGGATTGTCCAGACGATCCGCAATCAATAGCCAATTTGCACCGCCATCGGTCGTCTCAAAAATCTGTCCATAACTGCCAACGACCCAGCCCGTGTTGGCGTCCTTGAACCACACATCCAGCAAAGGACGAGCGGGTCCAAACCTGGCACCTGCCTCGGCATCTTCGAACGCAAAAATGGCAGCCTCCAGTGCTTCGTTCATTTTTTCCTGATCAGAAGCCTTGGCCGCGTCATAACGACTTTGCATGTCGTCCATTTTCTTTTTTGCGGCAGCCACTACTTGCTGATTGGCCTTGATACCGTCGAATACTTTCACCCAACTTGAACCTGCATCAGTGGACTTCAACACCACGCCATCATGCCCAACGACAAAAGCAACGGAATCCGTCACAAACTCCACGCCAGTCAAATTGACAGAAACCGGCACTTTGGCCTGCACCCACACTTTGCCTTCGTTGTCTGTCACACCTTGAGCCGAATTTGCTGCAGCAAAATCACGCTTCAAGATAATTCCGCGCTCGCCCACTGTCAGCACATGGTTGCCTCTCGAAGCGACGTTCAGCGAGAGCGCCTTCGCTGCTTTGGGTGCCTGGATTGCAGGCAGTTCCAGAGGATCTTTAAATGCGTAGCCCGGCAAGCCGGTACTCAAACCGACAACAAAAAGGGCAATGCGCAATAGCGGCTTTTTCATGCCATCTCCAATTTAAAAAACCCAGAGAACAAGTTCCTCTGGGTCAAAACCACTCTAGCATCAGTGGACAGGCGCATTCGAGCACCATCCACCGTGCCACCATTACCTTCCCATGCGTCGCAATGCGGCCGTGGAAAAATCAGCAGTGGTGTACTTTTTACCGAACTCAACCGGCTTTTCTTCGTTGGTCAAGGCATTGACCAGGTAACGTCGGGCTTGCAAGTCATAAATGACCTCACCCGCCGGCCCAAATGCCGGGGCGTCATACAACTGCACACCATACACCTCACGAACGCGCCACAAGCCACCACGAGCATCGTACTGGTCAGCGTGCAAAACAGCCCAGGAATCCTCATCAATGAAAAAGACGCGCTTGGAATAAATGTGACGTGCACCTGACTTCAAAGTCGCCTCCACCACCCACACACGGTGCAACTCGTAACGCAGATGATCCGGGTTCACATGGTTTGGCTTGATGATGTCGCTGTATTTGAGCGCTTTGCTGGTCAACTTGTAGTTGTTGTAGGCCACGTACATCTCTTTTTTGCCAATCAACTTCCAGTTGTAACGATCTGGTGCACCATTGAAGCCGTTGAAGTCATCGTTTGTACGAAGACCATCGGCACCAATGCCGGGGGAATCATAGGCCAACTCCGGCGCACGAATCACCCGACGTTGCCCCGGGTTGTATTGCCAGGCCAAACGGGGTTCCTGAACTTGGTTCAGTGGTTCGTGAACCAGCGCCACCTCACCAGCAGCGTTGGCTGGTGCAGTCGTCTGATTCAGATAATAGAAAATTCGGTTGGGTTCCGGATCAGCCATGAATGCCGCATAGGAAATGGTTTCCGTGCGTTTCCCGACCGTAAAGCTGCCATTGGTTTGAACAGGAAAGTCCGCAGAATGACGTGTGATCGAACCACCCAAGTCTCGCATCAAATGATTCCAGATTACCTGAATACCATCTGCAGGAACCGGGAACGGCACATTGGACTTTTTCAAATTCAAAATGCCGTTGCCGCCTTCCGCCAACTTGATACCTGCCGCTTCTTCCTTGGCAAACTTGTACACATCAGGGCGATAGGCCGCTGTGCGCTGTGTTGGGTACACATTGATTTTGTACGTGGGGTAACGCTTCATCATTTCCATTTGCCCCGGCGCCAGCTTGTCCTTGTGCTGTTCCATGTTGGCAGCAGTGATGGTCAATACAGGCTTGTCGGCCGCAAACGGATCCAGGTAGCCCTTGGCCGGGTCGAAACCTGCTGGTGGCTTTGCCAAACCACCGTTCCAGGCAGGAATGGTACCGGCTGCGTTGCCTGCTTTCTCTGCGCCTATCGGGGTCAAAGTCGTACCCAGTTTAGACAGATCTGCGGATTGTGCCTGCACCACAAGGCACGTTCCAAGCATGGCCAGGGACAGGGCCACATGCTTCATATTGCTCAACTTCATTTCAAACATCTCCAAAAACAACCAGTTACAGATTTGCGCCGACGACCAGGGATAAAAAGTCGCGGTCTTTGAATGGATCAAAATAGGCCTTGTCATTGAACATGCTGTAGTTCATCTCGGCGAAATACTTCGCAGACTGCATTTCAGCCCTCAAGCCAAGCCCCAGGTTCATTCGGTCTTCGAGAAACACGCCATCGGCTGAAAAGCCTTTGAAGTCATGCGAGAAAAACACCCGTGGTATCAAGGTGACACCAAACAGGGCATCGGGATAAGTCAAAGCGGTAAGGACACGATAGCCAAAAGCGGTCTCGGTGGCATAACCATCCACGACACAGTTGCGCGGGTTGGGGTTGATGCCTGCATTGCAATTGCCGCCGTTGTAAGTAATATGGGAACCCGCACCAAAAGCAGGGGAACGCCCAAATCGTTCGCCGGTGAAGGGGTCACCAATACCACGCCACATTTGAGCACCCAATTCACCTACCACTGCAACCTGGCTTGCACCCAAACGGCGCGGGAAAAGGGCAATGGTGGAAATTTGAGCCTGGATCTTGTCCAGCGGCTTGTAGCCCTGCAATACGGAGCCTACCGGGAATTGTGTTGCATCACCATACCGGCCCAAAGGGCCATCCCCGGTTGCACCGCCCTTCAACAAGTCGGCTGTGTTGTAGCTGGCCGGGTAATCTTTGGTGTAGCTGATTTCACCAAAAACAGAATAGCCAAACAACTCAGTGGCAGCGGAAAGTCCCGCCACCTGGATATTCTCTTTGCTGTAGTCAAAGAAATAGGACAAGGGGTTCACCACATCCTGGCCTGCCACAGCTAGTCCGTTGAACACTGAGTTGTTAATTCCTGAGGGCGTTTTAACCAGGCTAAGCGCTGGGATACGCTGGTGATAATTCACAAAATACGCACCGAATTCTGTACCGATTTCCCCAGCATAGTACCGGGCGGCCAAGCCAGCCTGTCCACTGTCTTTGGGGCGGCCATCGGCCAGCTGGGCCATCCGGAAATTCAACTGGGCCAAATCCAGCGGCAAACCTGTCAAACCGCTCAGCAAACCGATACCAGGAAGGTTGGACAAGCCAGACAGCAAGCCGGTATTCACGGGCAATCCACTAACGTTGACCGTACCGCCGCCAGAAAAAGTCT
The DNA here is from genome assembly GCA_027484315.1 of Burkholderiales bacterium. GTDB lineage: Bacteria > Pseudomonadota > Gammaproteobacteria > Burkholderiales > Burkholderiaceae_B > Limnobacter. The sequence goes on along the minus strand of JAIXTE010000096.1, from coordinate 9,418 downwards.
GCTGATCGTTGTAGCCCGTGAAATCGATGTTGGCCCCGCCCAAGCTCAATACACCGGGGTTGATCGGTGCACCCTGAAAATTACAGTTCAACAAATCGGCTTGGGAGAAAAATGTGCCGCAACCATCGGCCACAACCTTTTCGTGATTCAACTGGACAAAACCTTCAAGCGACAAGGTTTCTGTGGCCTGAAGGTTTGCGTAAATTTGAGGAATTGGCAGAAACACTTCTTTCAACTGCGCGCCAGGTCGGCGCAAGGCAGCCGAGTCGAAATTGGAATACTGATTCACGCCGCCCAAAACGAACAGGGCCTCGCCCCAGGTCACCACCTGGTTACCGACTTTCAAGGTCAGCGGTTTGCCAAGTGGTTCAAAGTCGGCAAACACATAAGCGTCAAGAAACTGCGCGTCTTCGAATTTTGTGCCTTTGTCAAAGCCATTGTCGTTTAGCGGCTCATTGGGTCGGAACCCGTTGTTGGACGACCCATGAGGAACACGGTTGCTGCGGTTGTGAAAATCCGAAAATGCCTTGGCTCGCACAAACAGACCATAGTTGTCTTTTTTCAGCTCAAGCTCACCAACAGCCTTGGCCACTGCATTGAACACATCGCCTTTCTGGTAATTCAAATTGCCGTCGTCGACAGTACCACTGGAAGCCGTACCCCCATTGCCAATGAAGATCAGCGACTTGTCGGCATCTTTCATCCGCATCGACGCACCCACCGTCACTTCCATCGCCCAGCGACCTTCAATGCCTGCGGGGCCTTCAAAGGCGCCAGCGGCAATTGCACCGCTCTGCATCGCCGCTAGCGCTGCAGCAACAGCAAACTTCAACAGGGAACTTTTCGGCAGCAAACCGACCATGTGTGTCTCCTCTGGGCCTTGTTGACCTCTTGAATACATCGCGAACAGTGCGATAGAAATGTGTACGGGTTACTCTTGTTACTAAGTCACACAATTTTCAGATTCATAAATCGAACAATACTCACAAGAAATAGAAAAGCCCTTGCGAAGATCAATGTAACTTGTGAGTAAATTGCGAAGATCGCAAGAAACAGATTGCCACACATGCCCTTCACAAAGACACTGTCCATGTAAACAATCCATTTGCACCTGAACGTGAAACCACTTGAGTCCGACAAGCATTTCCAGCTAATTGAAAAGGCGATTCGACACCTAGAAGCCTGTGCAACTCCAGGCCTCGAAGCACGTACCGAACCATCGCTTGAGGAGCTGGCGACAATGCTCGAACTTTCTCCTGGTCACCTGCAACGACTTTTCACAAGTTGGGCAGGCGTTAGCCCCAAACAGTTTTTTCTGTGCCTGCAAAAAGACCATGCTCGGCGATTGCTTAAAACCGGGCTCAGCACCTTGTCCACAGCGGATGAAATGGGTTTCCGAAGCAGCAGCAAACTGCACCGGCTCCTGGTGCAATTTGAAGCCCTGACTCCCGGGGAAATTCAAAGTGAAGGTGCCGGGCTGACATTCATCACAGGGCAATGCACAAGCCCCTTCGGTCAGGCTTTTGTATGCCTCAGCAACAAAGGCATCAACAGCCTCGAATTTGAAACTGCCAATCTAGGCTACGAACAGTGGCGCCAGGGTATTCTCCAGTTATACCCAAAAGTCCAGTTGGAGCAGTCCAATTCACAGGCCTGTCGGGTGATTGAACATGTTTTTTCAGACAACCCAAACCAGACAAGTCCGATTGGCCTGCATTTACGTGGAACAGCCTTTCAACTACAGGTTTGGCAAGCCTTGGTGCACTTACCACCAGGCCATTTGGCCAGCTATCATCAGCTCGCAGCGTTCATCGGAAAACCCTCAGCCAGCCGGGCAGTGGGCAGCGCCATCGCAAAAAATCCAATCGCCTTTCTCATTCCCTGCCACCGTGTGATTCAGTCCACCGGGGAGCTGGGAAACTATCGATGGGACAGTACGCGAAAAAAAGCCCTGCACATCTGGGAACAGGGCTTGATCAATCCACAAGGTTAAAAAAGGTCTTAGCGTTTTTTCAACAAGCCGTCCTCGATCATTTGCGCAAAATGTTCCGTTAACGTATCCACCAAAGGTCTGTATTGAACGCCGAGGTTTTTGATTGATCTGCTGCTGTCAAAACGCAAGGTATAGCCCACATTCTTCTGGATGAACTCACGACTCACTCCTGCAGCGATTGGCGCTACCAGCTTCACCAAGAACTTGGGCAACTGCTTGGTCGGCAACGGATACTTGGGAAACCGCTGCTTCAGCAGCTTGGCCATTTGCAACAAACTGGCCGTGTGCCCACTCAAGATATAACGCCCCTCCGAACTTTCGTTCATACCCGCCAGCACGTGCGCGCGCGCAACCTCCCGCACATCCACAATCCCGAACTCCAGCATGGGCACACCGGTTCGTTGACGACCACTGCCCAAATCACGCATCACATCCACACTGGTCGATTGAGTTTGAGCAGTCAGAGAAGGCCCCATCACCAGGCTTGGGTTAATAGTCACCAAGTCCCAACGGCTTTGTCTCTCATAAATTTCCCAAGCCTTGCGCTCGGCCATCACCTTCGAATAGGAATACGGCTGATGGCTTTCGCTGCTGGTGTTGTTCCAGAGCTGCTCATTGAATACACCACCGGGCGCTTTCAGAATTTCTACCGCATCGCCATAGACCGATGCCACAGAACTGGTCAACACGACACGCTTTACCGACTCCACAGCATTGCACGACTCCAGCACGTTCGCAGTACCCTCCACAGCGGGGCGGATCAAGGCCTCGTGCGCATCCTTGAAACCCTTGATCACGAAAGGCGAGGCCGTGTGAATCACCCACTCACACCCCTCAATGGCTGGCGTGAAACTGCCGGGTTTCAACAAATCAGCATCAAACAGTTTTAGCGTGCCCTTGGCACCCTCCGCTGCTTTTCGCAAATGAGCTACTGAACTGGCTTTTGTCGAATCACGCACCGTCGCATGGACAGTAAACCCCTCATCCAACAAATACTTCACGATCCAGCCCGCAATATAACCGGAAGCCCCTGTCACACACACAGGCCTGTTCAAATCAATTTTTCGCATTGTCTCCACCCTGCAATCCATATGTTGTTTTATATTGATCCACTGTTGCGGCACGCCCGCCCACTTTAATTTGCACTGTAGCATCCCATGAAATCACTCCGACTCGTCCTGCGCGCCTTCAAAGTTTTGCCATTGGTTTTATTGGGCGGTTGCTCGGCACTGCAAGTGGTCAACTCCGTGTCAAAAATCTACACCGTCGATGTGAAGGAAAACATCGCCTTCGGTGAAGATCCGAAATTAAAATACGACCTCTACCTGCCCGATAGTGCCAGCGAAGAATTTGAAAACACGCCTGTCATCGTATTCTTTTACGGTGGAAGCTGGAATCGTGGCGACAAGTCCGAATACGAGTTCGTTGGCCGCCGCCTTGCATCCATGGGCTACATTGCAGCAATACCCAATTATCGGCTTTACCCAGAAGTCAAATACCCAGCTTTTCTGGAAGATGGCGCAGCAAGCATTGCCCACCTGAAAAAAGAACTGGCCAAATCAGAATACAAGAACCGAAAACCAGCGCAGCACTTCATCATGATGGGCCACAGCGCAGGCGCCTACAACGCAGCCATGCTTGCACTCGACCCCCGCTGGCTAGAGGCTGCGGGATTGCCCCATCAAACCAGCATTCAAGGACTCATTGGGCTGGCCGGTGCCTACAACATTTACCCAATCAATGATGTTGAAGTGCGTCCTGTTTTTGAGCACCCCAACTATCCACCCAAATCACAACCGATCGATTACACATCCAAAGGCGCGGCTCCTTCGTTGATTTTGACACCGGAAACCGACACCCTAGTCAGCATCGAACGCAACAGCGAAGCCTTGCACAACGCACTCAAGTCTGCTGGCAATCAGAGCGTTCTGAAGACAATCGAAGGGACAGATCACGTCACCATCATCGGCACACTCTCGCCCCTGTTGTTTTTCAAGGGCAGCACTGCGAAGCCCATCAGAACTTTCGTACGTGCACTCCATGAACCTGTATCAAACCGCAGCGCTGGGGCCTCTGAAAGATAGAGACTGGCCCCTAAAATCTCGATTGACCGAGACTTTCGCTTGGAATGATACTTGGTCGCTTAACCTATACCTATAACACTGAGACAAGTCATTCCTATGTTCAAAAAAACAAACACAGTCCCTGTGCCCAAAAATCTGGGCGCAGTCACACAAATTGATTCAAAAGCAGAAGTGAGTCCCTACGACGTCAGCATGACACGTGACAACGTAGAGGCCATCTGGAACAGCGTTGAAAGTTTTTACCGAACAGGCCTGCAACCCGGAATGACCATGGTTGTGCGCCGCCAAGGCGAAATCGTACTGAAACGATCAATTGGACACGCGCGCGGCAATCCGCCGCCCAATCACCCGGATCAAGATGTCGATCAGGTTCTGATGACACCCGATACCCCTATTTGCCTTTTTTCTGCATCAAAAGCAATTACCGCCATGCTGGTCCACAAGCTCCAGGAACTTGGCAAACTGGATCTCAATGACACTGTCGGCAAGTACATTCCGGAATTTGCCTGCAACGGCAAAGAAGGCATCACCATTGCTCACGTTCTGTCACACCGGGCTGGAGTGCCGCAAATACCAATCAGTAACCCGCACCCATCGCTACTCTTCAAGTGGGACACTGTGATAGACCTCATCAACGCTGGCTACACCGATCGTGGCGATGGCAGTCAGCAGGCCTATCACGCCATAGTTGGCGGTTACATTCTGGGCGAACTGGTTCAACGTGTCACAGGCGAGAGCATTCAGGCCAACTTGCAAAAATACATTGCAAAACCCCTGAAAGCGAAATACCTCACCTATGGCCTGAACCCGGAACACCACGACTCAGCTGCTTACAACTACAGCACGGGTGCGCTGCCGGTATTTCCGATCAATGTATTGGCCAAACGGGCACTCAACATTGATTTTGAAAAAATTGCCAGCATTTCCAACAGCACCGACTTTCTGAACGCCAGCATTCCGGCCGGAAACATCTATGGCACCGCTGACGAGGTCAGTCGTTTTTATCAAATGATGCTGGATGGCGGTCAGTTCAACGGCAAACAACTCTTCGAAGCTGACACCATCAAGCTGGCCACCAAGCCTGCTGGTGGGTTGTCCATCGATCAAACCCTGATGATCCCCATTCGCTTCTCCACCGGCTTTATGCTCGGGGAAAACCTGTTTTCCCTTTTCGGTGTTAAAGCGCGTAAAGCATACGGGCACCTGGGCTTGATCAATATCGTGACTTGGGCCGATCCGGCGCGCGACATTTCTGTCGCCTTCCTGAACACTGGAAAATCACTCGACCCACGGTCATTGCCAGCACTTGGAAAAATTCTGGTGTCGGTAAGCTCGAACTGCAGCGTTCTGAAATAAGCTGAATCGACAAGGGTTAGCTGCGGTGACGCAGGTCACTCATTCCATAGCATCTTTGCACCCAGCCGGTCAGATGACCGACTGAGTGCAATAACTACCACGGCAACCATCACTGCGCGCCTTCTGACCCGGCACCCTGAGTCAACCACGCGACCAAACGGTGCAAGCCCGTGCCGTTAGACCCTTTAACAAGAACTTGATCACCGTCCTGCAACAGTCCACCTAACTCAACGGTTAAATCCTCTACGCTGGAAAAAACGAAAACCTGCTTTACACCAGCTGATTTAAGCGGATCCAGCAACACACTTACCAGCTTTCCACACAACAGTACCAAATCCGGTTTTTGTGAAATCAAAACCTCGTCCAATTCACGATGAAACTTCAGCGTGTCCGGACCCAGTTCCAGCATATCGCCCAAGATCATCACATTCCGTTTTGCAACACCTTTCAAAAACAAAAGACCAGCAAGTTCAATCGACGCTTTCATCGACACAGGGTTGGCGTTGTAGCTCTCATCAATCAGACTCACACGTCTGGAATCAAAAGAAATCTCATGCAGTTTTCCCCTTCCTGAAACTGGCGAGAAATCACTTAAACCAGCCAGGAAAACATCTACGTCGAGTTCCAGAGCCAACCCGACTGCCACACAGGCCAATGTGTTGAGCACCATGTGTTTTCCGGAGAGTCTCAATCTCAGGGCGTGTGAACCCCGAGGCGTAAGCACCACCAATTCATCAGTGACAGGATCCCATTTTTCAACTCGAACAGTCGCATCAGGATGAAACCCATAAGTCAGTACTCTTAATCCTTGAGTATGCGCCGCCTTGGCCAAAACATCGGAATGCTCCGTATCGAAACAAATAACAGCAACACCACCATCCGGAACGCCAGTGAATATTCTGGATTTCTTCAAGGCAACATTTCGGGTTGTGCCGTGGAATTCAAGATGAGAGGGTCCAATATTGGTCACAACAGCAACATCAGGACGCGCCAGACGTGTATTTTCAGCCATCGACCCAATCGCCAACTCCAACACACCAAAAGGTGCATCCCAGGGCATTTGACAGATATTCCATGCAACACCTGCTGGCAAATTCGCATTGCCCTTGGTGCTGTACACCGGACCACTTATGCCAGACAAAGCATGCGCAATCATCCCAACTGTCGTAGTCTTGCCGGCCGTACCTGTAACTCCAACCACCTTGCCTTTAAACTGCTTGCGTGCAAGATACGCCAGATCCAGTAATGCCCTGCCATTCGCAGGCACACGATAAACTGGCACTTGTGCGGGCACTGAGTGATCTACCAACTCTTGATCCGACATTGTCGTCAGAATGCCCACTGGGGTGAAAGGTAACTTCGACAACCTTTCTGCACGAATCCCCCGCTCTTTTGGATCAGCCGTAACTACAGCGACCTGTCTATCGTTCATGGAAACTTCCCGAACGAACAGACCAGAGGCAGACCAATTGTCGTGGGGAGTGTTGACCCATTGACCAGGTGTGGCCCGAGACATGAAACTGGCATCCCATCTGTTAAAGTACGGGTCATTTTCTGATTCAGATTTTCGAACTTCGTCTAGAGAATCGCCAGCGAAATACACCAGATGCGACGGCCCACCAAGAGACATCCAACAAAACCCATACTGATCTGCATACTTCCTCAGCCAAGCCAGAACACGCCCCCCCCTGTCGAGGCTGACATTAATCGCAAGCCCCAAACCATGCATCGACTCTCCCGGGATAGAAGTCACCTGTGCCTCAGATTTCAGGGTCCAAACACCGCCGTTCCATTTCACAGAATTTGCGGCTTCGTAGTCCACTGAATCAAATCGGGAAATGAACAGGTCTTTTTGAATCTCTAATGATTGATATGTGTCTGAATCGCTGACAGGCAACAGAATTAGACCTGCACTAAGCGCAGCCAATCGCATCCGGTTCCATTGCTTGGCAGCCAAGTGAAATAATCTCCCACCACGAATCGGCGTGAGAAGGTTTTCCTCTAGTTCCCCATTCATACTTCCCGTTAAATCAGCTGGCAACCTCAAAGGCCGTACAGGAAAAGGCACAGGCGACTTCTCGACACTTGGAAGCAGCGGTTTTGCCAGATCTGTGTTGGGTGCCCTGAACACGACAGGAGTACGCTCCAGCAAAAACTTGCGATACGCGATTAACCCCGAGAGGTAATGTTCAACGTCATCAATCCTTATCCTGAATGCCTGATGCCGTATGAAAAAAGAACCCTCGATGCGCTGGGGATTGGCAAAAAACATCGCCAGTTCTGGCCAAAAATAACCTGCGATCAATAAATTCGCACGGGTATTCAATGCCCGATAGAATTTTTCGAGGTTCACTTGTGAAAGCAGGTCATGCAGATCAGGAATGTCCTTCATGCGTTGCAACATCTGCTCTGCTGCCATCATCAACTCAAGCAAAGTCGGAAATGTTGTAATTCGTTCCAAGACGAAATCCAGATAATCTTGAAAGTTTTTTATCCCAAACTCAAAATACTTACGCAGGGGCTTGTATACGGTCAACTCATTGACGCAGTAACTCAACCAATGGTCATGACTCCGATGGTGTTTGGCCTGAATAAAGTAGTCGAAGGCCCGTTCAACCAGTTGCAAATATGCAGGCTTACGTGTCAAACGATACAAGCGCATTAATGCAAAAGCGGCTTCTCCATCATAATAAATAATACGGAAAACTTCCTTGACGCTCAGGTCAGGAAAATTCAAGACATGGACGAACTGACCTGTACTGGTATTGAACATTGCAGCCATGCCGTGCGCAAGGCGCTCAAGCAACTGCATATGCTGCTTGTTTCCAGTCAACTCTGTGTATTTGCACAAAGCCAGTACACAAACAGCATTGCCTCCCAACTTGACTTCATTGCCAGTATCGACCAAAAAAGCCATCTCATTGCCTTCTGGCAAACCTGGCAAACTCACCACATGAATCAAATTTTTGATCAAATAATCCAAGGCAAGTTCAATTGAATCCATCAATACTTGATTGCGCGTGACCTCCCAAGCTTCAAGCATGGCGTAAACGGAGCTGGCGTGTCGCAGGGTGTTATACCCCCCCACTTCCCGATCAAAGCAGGGAAATAATCCATAGATAAAGCGCCCCTCACTGTTGACCTGTCTGGATAAAAAACTTGATCCCTTGGATACAAACTGCGTTGTAAGATCAAAATCTAAAGGAGGACTCACTCGAAGCCCGAGGAAAGGACCATCTTGGTGAATCAGTACGGGATTTGCAGCATTTGGACCCAGATAAACGCCGATGGTATTGAATAGCCAAACAGGTTTTGTATCAGCGTCATCCAAAACAAATGATTGACCGTACTTGCGACGTGCGTAGCGATTGAAATTACCGACATTCAACTGCGCGGTGTCCACATCGCTACCTGCGATCAACATGGCGTTTGCGTTTAACTCAGTTTCCAAAAAAAGATATTTGAAAGCACTGTCTAAAACAAGACCATGTCGAAAATAGTTGCGCTTGGTTGTTTCAAATTTGAGCTTAACTTGTGCCCAACTGGATTCCTCAATGTTGACCAAACAGTCAAAACGTACGTGAGAATCTTCAATCGGGTGGTTAACGCGCATGGATTCATACAGGTCAATCAGCAATCTCCAGGAATCTTCGAAACTCTGACCAAGTACATGGGCTGTAGTTGCTCGATTTGACCCACTGCTGATCGACAAAACAAAGCAAAGCGGTTTGGTATCAATTGATCCAAATATTTTTTGAAAAAAACTCTGATGTATCTGAAGGTTCAAGGCAACGACACCCAAACAGTTATAAAACCAGTGGAGTATAGAGTTTAAAGCATATGCTGAGGGCAATAAAAAACCCCGTCTCTTTCGAGTACGGGGTTTTTCTTGAATTGGAGAGCCTGACGATGTCCTACTTTCACATGCGAATGCACACTATCATCGGCGCTAAGGCGTTTCACTGTCCTGTTCGGGATGGGAAGG
>JAIXTE010000060.1 GCA_027484315.1 Burkholderiales bacterium | reverse complement strand
GACCACACGAGTCCCTAAACAATTTACCTCCCTCGGTTTACATGCCGAGGGTCATTCAGTCAGCAGGAAACTCTATTTTTAACTGTTAACTTGACAGGGAAGCTTACGCTTGGACCGAAACAAACATGCCGGTAGTTTAAGCAATGCGAAACGAAATGTCCAAATCCAAGTCAAGACGGGTTTGCTGGGGGCTTACATTTGTTCATCGCTGAATCGGGCTCGTTTCATTTCGTCTCTCACTTGGCTGAGATACCATTGTAATTAAGACATGCTGAATCGAACAATCTGGAGTAGGTCATACTACAATTCATTATTTTCAAAATTTTAATCTATTCTTATTTATGCATTTTTTCTATTAACTAAAAACAGTCAATAGTAATATTTCAAATCAAAAATCAAACGTACACCATGAATAAAAACCTGAAAGATGTGAAAAATTCACCGACAATCGATAAAACCAATTCACCACCCGATAAATTAAAAAAATATCGAATTCAAGTCATTATATCGGCATTACTGTTTTTAATCGGATACCTTTCATCAGAATTTACCAAAGTATTTTGGATTTTCTCTTTCTCAAGAAATACCAGCGCTATAGTTGGATCTTTATCAATACCATTAATAATGGTAGTTTTCCTACCTCTTATTTTGGCCATCGTGATCTACCCCCTTTTAAATAATGAGAAAAAATACAGTGGCGACAGATTGGCTCTAAACAGAGTTCTTGGCAGATTTATGAAGCTATACGTTATCGCGGCGTTCATTATTTTTTTATTGCTGGCTATCGGTACTATTGAAAACATCTCGGCATCATTTAGTTTAATTCTAATTCCACTATCATCGCTTTCTATTTTAAATGTTTCAAAAAAAATCAACTTACTTCCAGAAACAGAAATATTAATTGAAGAATTCTATAATAACCTATTTAAAAAAATAAAGGCAACAATTAAATTTTTATTTAAAATATTACTTATTTTTACAATACTTTATTTTTTATTTAAATATTATTTAATCTCATAGAAGAAAAATAAAATCAATCAATTATTCTTATTTTTCAATTACATTAACTTAGAAAATTGAAAAAATTCCCCTTAAGGAAACACTGATTTATTCAACCGGTGTTTGATGTCATTCCTCGAAGTTGGGTAATATTTAACAGTCCTCATCGATCAAACCAAGTCATGAAACAACGCACCTTTTCTCAAGCCGAGTACAGCCGCAAGAAGCGTCAGACAAGACGTGATCGATTTCTTGCCGAGATTGAACGTGTGACCCCCTGGCAAGCATTGAAGGACGAGATCGAGCCTCACTATCCCAAACAGAACGGCCCAGGCCACCCACCCCGAGGGCTGGAAACGATGCTTCGCATGTACATCGCCCAACAGTGTTTTGGCCTGTCCGATGAAGGCATTGATGACGCCATCTACGACAGCATGGCCATTCGCAACTTTGTGGGCATTGACCTGAACGTTGAGGACGCGCCTGACGCCACCACCCTGCTGAAGTTTCGTCGCCTGCTCGAGGACAAGCAGTTGACCAAACGGGTGTTTGCCACCATCAACAACCTGTTGAACATGCAAGGACTAATCCTTAAGGAAGGCACCGTGGTGGATGCCACCATCATCTCGGCACCGTCTGCGACCAAGAACGAAGACAATGCGCGAGACCCAGAAATGCACCAAACCAAAAAAGGCAATGACTGGCACTTTGGCATGAAAGCGCACATTGGAGTGGACGCCCACAGCGGAGCGGTCCACACCCTGGAAACAACGCCCGCGAACACAGCTGACATCAGCAAGGGCCACAGTTTGTTGCACGGCGAAGAACGACTGGTGTTTGCCGATGCAGGCTATCAGGGCATCGAAAAACGTACAGAGGAAATCACAAACCCGAATGCAACCTGGCATGTGGCCATGCGGCCCGGCAAACGCAAGGCTTTGGGTAAAAAAGGTGGTGACCAAATCACCCGAGTGTTTGAGCGACTGAAATCCTCGGTACGTGCCTGTGTGGAACATCCGTTTCATTACATCAAGAACATATTTGGTTTGAAGAAAGTTCGCTACAAGGGCCTAGCCAAAAACACCGCACAGTTGTACACCCTGTTCGCACTGGCCAATCTGCTGATCACGAAAAAACGAAGAGATGTGCTTAACGCCCAAGGTGCGTCCTGATTGGGCGAAAAGGCCCAAAAGGGCCACTGTTCGGGCCACTTGGGTCCAGAAAAACACTGATTCAGGCCAAAAAATGCTATTAAAAACTAATCGAAAAATTTCTGCTGAATTTTGCGCGGCGAAAGTCCTGAATTCATGAATTGTTCAGCTCTTCCTTAGGCAAAAACTAACGCTGTTGAATCAGGTGACGGTGTTTTGTTTAAGTGCACCTGCACTTCTGGCCAAGGATTTAAGACGGCTAATGGCTAGCTCTGGCTTAAGCGCGCCACTTTCTACCAGAGCAATCATTCTATCACCTTGGCTATCTGATATTAGCTGAAGCGCCATCGTAAGCGCTAAAAGATGCTGCAGTTCTTTAGTTTGTGTTTGGCATTCGTCATCGGGGCTTGACAAGTTTGACAATCGATTAGTCAGTCGCTCAATCAATTCCCTCCTCGCGACATCCTGTTTGGCTCCAGAGCGAGCAAACTTCATCAGACCATATCCTGCTGCCCCAGCAACAACAGCCGAGCCAATTACCCATCCTACGGGAGTGGACACTGTAAAAACCCCTCCAAGCAGGGATGCTAGTCCAGTTGAACCAAAAAGAGTTGTAGCGCCTGCAGCTCCTGCTATCGTGCCTGCTGCTGCGGCACCCGCTGCGGCACCTCCAGCTACTGACATCACTTCAGCGGCAACACCCAACTTGTCTCGACCATCAAGTTTGGCGATTGCATTCTTAAGTTTTGATTCTTCGTCACTAGGACTTTCTGTCGTAGTCGATTTTTCTTCAGAGGAGATCATCGAGTACAAAGTCTTATCCACTGTTACTTTTAATTGGTTGATACCCGAATTAATGGACTTAGACATGGCCTGAGCCTGAGGACTCTCAATGATTTCTTGTGCTTTCAGTAATGCTTGGTTAGAGCGTTTTTCAATAACCACTTTTGCAGCCGACGCATGATCATTTGCTGTATGTCCCAGATCAACAAGTTTTGATTTCACCGCAGGTGCTTTGGTACTGAGCAACGCGCCTACCTCATTAGCCTTTTTACCTAAACTTTTTATAAAGCTTTTCATGTTACACATCGCAATCAAAGTCAGAATCCATCCAAAATATTGAAGAATCAGAATCATTATCAAAATAACCGGAAACCGAGTTCAATACGTTCTTTAGCAACTCAAAGAATTTTTCTGCTAGCGCGATTGCTGCAGAAAATGGGGAGCCTGAGTCATCACCATTTCCCATCGCCGCTCCGACACCTGCACCATACAGCGATGCAACCAAAGTTGCTTCCGTATGAATCAACGGACCGATTAAAGGAATACTGGCAATAAGAGTCGAGAATGCAGCGCCTAACGCTAAACCAATGGAAATTCTTGGATATTTCTTCAGAAAACTAATAATTTGGATTACTATTATTTTTCCAATAGCCACAATTTCACCAGCTACTACTCTTGTTTTCTCCCATAGAGTTTTCAGACGAGTAACTAACTCGGCAGGTATTCCTCTATTAAGGGCGTCTACTACCACATCTTCGAATTGTGCAGCTGAAGCACCAGCATTAATCAACGTTAATTCAAACATTCCATCAGCAGGATTTAGCGTATTTTTTAATGACTCATCCATATTTATTACACTTATTTGGTTAAATTTTAAACAATCAAAATTGTGAAATATAGATAATTTTTTTCAAACTTATAAAAATAAATCCATAAATACTTTTAGCAATTTTGATGTAACCTTACGAAGTTACAACAATATTTACACAATAGTCAACTCGTGTGACAGAGCAGGCTCCGTTTAGTCGGACAGTTTTCCTGGATTTTTAATAAAGATCCAGCCCTGCGGGTTAAGCGGCCAGTGCCGCGTCTTGGTTGACGAAATACACCTCGTCAGGGGTTTTGTAATCCAAAGCCTGGTGGCCTCGACCGGTATTGTAAAACGCAATGTAGTCCTGCAAATGTTTTCTGGCCTCTGATGTGGTTTCGTAGGCTCGAAGGTAGACCTCCTCGTATTTCACTGTGCGCCAGAATCTTTCGATCACCACGTTATCACGCCAGCAACCTTTGCCATCCATGCTGATTTGTATGTCATGACCTTTGAGCATTTCCGTGAATTCCAGGCTCGTAAATTGACTGCCCTGATCGGTGTTGACGATTTCAGGCTTGCCGTATTTGATGATCGCTTCTTGAACTGCCTCCACGCAGAAATCCGCATGCATGGTGTTAGACAGCCTCCAACTGAGCACTTTTCTGCTGAACCAATCGATGACCGCGCACAGGTACAGAAAGCCGCGTTTCATCGGAAGGTAGGTGATGTCCAGCGCCCAGACCTGATTGCACCGAACAATGGGCAGCGTTCGCAGCAAATACGGATAGATCTTTTGCCAGGGTGTCGCTTGCTGGTGTTGGGCTTGCGGTAAATGGCTTGAATGACCATCTTGCGCATCAAGCTGATGACCTTGCGCCGACCAACGCCTGCAAAGCCCAAGCGCAGCAACAGATCACGCATCATGCGGCTGCCCGCATACGGACGGTCCAAATGAATCCGATCCATCGCAGCCATCAGCGCAAGGTTAGACTCAGAAACCGGCACTGGCTTGTAATACGGCGTCGATCTGGCCATGCGAAGAATCCTGGCCTGTTTGCTCATCGGCAATTTGTGGTTGGTATCGATCATCGCTTTGCGCTCAGCAACCCCACCTTGATGAGCGCACTTTCTAAAAAATCGTTCTCCAGTGTCAGCTCGCCAATTTTTGCATGCAACACTTTCACATCGACTGTGGATTCGGCGGGTTTGGTGGCACCGAACACTGTGGAAGCACCTTGCAGCAATTCAGCTTTCCACTGCGCGATTTGGGTGCCGTGCACATCGTGTTTTTGGGCAAGCTCGGCAAGTGGTTGCTCGCCTCGAACTGCTTCTAGCGCCACTTTGGCTTTAAAGTCAGGTGAATGGTTTCTACGTGGTCTGCGACTCATGATTTCTCCTTTCTTGGCCAACATTGTTGACCCAAAAAGCAGAGCTGTCATCTTTTATCCATGTGTCCGAATTTCCGGAGCCTGCTCTCATCTAAGGGTAGCGTATATCACCACCTTATGATCAAATGAAAGGGTAGTTCTCCACGTGGGTCTGAACGTGGGTAGAAACAAAAACGCGCCCGTAAGGCGCGTCATTGTTATACATCTGGCGGAAGCTGTGAGATTCGAACTCACGGAGGACTCACATCCTCGGCAGTTTTCAAGACTGCTGGTTTAAACCGCTCACCCAAGCTTCCGAGCCCGCAATTATAACCACAATATCCTGAAATTGGAAACAGGCAACCCAGAATTCTGAAAAATACTCAGGCCTTCAGGCCCATGCGCTTCTTCATGGCGTGCATGCTGACATAAGACAGCACCGCAATCACCGGGATGGCTACAGCCGTGACCAGGTCAGGCGATATGGCCATGCCCAGGCCCTTGGCGCCTTTGGCCAAGTAACCCATCAAACTGGCGCCGTAATAGGAAATGGCCACAATCGACAAACCTTCCACGGTTTCCTGAAGGCGCAATTGAACCTTGGCGCGTTTGTCCATGCTGGTCAGAAGGCGCTGGTTCTGGCTTTCACGTTCAATCTCCACGCGCGTGCGTAACAACTGGGTCACCCTGGAAATACGTGCTGCCAATTCGTCCTGCCGGCGTGCGGTCCAAGTGCAGGTTTTCATCGCCGGGCCCAATCGACGATCCATGAATTCACCAAAAGTCTGCATGCCCACCATGGGAATTTCTTTCAACTCGGCGATGCGCTTTTTTACCAAGTCGGTATACGCCTCAGCAGCTGTGAAGCGAACCCTGTTCTCGGCACTCAGCTGCTCCACCCGGGCGGCAAGATCAGTCAACTGGCTCAGCAAGTTGCGGTCCATTTCAAGGTCTTCCGCTGTGACATTGATCAGGTTCTCCGCCTTGCTGGTGGCGGCCATCTCGGTGGCCAGCTTCACCAGCCGATCTTCATAGGAAGACAGCTTGGGCAATGTCGCCCTGGCCACCGGAAAACTCAGCAGCGCCATCATGCGGTAGGTTTCCATTTCAATGGTGCGCTGTACCACTCGGCCCAACTGGCGCGAACCCATTTTCAGGTTGCAGATCAAAATTCGGGTTGCGCCGCGATCCGCAATGCGCAGGTCAGAAAACGCCTGCCCTGCTCCGTTGGCAATCATGCCACCAATCAGGGTGTTGCCATCGAAATAACCCGCCACAGTTCGTGGCTCGCGCGGGTTCTCGGTTTTTTGAACAAACAGTTCGATGGCCACCAGCATGGTGCCGGGCAATGAAGCCATCCAGCTAGGGGGCAAGCGGCGCGTGACCGGGCGATCAAACACAATGGCGTGGTCGGCCCGTTCAAAAAAGGTCAAGGTGATGAATTCATTGTGACGCTCAAGCCGCAGGCGCAAGGCAGACTCGCCACCACACAAGCTCAAACTGACCTGGGGTGCAGCAAGCTCGGCATCTGAAACCGGTTTGCACCCACAGTAATCCACCAATGCCAAAAGCTGGGACACAATTTGAGGCGTCACATCCCCCTGCACCAGCAAGGCAATGTGGAACACCCGCTCCTGCGGCCACAGGGTTTCCGTGGGCCTTGAATGCACTTCATCATTCAGTGATTGCCGCAGCGGATACTGCTGGGGCAATAAATTGCTTTTATTCATGGCAAAGGACAATGGAAACTTAGCTTCTGTCGCGGATATCGGGCCAGGCCTTCATCAGGTAATAGCACATCGACCACACGGTCAACACCGCAGCCACGTAAATCGCCAGCGTGCCCAACATGTGAAAATCAATGCCCATCCACACCTCATTCACCAGCAGCATGGGAATGGCCACCATTTGCGCAATCGTTTTGAATTTACCCAGCCAGTTCACGGCCACGCTGTTGCGCGCACCAATGCTGGCCATCCATTCTCGCAAGGCCGAAATAGTGATTTCACGACCAATGATGATCAACGCGAGAAAGGGACCAATGCGGCCCAGGTCCACCAGAACAATCAGCGCAGCACCGACCATCAACTTGTCAGCCACCGGGTCCAGAAACGCGCCGAACGCAGAGGTCTGATTCCAGCGACGGGCCAGGTATCCATCGACCGCATCCGTGATGGCTGCAAAAATGAACACCCAAGCACCCACCCAGTTCTGCATGGAAATGGACATGACGGTTTCGGGCAGAAAATAAATGCCAACGACCAAGGGGATAAGAATAATCCGGACCCAGGTCAGGATCATGGGCAGGTTCAGTGGCATAGATGCTCTTCTTTTGTTAGGTAAATACACTCTTTAGAGGTACAGAATATATCAGCGCACACGCCGCTTGAGGCGCAATTCTTCAATGCAAACGCCGATAAATTTCTTCAGCCAGTGTTTTGGAGATGCCATCCACGGTTTGAAGGTCTTCCACACTGGCAGCCTTCACGCCGCGCAAGCCACCAAATCGGGTTAACAGCTTTTGCTTTCTGCGGGCACCAATGCCTTCAATTTCATCCAGCTCGGACACCTGCCGCGCCTTGGCGCGCTTGGCCCGCATGCCGGTAATGGCGAAACGGTGGGCCTCATCGCGAATTTGTGCAATCAACATCAGGGCCGGGTGACCCGGCCCCAGCTCAAGGCTCGGCCTGCCATCGGGAAACACCAGGGTTTCAAGGCCAACCTTGCGGTTCTCGCCTTTTTGCACACCAACAATCAGGCTGATGTCCAGGCTCAGTTGCTCAAACACCTGCCGGGCCACTTCAATCTGGCCCTTGCCACCGTCAATCAAAACAATATGCGGCATCACGATCGGGGTTTTGCCTTCACGCTGGTAACGCCGAGTCACAGCCTGTCGCATGGCGGCATAATCGTCGCCTGGTGTGATTCCTTCAATGTTGTAACGCCGGTATTCGCGGCTTTGCATGTCGTGGTTGTGAAACACCACACATGAGGCCTGCGTGGCCTCGCCCGCGGTGTGGGAAATATCAAAACACTCCACACGCAATGTGGCCAGCAAATCCACTTCCTCGGGCGGCGCGTCGCCTTGTTGACCCAATGCCTGTTCGGTGCCCGCGGGAATATCCGCCTCGGCTGCGGCCTTGCCCACAGAAGGAGTTTTAAGCACGCCGCCCAGCATATTGGCCGCATCACCGGCTTGATATGCTTCCTCCAGGCGTGCTTCCAGCCCCAGTGTTTCCACCAGTGCACGCGTACGGAACTGGGCAGACCCTTGCTCCGCAATTCGGCGCTGAATGGCAATTTGGGCATTGTCCACCGCCATGTCCAGCCACTTGCGTCGCTCGCTTTGCGGTTGACGAATCAGGTTGATTTTTTTACCCGCTTGCTGACTCAAAGCCATCAGCAATTCGGGCGCGTCCAGGTCCTGGTTCACAATCAACAGGTTGGGAATTGGGCGGTCCACATAGGCCTGGCTCAAAAAGGCTTCCAGAACCTCGGGGCCAATGTCCTCGGTGGCTTGTGCCACGCTGGGGAACATGGGCTTGTCACCCAAATGGCGACCGCCCCGCACCATGGCCAGGTTCACGCACACGGCACCACCCTGAATCACCACGGCGATCACGTCTGCGTCGTCGTCACCACCTGTGGTATCGACCGATTGCTTCTGAAGCACCCGGCTTAGCGCACCCAACTGGTTGCGGTACATCGCCGCTTTTTCAAACTCCAGCAGGCCGCTGGCTTCCAGCATTTTTTCTTCGAGGTTGGCCAACACCGATTTGTGATCACCCCGCAAAAACCGGGACGCTGCATCCACATCCTTCGCATAGTCTTCAGGGCTGATCCAGTTCACGCAAGGCGCGCTGCACCGTTGAATCTGGGCCTGCAAACAGGGGCGCGAACGGTGTGCAAACACCGTGTCTTCACAGGTGCGCAACAGGAACACCCGCTGGAGCACCTGGATGCTTTCCTTCACCGCCCAGGCATTGGGAAAAGGCCCGAAAAACTGCGAACGTTTGTCCACTGCACCCCGGTAATAGGCCACGCGCGGATAGGTGTGATTGGTCAGGCGCAGATAGGGGTAGCTTTTGTCGTCCCTGAACAGAATGTTGTAGCGTGGGCTCAGGCTTTTGATCAGGTTGTTTTCCAGCAGAAGGGCTTCTGCTTCCGTGCGCGTGGGCGTGACATCCACCCGCACAATGCGCTCGACCATATGGCTGGTGCGCGGGCTGGCATGGGTCTTCTGGAAATAGGAAGACACCCGCTTTTTCAGGTTCTTCGCCTTGCCCACGTACATCACCACACCGTTTGCATCGATCATGCGATACACACCGGGCCGCGTGGTCAGGTCTCTGAGAAACACGGCGATGTCAAACGGTGCATCCAGTGATTGTTGCTCCTGCGTCATCACTGCCCTTTCGCCTTCAGGTATTGGCTGATGGAATCGAGTACCCCTTCGAACATGGGCGTCGTCAAGCGGCCTGTCTGCGTGTTGTATCGGCTAACGTGGTAACTATCAAACAGGCGAAACGCGCCCAGATCATGTTCCGCTGCATGGCCGAACTTGAAGGCGCTTTGCTTGAGCTGCATGGCTTTCAATACAGCCTGGTGGCCCACCAAACCCAATGCCAGCACGGCACGTGGCGGGTGCACATTGAATTCATGGGCAATAAAACCGTTGCAGGTTTTCACTTCGGCCGGTGTGGGTTTGTTCTCGGGGGGCACACATTTCACGGCATTGCTGACCCGTGCATTCACCAGCACCAGGCCATCGCCCACGGCCGTGGAAACAGGTTTGCTGGCAAAACCGAATTTGTGCAAGGTGCTGTACAACAAGTCGCCGCAGAAGTCGCCCGTGAAAGGCCGGCCACTTCGATTGGCACCATGCAGGCCTGGGGCCAGGCCCACAATCAACAAATCCGCATCGGCTGGGCCGAAGGGTGGTACCGGGCCATTGAAATGGTCTGGAAACTTGACCCGGTTTTGTTCGTGAAACTGGGCCAGGCGCGGGCACGCTGTGCAATTCACATCAAACACCTTGGCAGGCCATTGCTGATCCATGGCAAGGGGTTGCCATCGGGATATAGCGGAATTGATGGCCGGTTTGTCAGGCGCTTTGCTCATTGCGGGAGGTTCCAGATTGATTGGCCTCCATTCTAACGGTTTTGACAGCAATCCAATTGCAAACTCACGCAGTGATAAGGTTCCAACCACGCTGTGATAGTCTGGAAACAAGCTTCAACCAATCCGGACTCAAAAAAGAAACGCATCCGTTTCCTTTTAATCGGTAAGCAACCTATACATTTCTTTTGTGCTTGAAATCAAACACCTTCACCCCATCCACAGGTCGCTTCCTGTTGATCCATTCGGGCTGTGCCAGTGTGAACTGGACATCCTCCAAGCCAGACTGCCAGTGCTCATTCACCGACAAGCGTGAAAACTCGTAGTCCTTCGAATGCACTTCATATTCTTTCTGTCGGTAAATCAGGTGTGCAATCGTGATGGCAGAATCGCAGCTCCAGTGTTTGAGCAACTTCAGGTCTTTGTCATCCAGCACGGTTTGCTCCGGGTACTCTCGCAGCAAGCGGGCAATGGTGTGGCGCACCTGCTGGGTTTGTTTGAACACCTTGGTGTTCAACCTTGTTCGGCTTGAATAGCGAATGTCGCTGATGCGCTGTGACACATCGAACAAATCCTCGGGCATCGGGCCCTCGGCACTGAACAAATCCACCTGGAAAATGCACATGTCATCGCGATACTGTTCATCAATGACATATTGCAGCGGGGTGTTGGAAACCAGGCCACCATCCCAATACCATTCGCCGTCAATTTCAATTGGCGGAAAACCTTCAGGCAATGAACCGCTGGCCATGATGTGTTCAGGTCGGATCTTGATTTTTTGGGAATCAAAATAGGTGAAGTTCCCACTTTTCACATTCACTGCGCCCACGCTCAGGCGTATGTCGCCATTGTTGATCCGGTCAAAATCAATTAACTCCAGCAAAGTGTCCTTCAGTGGAGAAGTGTCATACACACTGATTTTGTGATTGCCCGCGGGGTAGAACGGATTGAGAAATGCCAAGGGACTGTGGGGTTTGAAAAAACCGGGGACCCCCCAGGCTGCGACCAGGCCTGCATTCAGCCTGTTGTATAGCACACGCCCCTGTTCACCGAAAAACACGTGGGGCATTTGAAGGTTGGAGGACACAAGCTCCCAAAAAGCGCGCAGTTGCTTGACGCGCTGATCAGGTGGGTTGCCTGCAATGATTGCCGAGTTGATTGAACCGATTGATATGCCCGCGAGCCAGTCCGGGTCATACCCGGCTTCGTGAAGGGCCGCATAGGCCCCTGCCTGATACGACCCCAGGGCGCCTCCGCCCTGCAAAACCAAAACCGACTTTTCTTTCCACTCTTTGTTTGCAGGCAATAGATTTATCCCAAATTTTTTCTCGCATTGTAGAAAATGCGCATCCATGGAGAGAACTCACCGATATCCTTCGGTGACCAGCTCATTTGCACATTGCGGAACACGCGTTCCGGGTGCGGCATCATGATGGTAAACCGACCGTCCGGTGTCGTAAACCCGGAGAGTGCTTCTGGACTTCCATTGGGATTGAATGGGTACTGCTGCGTGGGCTGGCCTTGCGAATCGACATACTGCACAGCCACCAAACCGGCTGCAGTCAATGCGCGGTGATCGCCTTGCCGTGAAAAGTCTGCACGGCCTTCACCGTGCGCCACCACCACGGGCACCACCGACCCTTCCATGCCTTGCAGCAAAATCGAAGGTGACTTGTTGATCTTCACATTCACCAGGCGCGCTTCATACTGCTCGCTTTCATTGCGCATCAGCTTTGGCCAGTGCGTGGCACCGGGAATCAGGTCAGCCAATGTGGCCATCATCTGGCAACCGTTGCACACACCCAGCCCGAACACATCGCCACGTCCGAAAAATTCTGCGAACTGATCGGCCAGAATGCTGTTGTAACGAATGGTTTTCGCCCAGCCCTCGCCGGCACCCAGCACGTCACCGTAGCTGAGACCACCGCAGGCTGCCAGGCCCTGGAAGTCAGCCAGCCTGCGCTTGCCAGTCAACAGGTCACTCATGTGCACGTCCACTGCCTCAAAACCTGCCAGCGTGAAGGCGGCCGCCATTTCCAACTGGCCATTCACACCCTGTTCGCGCAGTACGGCCACACGTGGTTTCACACCTGTTGCAATGAACGGTGCTGCCGGGTTTTCAGTGATATCAAAGGCAGGTTGCCACACCAAGCCATTGGGCAATTCAGCCGCGGCCTTGTGTTCGCTTTCGGCACAGGCCGGGTTGTCGCGGCGCTTGGCGATCTGGTAGCTGGTGTCGTCCCAAATGCTTTGCAATTTGCTGCGGCTTTCCGAATAAATGCACTTGGCATCGCGGTAAAACTCGATGACATCGCGGTCGTTGGGCTTGCCAATGATGTTGCTGTACTTGCTCAAACTGAAGTCGCGCAGCACTTGCATAGCCTCGCTTTTCTGCGCGGCAGGTACCTGCAACACCACACCTAATTCTTCGTTGAACAGGGCTTTCAACGTCAACTCACCACGTTGCACACTCACCTGTTCCGGGCGAATCTTGAAGTCGCCCCAGTCGGCTGAATACGGATCAATCGTGATCAGGTCCAGGTTGATCGACAAACCGGAGCGGCTTGCGAAACTCATTTCGGCCAGTGCAGCCATCAAGCCGCCATCTGAACGGTCGTGGTAAGCATGAACCAAGCCCTTCTCACGCAGGGCGTTGATCGCCAACGCAAAATTCTTCAGGTCTGCAGCGTCTTCTACATCGGGTGTTGCATCGCCCAACTGGTTCGTCACCTGGGCCAGCACGCTGGCACCCATGCGCATTTTGCCGCGTGCCAAATCGACCAGCACCAGCACTGTGTCTGCATCGGTTTTCAACACAGGGGTCAATGTGCCGCGCACATCATTAACCTTCGAGAAAGCTGTCACGATCAGGCTGACCGGTGAAGTCACTTCCTTCTGTACATCGCCTTCATTCCAGCGGGTGCGCATTGACAGTGAATCCTTGCCCACAGGAATACCAAGACCCAGTTGTGGGCAAAGTTCCATGCCAATCGCCTTGACGGTGTCAAACAGTGCCGCATCCTGGCCCGATGTGCCACATGCAGCCATCCAGTTCGCACTTAGTTTCACGTCTTCGAGCTTTTCAATGGGAGCAGCCAACAAGTTGGTCAGGCTTTCGGCAATCGCCATGCGGCCAGAAGCAGGAGCATTCAACACTGCCAGCGGTGTGCGCTCGCCCATGGCCATCGCCTGGCCTGTGTAGCCTGTGTAATCGTCCAGCGTGACAGCCACGTCAGCAACAGGCACCTGGTGCGGGCCGACCATTTGATCACGGGCCGTGAAGCCGCCCACTGTGCGGTCACCAATGGTGATCAGGAAACGCTTGGAAGCCACGGCAGGAAACTTCAATACCTGCTCAATCGCCTCAGCCAATGCAGTTTGGGTCAGGTCCATTTCCGCTTTCACGGTTTCAACACGTTTGTCGTTGCGTTCCATGCGCGGCGGCTTGCCCAACAACACTTCCATGGGCATGTCCACTGGGTTGCTGGTGCTTTCCGCATCCAGCACTTTCAGCTGACGTTCGTCGGTGACCACACCCACCACGCAAAATGGGCAACGCTCGCGTTCGCACAATTGCGTGAACAGCTCAAGCGATTCGGGCGCAATGCCCATCACATAGCGTTCCTGCGATTCATTGCACCAGATTTCAGCCGGGCTCAAACCGCTTTCATCCAGGTTCACCTTGCGCAAATCAAATTCAGCGCCTTTGTTCGATGAATCGGCTAGTTCAGGGAATGCGTTGGAAATGCCACCCGCACCCACGTCGTGAATGCTCAAAATCGGGTTGGCTTCGCCCATTGTCCAGCAACGGTCCAGCACTTCCTGCGCACGGCGTTCCATTTCGGGGTTGGCGCGCTGCACCGAATCAAAGTCCAGTGACTCGGTGTTGGTTCCCGCGTTCATTGAAGAAGCCGCACCGCCACCCATGCCGATCCGCATGCCGGGGCCACCCAGCTGAATCAGCAAACTGCCCGCTGGCAATTCGCACTTGTGCGTGTGCACCTCACGGATATTGCCCAGGCCACCCGCAATCATGATGGGCTTGTGATAACCATAAACCCGATCGCCCACGCGCTGCTCGAATGTACGGAAATAACCACCCAGGTTGGGGCGACCAAATTCGTTGTTGAATGCGGCCGCACCAATGGGGCCGTCAATCATGATTTGTTCAGGCGTTGCAATGCGCGAGGGAATACCAACAGGCTGTGGTGTGTCGGCGCGCTGCTCCAGCGGCACCAGGGCGTCTTGCCCGCTTTCCCAACTTTCCTTGCCGCCATCAAAACGCAAATGGGAGGTGGTGAATCCACACAAACCGGCTTTGGGTTTTGCACCGCGGCCCGTTGCACCTTCATCACGAATTTCACCGCCTGAACCTGTGGCTGCACCGGCATACGGCGAGATGGCCGTGGGGTGGTTGTGGGTTTCAACCTTGATCACGAAATGCGTGGTTTCCGCATGCGGACGGTACACGCCATCTGCATCGGCAAAGAAACGTTCAGCCTCGCCACCCGCAATCACCGCTGCGTTGTCGGAATACGCAACCACTGTGCCTTGTGGCGTGGTTTTGTGGGTGTTGCGGATCATGCCGAACAGGGTTTCACTTTGCGCTTCACCGTCAATGGTCCAAGTGGCGTTAAAAATTTTGTGACGGCAGTGCTCACTGTTGGCCTGCGCAAACATCATCAATTCCACGTCAGTGGGGGAACGGCCCATGGTGGTGTAAGCATCGAGCAAATAATCAATTTCATCGTCGCTCAAGGCCAGGCCCAATTCGCTGTTGGCCTTCACCAAGGCGTTGCGCCCCCCACCGGCCTGGTTCAATTCCACAATCTGCAGGCTTTTGCCTTGCAACGGGAGGAACAGGCTTTTTACATCAAATCCATCGGGCAGCACAGTTTCTGTCATTCGGTCGAACAGCGCTGATTTCAAGGCCGCGAGTGCCTGAGAATCGGGCAACTTCGTTCCACCCAACAAACCCTTCTTGAAGCTCAACTGGAATTCAATGCCGCGTTCCATGCGCACCACCTGCGCAAGGCCCGCATTGTGGGCAATGTCCGTGGCCTTGGAGGCCCATGGGCTGACTGTGCCCAAACGGGGCACCACCACGCAGGCCAGGTCCACGCGATCCAGCGCCGGGGCCGGGTGGCCGTAATCCAGCAGGCCTTCCATCACCAGGCGGGCTTGCCCCTCAAGGGCACCCTTGGCCGCCACGAAATGCACAAAATGCGCACGAACCGCCGACACATTGGAATCAATCGCCTGAAGGCGCTTCAACAAGCCTTCTGAACGAAATACAGACAGGGCGGACGCGCCATTGAAGGTGGAAACATCGAATTGATCAGCCGAAGACAGGGCAAGAGACATGACAGCAGGAGGGG
Organism: Burkholderiales bacterium; assembly: GCA_027484315.1. Taxonomy (GTDB): domain Bacteria; phylum Pseudomonadota; class Gammaproteobacteria; order Burkholderiales; family Burkholderiaceae_B; genus Limnobacter. The sequence continues at coordinate 22,161 of JAIXTE010000060.1, read as the reverse complement.
TGGTTGAGGTAATCTTGAATTATAAGTGTTACAGCCCGCTTGGCGGACCCAAAGCCCTGATAAACCACCTTGAATTTCCATGGAATTTAGATGCTCCCCTCGACCCGCTTGCAGCCTGCCTTGAACCCCGACAACCTGACCCAAGCAAACTGGCAACAGCCAGGGCACGACAACCTGCCTGTGCTGTCGGTGAAGCAGGTTCGTGCGCTTGAACACGCCGCCTTTGCGCAGACCGATTCCTTTTTGCTGATGCAGGCAGCAGGCCTGCGGACAGCCCTGAAAATCGCGGATCAAATCGCGCACGGTGAACCGCACAACCTGCGCTGCGTGGTGCTGGCAGGCCCCGGCAACAATGGCGGCGACGCCTGCATTGTGGCAGGTGAACTGAAACGGCATGGGCTTGAAGTGGTGCTTTACCAGGTCACCGAAGAAAAAACCGGCAGCAAAGACCGCATGCAAGCTGTACTGTGGGCACTGGCCCATGGTGTTCAACCTGTTGAAATCCAGGACAGCGCTCAGTTGCCCGACATCAACCCCAATACACTGGTGGTGGACGGCTTGCTGGGTATCGCCTGCAACCGTGCTCCCGAAGGGGTGATCCGGATGCTGATTCGGCATGTCAACGACCGTGTGAAGCAGATCAACAGCCAAACGCGCCACAAGCAGGTTCGAGTGATTGCTCTGGATTGCCCCAGCGGGTTGAACTGCGATACGGGCGATGCACCCGGCGAAGCGATTTCTGCCCACACCACCTTCAGCTACCTGGCGTGTAAGCACGGTTTGCTGACAGGCCAGGGCAAAACACTGGCTGGTGATGTGTGGATTGACGACCTGAATTGTGGGGAACTGCTTAATGCACTGCGGAATGAACAGCTCAACGAACTGGTCACCGAATTGGTCACCGAACTGGTCACCGAACCGCTCACAGAGCCACTTGGGCAAACAAGCAATCAGCCTGATTTCGGGAAACCAATACTCGCTTTATCCAGAGCAGAGCAATTGCAACGACTACCCCTGCGCGGTCATGAGCACCACAAAGGCAGCTTCGGAAGTATCGCTGTTCTGGGTGGTCAACAGGGCATGGTAGGTGCCTGCGTGTTGAGTGCGAGAACCGCACTGCAGCTGGGTTGCGGGCGTGTCGCCCTGAGTTTGCTGGGTGAGGCTGACGCGCATTTGCCTGATGTTCAACAGCAAGGGCAAACCCTGTTTCTCGACCTTGTATTTCCCGAGATCATGAACAAAGGCCTGGAAAGCAACCTGGAATTCGCCGACATCGCCACAATTGGCCCTGGCCTGGGACAAAGCGAGGAAGCCCTTCAAATGCTGCTGGCCGTGCTTGAACACGACAAAGGCCTGCACATGGTGTGGGATGCAGACGCCCTGAACCTGCTGGCCAACAACTCGGAATTGCGTGCACGGTTTAAACATTACCGAAGCAAACACCCAACAAGGTCGCTGGTGCTGACCCCCCACCCGCTTGAAGCCGCCCGCCTGCTACAAAGCACAACCGAGATGGTTCAGGCCGACAGGCTTGGTGCAGCTCAGGCTATTTCAGAACGCTTCAACTGCACAGTCGTGCTGAAAGGCGCTGGCAGCCTGATTTGCAATGGCCAAAACATGGAAATCAACATCACCGGCGGACCCGCTTTGGGCACCGCAGGCAGCGGCGATGTGCTGGCCGGCGCCATCGCTGCACTTTTGGGCCAAGGCTTGAATGAATTTGATGCGGCTGCCTTTGGGGTTTATCTGCACGGACTGGCCGTAGAGCCAGCCCATGGGGAACAACATGGGCTGTTGATTTCACACGCCAGTGAAATTGCCGTAAGAATGAAAAACAGCTTAAACAGCCTCTTGAATCAGGTTGCCCGCCACCACAGTCAATTGCCTTGAGCATCGGGCGGCCAGTTTTTCATCGTGTGTCACAAGGATCAAGGTGGTGCCCTGCTCCTTTTGCAGCGCAAACATCAAATCAATAATGCGTTGCCCGGTTGCGAAATCAAGGCTGCCCGTGGGCTCATCAGCAAACACCACGCTGGGCTTGCGCACAAATGCGCGAGCGAGGGCAACCCGCTGCTGCTCACCACCTGAAAGGGTCTTGGGCGTGTGATTCAACCTGTCGCCCAACCCCACACGTTCCAGCATATCCCTGCAGGCCTTCTCGCGATTCGGCATGGCTGTCAGCTCGGTTGCCAGCATCACGTTTTCCAGCGCACTCAAGTGATCAAGCAACTGAAACGACTGAAACACGAAACCGACATGCTCGGCGCGAATGGTTGCGCGCTTGTCTTCGTTAAGTTGTGTCAAGTCCTGACCCAAAAAGCGAACTACACCGCCCGATGGAATGTCCAACCCAGCGAGCATGCCCAGCAAGGTGGATTTTCCGGAACCGGAAGCGCCCACGATTGCAACGGCTTCGCCTTGATTTATAGTGAACGAAATGTTCTCAAGAATGGATAGACTGCTTGCTCCATCCTGAACCAATTGATTTAAACCTTCGACTTCGAGGATTGCACGACTCATGATTGCCTTTGCTGTTGCCAGAACTTTTGCCTGTACTTCAAAAAAAATTAAATCTGCCTTGGTGCTTGGCCTGTTCGCAGTGGGAATGTCATCCAGTGTATCCAGCTTTGCTGCTGGCACCGCCAAGGACTGCAAAATACTGGTGATGGGTGACAGCCTTTCAGCCGCTTACGGTTTGGCCAAGGAACAGGGCTGGGTTGCATTGATGGAGACCCGTTTGGCCGAAAAGTTCCCACACTGCAAAGTGGTCAACGCCTCAGTATCGGGAGAAACCACGGCAGGCGGCAAAACACGGCTGGGTGCCTTGCTGAAACAGCACCAGCCCACGCACATGATTCTGGAACTGGGTGCGAATGATGGCTTGCGCGGCTTGTCGCTGGACACCATGAAAGACAACCTGACCAATATGCTTGTGTCTGCACGTCGAAGCGAAACCCAAGCGGTTTTGATAGGCATGCAGATTCCATCCAATTACGGCCCTGCCTATGCACGCCGATTTGGCGACACCTTCACGGAAGTGGCACGCAAGCAGAAGGTACCTTTGGTGCCGTTCATGCTGGATGGATTTGCGCTTGATCCTGCATCTTTTCAAGCCGATGGCATTCATCCGAATGCTGGCGCGCAGCCAAAGATTCTTGAAAACCTGTGGCCGACAGTTGCGGCGACATTGAAGTAAGTAACCTGCGAGGCATGCGCAGGCCGCGTTCAACCGTTCGATCAGGTGCATGCCCTTTCTTCGTTTGCAAGGCGCATGCCCTGCTTCCGCCTGAAAGCCTGGCTTTCCCTTTTTTGAACTCACACTGACTCACCGTGGTTCGGCAAAAAAGACGGCCGAACACGATGTCGGCTTGCAGCCGAACGTTGCGTGTGAATTCAAAACGGGCAGGCTTTCTCGAATGGCGGCGCGAGGGCAATGCTGCCTTCGCAAACTAGAAAGGGCTACGCCTGCGACTTGCAACCGTTGGTGAGATTTACGCCAACCGACGCAAGATCATAGTCTGAGAGATGCTCGTTACAAGCAGCCCATTCTCCAGCGCAAGTTCGCAGTCTGACAGGTGATCGTTGCAACCAGCCTCGTCACCAGCGCAGGTTCGCAGCCTTGTGAGGTGTTCATTTGTTACATCATCTTGCCGATTCAGGGCAAGGCTTCCCGGCTGATTCGCAGCGCGGGGCGATTCCGTCAGGAATCGATGCGAAGACGCGTCTCGCGTTTCGCATGCCCCAAGCCAGAATCAATAAGACGGGAAGTTAGCCTTGACCAAGGCGAGATGAGCGACAATGAACTCCGAACAAGGTATGCGCAGTGCCTATCGAAGTAAGTGAGAACTAACCCCTCACAAGGCCGCGCACTATGAAAGCCTTGTGTAGCAACGAACTCCGAACAAGGCTTTCGAATCGAAATCAGAATGTCTTCTTGATTTCCACATCAACACGCTTCTTCATCGCATCACGCGCTGCAAGCAGCAAAGCTTCCTGGTAAACCTGACCAGCAATGTTCTCGTAATACTGAACGACCTGAGGATTTGCCTTGGCCTTGATCTCAGCGGACGGTGCGCTACTTTCAACCCACGCCACAGCGTAACCACCAGCACCCAATCCAACCACCTTGGCCTTGGGCAACTCAGACACACCCGTATTCAGCACCGACTGGGCGAGTAAACCAGGCAAACCTTCGGCCCCCAAAGCAGACACTGTTTTTGAATCAGAAAACCCCGCCAACAGATCAGCACCAGCAACGGGTTTCTCAGAATCCAGTTTAGCAGCCAGCGCATCGGCATCTTTCAAGGCGGCTTTCGTCGCCTCTTCCTGGGTCAATCTGGCTTGGATCGAATTGCGAACATCAGCCAACGGGCGTGCAGCGGCAGGCGTGTAATTGACAATGCGCGCGGACACCATTGCTTCACCGACCTGTAGAGCCTTGGTATTGTTCTTGTTTTGTACGGAATCTGTAGAGAAAATTTCCGCTTGAACCTTGCTGTCTTTCAAGGCCTCCGGCAAATTGGCCAAGCCCGGTGTCAAATCCTTGAAGGATTCAACTCGCAAACCCAAAGTCTTGACTGCATTGTCGAAGGACTGTCCGCCCTCGTACACCAATTCGGAAAAACGACCCTGCGCGTCAGCGTATTGCGTAGTCATTTTCTGGTTCTTGATCTCGTCAGCAATAATCGACTTCACAGCGTCCAATGCCTGAATCTCACCACCGCGCATGTCGGTTACTTCCACAATGTGATAACCAAACTGGCTTTTGACCAAGCCACTCAACTCACCTTTTTTCTGCGAGAAAACCGCTTGCTCGAATTCTGGCACCATGGCGCCTTTTCCAAAAAAGCCCAAATCACCACCCTGCGCCGCAGAACCTGGATCAATCGAAACCTGCTTCGCCAGTTCAGCAAACTTGGCAGGATTGGCTTTCAAATCGGCCAATACCTTTTCAGCTGCCGCTTTCAGTTCCCCAGCCGTGGACCCTTCTTTCTCGGCATCCAGCAAAATATGACGGGCACGACGTTCTTCAGGCGTTGAAAAACGGGCTTTGTTCTGTTCGTAATAGGTAGCAATGTCGGCATCTGTCAAATCTATCTTTGACTTGATGGTGTCAGGCGACAACACGACATATTCCACGTCAGCCTTTTGTGCGGCCATAAACTGGGCCTTGTTTGTTTCATAGAAAGCGGAAATTTGCTCGTCTGTAATCTTGACATTCGCCGCGTAAGGAGCCAGATCAATATTCTTGACACGCACAACGCGTCCGGACAACTGCACGTCATCCAACTGCGCCTTCAACTTGCCAGGGAAAAATGAGGCACGCAAAACTGGATCAAGAACCTGATTACGCGCCAGACCAAAACGCACATTGGCCTCATGCTGAGTGGGCGTCAATCCCCGGGCAGCAAGCTCACGCTTGTAGGTTTCCAGATCAAACTTTCCATCCACCTGAAACAAGGGCGTGCGCGAAATGTCTTCAGCCAACGCTTTATCGGAGGCAGTCAAATACTGCTTCTGAACCGACTGTTGCAACAGGTACTGCAGCACCAGCGTGTCGAGTAACTGCCGATTGATTTCCGGCGACTCAAACACCTTCGGATCAAAGTTGTCCCCCGACTGCGCGCGCGCTTCTTCAATTCTCTGACGCTTCGCTTCATCAAACTCTTCCTGAGTGATCGGGTAGTCACCCACAATCGCCAGAGCATTGGCATCCGCACTGACTGTGTTGTATCCCTCAAGCCCGAACAAGGCAAATGCGGGCGCAATAAACAACAGCAGCACAAACTGCATGATTTTCTGATTGTTTCGGACGAATTCAAACATGTTTTTATAGGTGACTAAGCGTTAAACGACAAGCGGATACTATACCCGAAGCAGGCCCATTCCTGACTGCGCACCCGGCAGTTTGCGCCAGCGGCCACCAACCGCCACACGCACAAGTTCAATGCGCAAGATAGCCCGCAATTTCCAAAGCGGTGGATTTGGCATGGCGCTGCACGCCTATTAAAGTAGCCGACGCAAAACCACACCAGTCACCATAGCCCACCAACCACAGGCCAGGAATGCAATTACTGCGCGTGCCAGAGGTGTCGACACTACCCCCCTCAGTGACAATATTTAAGGCATTCAAATGAGCAAGATCGGCATGAAACCCGGTACACCACACCACAGCATCGAACATCTCTTCTTCTCCTGTCGCCCAGATCACACCATCCCGGGTGAACCGTACAAAGATTTCCCGTGCATGCAATACACCACGATCGCGTGCATCTTTGACCGAATCAATCATGACCACATCACCAAAACCACCTGGCAGATCAGTCACTGATCTTCCCTCTGACTGTGCTTTCCAGCGCAAAGTAGCGCGCTCAAACAACACCCGCCCATCGACGTCGTCTGGTAGAAAAGCGGGTGGAGTCAGCGTCACCCAAGTGGTTTGGGCCACCTGTGAAATTTCAGCCAGAATTTGTGCAGCCGAATTGCCGCCACCCACGATCAATACCTTTTTGCCAGCAAATACATCGGAACTTTGATAATGGGCAGAATGAACTTGAAGCCCCTCGTAGAGCGACGAATCCGCATACGGTGGAATGAACGGATTGCCCCACGTTCCCGTCGCACTCACCACGGCCCGGCACTGAAGCAATTGCTTGTCGCTGGTTTGAATATCGAACAGGCCATCGCGCTGTTCAACAGAAATGACCTTAGCCGGACGAATGATTTCAAAGTCATATCGGGCTTCATACGCCTGAAGATAGGCAATCAGCTCGGACTTCGTAGGGTAAATGTTGTTGGATGTCAGCCCCCAACCGGGCAGAGAACTCCATTGTGCGGGTGAAAACAGCTTCAGGGAATTCCAAGCCTTGAGCCAGGAGCCACCTGAAGATTCCTGACCATCCAGCAGCAAAGTTTCAATGCCAAGGCGTTTCAGAAAATAGGCCGTGGCCAATCCGGACTGGCCTGCGCCAACAATGATCACATCGACTTTGCGGGGTGAACTCAAGAACGTGCTCCTTCACTGGGAATGCACAGTGTACAGACAAGAAAAAAGCCCTTGAGATTTTTAGGTCTCAAGGGCTTTTCTTACTGCTGGCGGAGTGGACGGGGCTCGAACCCGCGACCCCCGGCGTGACAGGCCGGTATTCTAACCAACTGAACTACCACTCCAAAGTTGGTTGCTGTTTCGCAATGTTGGTGGGTGCTGAGAGGCTCGAACTCCCGACCTAAGCCTTGTAAGGGCTCCGCTCTACCAACTGAGCTAAGCACCCGATATTCACTATTTCAGAAGAGTTTTTGCTGTAACGCTTTGCTCTTTTTTCTTAGTGACTGTCGTGTTGCGAATCAGCCAAGACCGCAATTATATACAAATTCGCTCAGCCTGCAATACCTTTTTCAAAAAAAATTTAAATTTAATTCACGGCTTCTTTCAAAGCTTTGCCAGGGCGGAATTTAGGCACTTTGGCGGCCTTGATTTTGATGGTTGCACCTGTGCGTGGGTTGCGGCCGCTACGTGCAGCGCGCTTGCCAACAGCAAACGTACCAAAACCGACCAAGGTCACTGAACCACCTTTTTTCAAGGTTGTTTTTACAGCAGCAATCATTGCATCCAGTGCGCGACCTGCAGCCGCTTTGGAAATTTCTGCGGAGTCAGCGATTTGATCGATCAGTTCGGTTTTATTCATGTAAAAGGCCCCCTCATGGTGACAAATAAAAAGTGCCAAAACTAAGGCACCACGTTGCTTCCAATCCTTAATTTAGACACGCCTGAAAGCAGCCTGTCAACACATTTTGCGGGTGTATTGTCCTTATTAATCAAGCCAGTAAACGCTTTGCGCAAGGCATAAAAAAAGTCCCTGCATTTTCACACAGGGACTCTTCAAGGATTAATTATAAATATCAGTGCTTTACACTTGGATTTGCAGCCGTTTCGTCAGTTTTGGCTGCAATCACTTCCGGCGGCTCGGTGATTGACTCAGGCAGGGATTCAAGTGCGTGCTTGAGTACTTGATCAATCCATTTAACCGGAATAATCTCGAGGCTGTTTTTGACATTCGCTGGAATCTCAGCCAAGTCCTTGACATTCTCTTCCGGTATCAAAACGGTCTTGATACCACCACGGTGGGCAGCCAGCAATTTCTCTTTCAAGCCACCAATGCCCAACACTTCTCCGCGCAGCGTAATTTCGCCTGTCATGGCCACTTCCGATTTAACCGGAATGTTGGTCAAGGTTGACACCAACGCAGTTGTCATTGCGATACCGGCGGAAGGGCCATCCTTCGGTGTGGCACCTTCGGGAACGTGAACGTGAATGTCGCGTTTCTCGAAAGCATCATTGCGAATACCCAGGCGATTGGCGCGTGCGCGAACAACGGAACGGGCTGCCTCAACCGATTCTTTCATCACGTCACCCAAAGAACCGGTACGAATCACATTGCCCTTGCCTGGCATGGACACAGTTTCAATGGTGAGCAACTCACCGCCGACTTCAGTCCAGGCCAAACCGGTCACCTGACCCACTTGGTTCTCTTTCTCGGCCATGCCGAAGTTGAAACGACGAACGCCAAGGAATTTGTCCAGATTTTTGGGTGTGACTTGTACTTTTTTCTCGTTCTTGCCCAACACCATTTGGCGCACTACCTTGCGGCAGATTTTGGACATTTCACGTTCAAGGCCACGTACACCCGCTTCACGTGTGTAGAAACGGATCACGTCGCGAATGGCAGCTTCAGAAACAGACAATTCCTCATCTTTCACGCCATTGTTCTTGAGCTGTTTGGGCAACAAGTATTTTTGCGTGATACTGACTTTTTCATCTTCGGTGTAACCACTCAGGCGAATCACTTCCATGCGGTCCAACAAGGCATGGGGGATGTTCAGCGAGTTGGCAGTGGCCACAAACATCACATCACTCAAGTCATATTCCACTTCAACATAGTGATCGACGAATGTGCTGTTCTGTTCCGGGTCCAATACCTCGAGCAAAGCGGATGCGGGATCACCGCGGAAATCCTGTCCCATCTTGTCGATTTCATCGAGCAGAAAAAGCGGATTGCGCACAGCCACCTTGGTGATGCTGCTCAACACCTTGCCTGGCATTGAACCGATGTAGGTTTTGCGGTGACCACGAATTTCAGCTTCATCACGGACACCACCCAGCGCCATGCGCACAAACTTGCGGTTGGTCGCCTTGGCCACGGACTGGCCCAATGAGGTTTTACCCACGCCGGGGGGGCCAACCAGGCAAAGGATGGGGGCCTTCAGCTTGTCCACGCGCTGTTGCACCGCGAGGTATTCAACAATGCGCTCCTTGACCTTTTCAAGACCGAAATGGTCTTCGTCCAACACCTTTTCAGCATTGGCCAGATCATTGTTGATTTTTGTTTTCTTCTTCCACGGCAAGCTGACCAACACATCAATGTAGTTGCGGATCACCGTGGCTTCAGCCGACATGGGCGACATCAGCTTCAGCTTTTTCAGTTCGGCTTCAGCCTTCTTCAAGGCTTCCTTGGGCATTTTGGCTGCACGAATTCGCTTTTCAAGCTCCTCCATGTCGGCGCCATCTTCGCCCTCGCCCAATTCTTTCTGAATCGCCTTGACCTGTTCATTCAGGTAGTATTCGCGCTGGCTTTTTTCCATTTGCCGCTTCACACGACCACGGATGCGCTTTTCCACCTGGAGAATGTCAATCTCGGTTTCCAGCTGTGACAACAAGGCCTCAAGGCGTTGTGCAATGCTGAAGGTTTCCAGGATGGACTGCTTTTGTTCCAGCTTCAGAGGAAGATGAGAAACAATGGTGTCAGCCAGCCGACCAGTGTCTTCAATGCTTGCCAGTGAAGTCAAAATTTCTGGTGGAATCTTTTTGTTCAGCTTCACATAAGAATCGAACTGTGCCATCACGGCACGCTTCATGGCCTCGGTTTCAGGGCTTTGTGAAGGGTCAGGCAACAAAGGCATTGCTGTGGCAGCAAAGTGTGTGCCTTCGTCTGTGACCTTGGTCAAACGGGCGCGCTGAACGCCTTCGACCAACACCTTGACGGTGCCGTCGGGCAGTTTCAGCATTTGAAGCACATTGGCTACGCAACCAATGTTGTAGATGTCCTTGTCGCTGGGTTCGTCTTTGGTCGCTGATTTTTGCGCCACCAAGAGAATACTTTTGCCTGTTTCCATCGCGATTTCGAGCGCTTTGATGGATTTGGGACGGCCCACGAAAAGAGGAATGACCATGTGCGGGAACACGACTACATCTCGCAGTGGAAGCAATGACAATTCGATGGGTTGTTCCGGAAGCACGTTAGTTGCTGACATATAAATCACCTATTAAATGCATGACCCTACTGTGGGGTTAAAACGCGCTTATTCAAGCTTTATTTCACGACAAATAAACAATACCACTGAAAAGAAAAGGCCCAACTGCTGAGCTGGGCCTTTTTAATCATTTTGCAATCTGTTTTAGTGTGGCTTTATGCGTTACGCCTTGTCTTTGCTACCCACCACTTTGGGTTGGTCTTCATAAATCAACAAGGGCTGGCCTGCGCCGGTCACTGCGTTTTCATCAATGACCACTTTCTTGACATTGGTATCGCCTGGCAGGTCATACATGATGCCCAGCAAAGCCTGTTCAAGAATGGTTCGCAGACCCCGTGCACCGGTTTTACGCTGAATTGCTTTTTTGGCAATCGCGCTGAGTGCGGATGGACGAACTTCCAGTTCGGCACCATCCATCTCCAGCAGTTTTTCGAATTGTTTGACCATGGCGTTTTTGGGCTTGGTCAAAATTTCGATCAATGCAGGTTCGTCCAGTTCTTCGAGCGTGGCAATCACAGGCAAACGGCCCACCAATTCGGGAATGATACCGAACTTGATCAGGTCTTCAGGTTCCACATCGGCCAGCAAGGTGCCCACGTTGTCTTCCTGCTTGCTTTTCACCATCGCGCCAAAGCCGATGCCTGAGCGCTCTGAACGGTTGCGAATGATCTTGTCCAGACCTTCAAATGCGCCACCCACGATAAACAACACGTTGGTGGTATCAATTTGCACGAAATCCTGATTGGGATGCTTGCGGCCGCCCTGCGGGGGCACTGAAGCCACTGTACCTTCGATCAACTTCAGCAAGGCTTGCTGAACACCCTCGCCCGACACGTCACGCGTGATGGACGGGTTATCCGACTTGCGGGAAATCTTGTCGATCTCGTCGATGTAAACAATGCCGCGCTGCGCCTTTTCGACTTCATAGTTGCAGTTTTGCAGCAATTTCTGAATGATGTTCTCGACGTCTTCACCCACATAACCGGCTTCAGTCAGTGTGGTTGCATCGGCGATCACAAACGGCACATTCAACAAACGGGCCAATGTTTGCGCCAGCAAGGTTTTGCCTGAGCCTGTTGGGCCGACCAGCAAAATATTGCTTTTCGTCAGTTCAATGTCGTCCTTCTTGCTCATGTGGCGCAGGCGCTTGTAGTGGTTATACACCGCTACGGCCAGGACGCGCTTGGCTTTGTCTTGTCCAATCACATATTGATCAAGAATGGCTCGAATTTCCTGGGGCGTAGGCAGCTTGTCACCACCACCAGTGGCAGTCGCCTCAGCAGCTTCGTCACGAATAATGTCGTTGCACAACTCAATGCATTCATCACAGATGAACACAGAGGGCCCTGCGATCAATTTTTTAACCTCATGCTGGCTTTTGCCGCAAAAGGAGCAATAAAGCAGCTTTTCGCTGGAGCCTTTCTTTTCTGACATCATTTATCCTCTGGAAAGCCCCTTTGGGGGGCAATCAAGCAGTACAAGTTAGCTTACTTCTTGTCTGCGGGTGCTACACGGTGCTTCAACACGTCATCGATCAAACCATAGGCTTTTGCAGCATCTGCGCCCATGAAGTTGTCTCGGTCTGTGTCGCGGGCCACTTCTTCCACTGTCTTGCCGGTGTTTTCCGCAAGGATGCCATTCAGCTTTTCGCGAAGGTACAAAATTTCACGGGCATGAATCTCGATGTCAGAGGCCTGACCTTGAACACCACCCAGTGGCTGGTGAATCATGATGCGGCTGTTAGGCAGGGAAAAGCGCTTGCCCTTGGTGCCTGAAGACAGCAGGAATGCACCCATGCTGGCAGCCAGACCTGTACACAATGTAGACACATCAGGCTTGATGAACTGCATGGTGTCGTAAATGGCCATGCCTGCCGACACAGAGCCACCAGGGCTGTTGATGTACAGTGCGATGTCCTTGTCTGGATTTTCACTTTCCAGGAAAAGCATCTGCGCCACGATGACGTTGGCCATCTGGTCATTAATCGGACCAACCAGAAAGATAACGCGCTCTTTGAGCAAGCGTGAGTAAATGTCATAGGCCCGCTCGCCCCGACCACTTTGCTCAATCACCATGGGCACGTACATATTGCCTTGGGTATCCAGCGCACCTGAATTGTTCATGTTGTTAGCCATAGAGCGAGGGTTCCAGATCATTTATTTATTTCCCATCAGTTCGTCAAACGACAATTTCTTTTCTGTTACCTTGGATTTGCCCAATGCAAATTCAACCACGTTGTCTTCCAGAATAACCGCTTCTACATCCGCCAAGCGGGCACGGTCCTGGAAATACCACTGCATCACTTCTGCAGGGTTCTCGTAACTTTGTGCCTGTTCTTCAATAAAAGCACGAACCTGCTCCGGCTTGGCCTGCAAGCTGTTGTCTTTAACCAAATCCGACACGATCAGACCCAAACGAACACGGCGCTCTGCCTGGGCAGTGAAAATGTCTTCAGGCAACTGGATTTCTTCGACGTTCTGCATGCCACGGGCTTTCAGGTCCTGGCGGGCACGCGAAGCCAATTCAGTGGTTTCTGTCTGGATCAGTGCTTTGGGCACGTCAAATTCAGCAACTTTCAGGAGCGCGTTCATCACGGCTTCCTTGGTTTGCGCCTTGGTGCGGTTGCTGACTTCGCGGCTCAGGTTCACGCGCACGTCATCGCGCAGTTTGTCCAGGGAACCATCGGCAATGCCCATGGCCACGGCAAATGCTTCATTCAGTTCTGGCAACTGTGGGCCTTCAACCTTTTTGATGGTGATGGTGAACTGGGCTGTTTTGCCAGCCACGTCCTTGCCGTGATAATCGGCCGGAAAGGCCAGATCAAAAGTTTTCTGCTCGCCAGCTTTCAGGCCTTTGGCTGCTGCTTCGAATTCTGGCAGCATCTGGCCCTTGCCGATGACGAATGAGAAGTCTTCAGCTGTGCCGCCGTCGAAGGGCACATCATCGATTTTTCCAACGAAATCAAGTGTGACTTTGTCTTCTTCTTCTGAACCGCGATCCACTTCAGCAAAGCTTGCACGCTGCTTGCGAAGAATTTCAATGGTTTTGTCCACTTCAGTGTCAGATACTTCAACCACTGTCTTCTCGATTTCCAGTGTCGCAAAGTCACCAAATTTCACTTCGGGGAACACTTCGAAAATCGCGTTGAATTCAAATGCGTCATCAGCAGCATCTTTGGCGGCTTCAATGCGTGGCTGACCTGCAACACGCAGATCCTGCTTCTGAACCTCTTCGCTGAAAGTACGACCGATTTCGTCATTCAGCACCTCGGAATGAACCTGGGGACCGTAGTTCTGTACCACCATTTTCATGGGTACTTTGCCGGGGCGGAAACCTGGCATGCGAGCGGTGCGAGCAACCTTTTTCAGGCGCTTTTCTACTTCAGCATTGATTTTCTCAACTGACAGCTTCAAGGAAATGGTTTTCTCGAGTGAGCTGGCAGGTGTGGCGCTTGAAGTCGTGGTATCAGTCATTTGTAACTCTTGAACTGGTTGCCTTGGCGCAATAGGCCAAAGAAAGGTTAATGGGTGAGAGACCGCTGTCCAGTGGAATGGAATAAAGGTTCTACGATTGCCGATATCTTACACAAGTATGAAGCTGCTTTGGCGGGGGATTGGTAAAACTGGACAGCCCCACAATGGATATTGCCGGGCAAAAGAAGAGTGGTGCGGATGAAAGGACTCGAACCTTCACGTATTGCTACGCCAGAACCTAAATCTGGTGCGTCTACCAATTTCGCCACATCCGCAGGCAGGCGCGAATTATAGCCTGAAAACCACCATCAAGCATTTACAATGTCATTTATTGTACGCACAAACCAATTTTAGAAGGTGTCATGGCAGTCTCTCTGGAAAACCCGCTGGCTTACTGTCGCGAGAAAGTGTGTGGTGAAACCGCTTCCCTGCACTACGCAACCCTGTTTCAGGCCGATGAATTCAAAGCGTACTGGTTAGGTTGCTTTGCATTGAATCACGAACTCCGCCAGGCTTGCCTGAAGCAACTGGAAGCCGGATTGACTCAAGTGAAGCTTGGCTGGTGGCGCAACGCACTCGCCGATGCATCCAGCAACACAAACCCGCACCCGGTGGTCAGTGCGATATCCAAGCCTGTGATCGCCAAAGTACCCGCGGAACATTGGGCAGAGTTAATCAACAAGGTGGCCAGTGCCTGCGAGCCAAAACGCTACAACAGCATGGCAGACTGGCACAAAGATGTGCGCAGTGAAATGGCACCTTGGGCGAAACTGATCCAGGTACGTTTCAGTGAGCAGGACACGGATTGCAACGGACTGTTGACATTCTGGACTGAGGCGACCCGCCTGTGCCAGGTTCTCCGGTTGGCCAAGTACCTTGACCAAGGCTTTCAACCCATTCCGGTCGAGCTGTTAAGCCAGCATGGTGTGCCCGCCGAGCAGTTCAAACGGCGCGAACACAACGACTCCACGAGGGCCTTGTTCACGCAGGTCACAAACGAATTGGTAAGCCAGGCCAACAATGCCTGGAAAACCGTGCCACTGGATCAAAGGCTGTTTGCCAGGCCCTTGAGGGCTTTGTTCCGAATGCGTGTGGCGGAACTTGGGCAACACAAGGCCAGTGGCTACAAACTGCTGACAGAGCAGAAAATCATCACACCATTGAAAAAGTTCAGCACTGCGTGGACCACGCAGGTGCTGAGATGGTGATTAGCCGGGTTTTCTGATTTTGTAAGCTGCCGCATACAAGGCAGGCAGGAAAAACAGGGTCAACAGGGTGGCCACGATCAGGCCGCCCATGATTGCCACGGCCATGGGCCCCCAGAATTGTGAGCGCATGAGCGGGATCATCGCCAGCACAGCCGCGGCGGCGGTCAGCAGAATGGGCCGGGAACGCCGAATGGTGGAGCCGATGATGGCTTCAAACGGATCAACGCCTGCAGCGCGGTCTTGCTCAATCTGGTCCACCAGAATGACCGAATTCCGGATAATCATGCCAAACAGGGCAATGACGCCGAGTTGTGCCACGAAACCAAACGGGCGCGCAGTAATGATCAAAGCCAGTGCGGCACCAATGATTCCCAACGGACCTGTGAAGTAAACCAGCAGAGTTCGACCAAAGCTTTTCAGCTGCAACATCAGCAAAGTCAATACGATGAACAGCATCAAGGGCACGTTGGCCATGATCGATTCCTGTGCTTTGCCTGAATCGGCTGCAAGCCCGTCCAAGTGCACACTCACCCCCAAGGGCAAACCAGCACGAAGCGGCTCAAGCGCTTTGTCCATGGCCAACGCCACGGTGGTGCCTTGAATGCCCGACACCACATCCGCTTTCACGGTGATGGCAAATTCACCGCCTTCACGCCAGATGACGCCAGGCTCGAAACCCATATCAACCCGCCCTACCTGCGACAAAGGCACGTAGGCGCCGCTGGCCGTGGGCACGTTGGCGTTCATCAATTTGGCCAAGGTGTCCCGCTCGCTTTCAGGATTGCGGAACACGATGTCGATCAATCGGTTGTTTTCCCGATATTGCCCAATGGTTGCCCCGGACAGAATCACCTGCGAAGATTCTGCAATGCTTTGGCTGCTCACCCCCAAGGCGCGTGCCCGGGCCTGGTCCACAGCCACTTTCATGACTTTGATGTTTTCGTTCCAGTTGTCGTGCGTGCCCCTGGTGTATTCGCTGGCAGCTACCGCCTGCTTCACTTTGTCGGCCACTACACGCACTACGCGGGGATCAGGCCCCTGCACCACAAACTGAACTGGATAGGTCACGGGTGGACCGTTGGGCAACAGGGTAATTCGTGGGCGTATATCGGGGAAGCTGGTTTCCAGGTGGTTTTTGAGCTTGATGCGCAGTGCTTCGCGATCCTCGAAAGTTTTCGGAATCACGATCAGTTCGGCCAGGTTGCTCTGAACAAACTTTTGATCCAGCGACAGATAAAAACGTGGCGCACCATCACCCACAAAACTGGCATACCCGGACACCTCGGGCTGCTGGCCCAACCACTTTTCCAGCTCGATTGCTTGCCGCTCGGTTTCCTCAAATGCGGTGCCTTCAGGCAGCCAGAGATTCACCATGATTTCCAGCCGGTTTGAATCCGGGAAAAATTGCTGCTCAATGAACTTGAAGGAATAGCCCCCGCCCATGAAGGCAATCACAGTGACAATGATGGTGATCCAGCGATGATTGACACACACTTCAATCCATTGGCGAAAGCGTTGGTAAAACGGGGTGTCAAACACCTCGGCGTGGCCCTCGCCATCCTTGGGTTTTTTCAGCAGCCAATAACCAATATAGGGCACGAAAATAACGGCTGCGAACCACGACAAAATCAGCGCCAACGCGGTGACTGCGAAAATGGAGTAGGTGTATTCGCCTGCGGCCGACTGGGCCAGCGCAATCGGCAAAAAGCCGGCAGCCGTAATCAGCGTACCCGTCAGCATGGGAATTGCCGTGGAATCGTAGGCGAATATGGCAGCATCGAAGCGGGAATAACCCTCCTCCAGCTTGCGCACCATCATTTCAACCGCAATGATTGCGTCATCCACCAAGAGACCCAAGGCAATGATCAGGGCGCCCAGCGAAATCTTGTGCAGGTTGATGTTGAAAAATGACATGGCCAAAAACGTCAACGCGAGCACAAGCGGAATGGTTAGCGCAACCACCAGGCCTGGGCGCGTGTCGACGCGAAACGGCTTGCTGTGCAAACCAAGGCTGAGAAAACTGACCACCAGCACGATTACAATCGCTTCAATCAATACCTTGACGAATTCACTGACTGAAGTGCGAACCGACTCGGGCTGGTCTGCCACGCGCTGCAACTCAATGCCCACTGGCAACTCAGACAAAATGCGGCGCTCGACCTTTGCAATTTCTTCACCCAGGCGAATGATGTCGCCGCCATTCACCATGGAAATGCCCAGCCCAATGACCTCTTTTCCATTGAAGCGCATTTTCGAAATCGGAGGATCTTGATATCCCCGGTACACACTGGCGATGTCCTTGAGCAACAAGGTGTTGTTTCCAGCCCGAATGGGGGTGTTGGCAATGTCCTCGATCGACTCGAACTGCCCCTGTACCCTCGACCAGACTTTCTGGTTTTCCAGACTTAATACACCTTGGGAGGCCACTGCATTCTGGCTGTTGATCTGGTTGAATACGTCCTGTGCAGAAATTCCCAGCTTCGCGATCTTGGTGTGCGACACGTCAATGAAGACCTTTTCGGGCTGCACGCCGAACAACTGTACCTTTGCGACATCAGGCACTTTCAGCATTTCCTGACGGACTTGAAGCACGAAGTCTTTCAATTCTGCGTATTTGAATCCGTCCGCAGAAAATGCCAGCAACACGCCGAAAGTATCACCAAACTCGTCGTTGAAGAACGGCCCGGCCACACCCCTAGGCAAGGTGTAAGCCATGTCGCCGATTCGCTTGCGCGTGGTGTACCAGATGTCAGATACCTGCTGCGGCGGGGCTGTGTCGTCGACCTGCAGGAAGATGACGGTTTCGCCCGGCTTGGAATAAGACCGGATTTTATACGCGTAAGGAATTTCCTGAATGACCTTCTCAATCGGATCGGCCACCTGCTGACCCATCTGCATCGCAGTAGCACCTGGCCAGTACGCGCGAACAACCATTCCACGAAACACGAAGGGCGGATCTTCCTCCTGCCCCAGCGAAAAAAACGCAGCAACGCCTGCAAAAATGAACACGGCCAACAGGTAGCGAACCAAAGGCTGGTTCTCGAGCGCCCAACGGGAAAGATTGATTTTCTTCATTGGGACAAATCGCCTGTTTCAACGAAACGACGCACCTTTTGCCCTTCATTGAGCACGTGGGTACCCGCAGTGACTATCAACTCACCGTTGTTCAACCCATCCTTGACCAGAAAACTGCTTTCTGACACGTCGTGGGGTTTAACAACACGTTTGGAAACAATGCCTTGTGCTTCATCGAAAACCCAGACGAAAGCACCGGAGTGCTCGGCCACCAAAGCTGAAATTGGCAGCTTGAAGACATTGGTTTCTACTTCTTTCCGGAAAACAACGGTGGCGCTCATGCCAAACCGGGACACCTTTTTGGAATCAGTCACATCCAGCAGTACCGCGAAAGTTCGGGTCACTGGGTCGGCCAACGGAGACACTTCACGCACACGGGCAGACAGCACCTCCTCACCTGACCACAATTGCACTTGCGCGCCCTGCCCCACCTGAATATCCGAAACACGGCTTTCAGGCACAGCCATGCTGACCTGAACGGCATTCTCGTTGGCCCACTGCACCACGGGCTGGCCTGCCGCCAACACCTGTCCAGCCTCGGCGTACACCTTGGACACCACGCCATCATTGGGTGCACGCAGGTCACCATATTGTTTTTGATTGGACTGGGAACCCAGTTGCGCGCGTGCTTGCGTCAAGCGACTGGCTGCAGCATCCAGGGCCAGTTGTCTTCGATCAAGCTCGGCCTGGCTGATGAAGTTTTTCTGCTTCAACGTTTTGGCACGTTCCAGGTCAGTTTTCAGCTGAACAAATTCCATGTTTGCCGCGTCAAACCTTGCTTGAGCCGCTTGCAGTGCGAGACTCAAATCCTGGGGGTCGAGTTTTGCGAGCACTTGGTCCTTTTTGACCCGGTCGCCCACATCCACCAGCCTGTTGACCAACTTGCCACCTACCTGAAAACTCAGGCTGGCTTGCAGGCGTGGCTCGACTTGACCAGGAAAGCTTTCTTCGAAGGTGCTGCCGCTGGATTGCAGCTCTACAACCCGAACAGGCCGAACCACTTCGGTGGTATCAATTTCCGGGCGGGAACATGATGTGAGCAAGAGCGAAACAAACGAGAGCCCGACGAAAGGCAATAACAAACGGCTTTTTGACATGGGTCGCTTCAGGGAGTGAATTTTTAGTAATCCGCGCAATTGTCGATGCAAACAAACGCCAAGTCAAAACTGAATCAAAAACAATCCAGCCTGTCACGCAATGCAGCCAGCGCTTTTTCAACCCGATCCACACCGATGACTTCGATACCATCTATTGGTTGCTTGGGTGCATTGCTGGCCGGAACAATGGCATGGGTGAAGCCCAGCTTGGCCGCTTCCCGCAAACGCTCCTGCCCGCGGGGTGCAGGACGCAATTCGCCTGACAAGCCAATTTCACCGAACACCACCAATTCTTTGGGCAGGCGTTTGTTCCGCAAAGACGACACCATGGCCAACACAATGGCCAGGTCAGCCGCAGGTTCCGAAATTCGAACCCCGCCCACCGCATTGATGAAAATATCCTGATCAAAAAACTGCAAACCGGCGTGGCGGTGCATCACTGCCAACAACATGGCCAGGCGGTTTTGTTCAAGCCCCACTGACAAACGCCGAGGTGCAGGCGAGTGGGACGCGTCCACCAGAGCCTGAATTTCAACCAGCAAGGGTCGCGCCCCTTCCTGCGTGCACATGACACAGGAGCCGGCAACCCATTCAGCCTGTTGCGATAAAAACAGGGCGGAAGGATTGTTGACCCCTTTCAGGCCCCGGTCTGTCATGGCAAACACGCCCAATTCGTTCACGGCGCCAAACCGATTTTTAAAAGCCCGAACCAGGCGAAAAGATGACTGCGAGTCGCCTTCAAAGTACAACACAGTGTCCACAATGTGTTCGAGAACACGCGGCCCGGCCAAAGTACCTTCCTTGGTGACATGACCGACCAGAATTGTGGTGATTCCCAAGGCTTTGGCCAAGCGGGTCAACTGGCTTGCGCACTCGCGAACCTGGCTGACAGAACCCGGGGCTGCACTCAATTCACTGGTGTACAGAGTCTGAATTGAATCGATCACCAAAACATGGGGTTTCAATATTTCAAGCTGGGCAACAATCTGCTCCAGTTGTATTTCGGTCAAGACACTGAGGTTGGCATGCTCCAAACCCAATCGTTGCGCGCGCAACGCAATTTGACCCGCAGACTCTTCACCGCTGACATACAGGGCTGATGTGGTTTTGGCCAAGGTGACCATGGACTGCAGCAACAGGGTTGATTTGCCAATACCAGGATCGCCCCCGAGCAACACCACCATGCCGGGTACCATGCCCCCGCCCAATACACGGTCAAATTCCGGCACACCGCTGCTGAAGCGCGGGTGGTCTTGTGCCTGGATGTCGGCCAGCTTGATCACCGTGTTGCTTTGGGCGGCCAATGCGGCGAAACGGCTGTGCTTGGGTGGTGCAGCGGCACTGGCCATCGATTCCACCAGGGTGTTCCAGCTGTTGCAATCGGTGCACTGGCCCTGCCATTTGGGAAAAACAGAACCACACTCGGTGCATTGATATTGACTTTTACTTTTGGCCAAAACGGCTTGTCCTTTATGAATCTGCGCTATACGAGCGATTGAAAAGGCACGCGGGGGGCAATTGCGCACAACAGTTCATAGCCAATGGTGCCACAGTGATCTGCCACCAGATCAACTGGAACATTAGCTCCCCACAATTCGACAGTGCTGCCGACCTTCGCTTCGGGAATGTTGCTGAGATCAATGGTCATCATGTCCATGGAGACCCTGCCAGCCACCGATGCAATGCGGCCCTCTATCCACACGGGTGTTCCATCCGGCGCATGCCTTGGATAACCATCTGCATAACCACAGGCCACAACCCCAATTCGACCATCTTCGGTGGCCTGCCAACGGGAACCATAGCCAACCCGTTCGCCTTTTTTCACTGACTGAATTGCGATGATCTCGCTGCTCAAGGTCATGGCTGGCTTCAAACCGTAGCTGGCAGCTGTTTGGGGGCCTGGCGAAGCACCATAAATGGCAATGCCTGGCCGAACGATGTCGCCAGCCAGTTCGGGGAAATTCAATATACCGGCCGAATTAGCCAGGCTGCTTTGCCAGTGTGCTGGTTTCAGCTGTGTCAGCTGTTGGTGTTGCGCTTCGGCCAGGGGCTTGCGGTCGCGCGGGTCGGCTTCGTCTGCATTGGCAAAGTGGGTCATCAAGACTGGTGAAGGCCAGGCATTTTTTGTAACGAATTGATCCAGCCAAGCAATGGCTGCTGCTCCATCGGTGGGCTGAAAACCCAGCCGGTTCATACCCGTGTTCAGCTTCAGGTAAATCCGGGGCTTGTAGCCGAAGGATTTGCTTACCAGCTTTTCAAGGTCGTGCAACTGGTCGATGCTGTGAACGACCCAGTCGCATTGCAATTCAATGGCCCGGTTCAAATCGGCGTCATCAAAACAGCCTTCCAGCAAAACAATCGGCTTTGTCCAGCCACAAGCCCTCAGCGTTGCTGCGCCTTCAATCTCCAGAATCGCTAAAGCATCTGCATTTTGAAAACCGGGGAAAACCCGCCCTAACCCATGCCCGTAGGCGTTTGCCTTCACCACAGGCATGACAGCGGCACCCTTCAGCAACTGCTTGATTTTAATGATATTGGCTGAAATTGCAGAGGGATCAACCACTGCTCGAATGGGTCTCGGCATCGGAATGGGAGCTGATTTAAAGGTTGGCTGGAACTTTATAAAAACGAGATCGCGTAATACGCTTTCGGTCTGGATATGATATAACGCCACAACACCGTTGAACGAGCAGCGAAACGGCGAAGTCGCACTTAATGGACTTTGCACAATTCACAGTTGAATGAAACCCGGCTTTTACACCATCATGGCGGCGCAGTTTTTCTCGTCGCTCGCAGACAACGCACTTTTGATTGCGGCCATCGCATTGCTGTTTCAAATCCAGTCGCCCGACTGGATGACACCGCTGCTGAAACTTTTTTTCGTGGTGTCTTATGTAGTGCTTGCGCCGTTTGTAGGCGGATTTGCCGACACCCTTCCCAAGGGCAAGGTGATGATGATCACCAACTTCATCAAGGTCATCGGTTGCCTGATGATGTTCT
>JAIXTE010000083.1 GCA_027484315.1 Burkholderiales bacterium | reverse complement strand
CGGGTCATCGAATCCCACTATGGCGATCCCCCAAGAGTTTTCCCCTCCCAAGGTTCACCGCAAGCTGAAAAAGCTCGGCGCCTTAACCGCTTAAAACATCCAAAGAATCAGACACTATGAATAACTCATACACAGAACATCAGGAATTGATGGGCAGTTTGAAAAATCGACACCGGGAGATCCTGAAACTGATTAATGGTCGGCCGGTCCACCTGCTCGACATTCCGGTGTATGGCAACGTGGGTGATTTGTTGATCCTGAAGGGCACCGAGAGGTTTTTGAAGGAAAACCGGGTGAAGGTGGCGCAAATTGCCTCCATTCACAATTTCAATGAAAACATACAGCCTGGAGATGTTGTTCTTTTTCAGGGGGGTGGCAATTTCGGTGACCTGTATCCGGTGCACCAGTTGCACCGTGAAAATGTCATCGCGAAATATCGGAACAACAGGATTATTGTTTTGCCTCAAAGTATTTTTTTCGAAAGCGCCGAAGCGTTTGACGCCTGCGCGGCAGCGCTTCAACTGCACCCGGATTTGCACATTCTGGTCCGGGATGTGGGGTCGTTCAAAAGCGCATTGAAGATGACATCCAATTGCCACTTGATGCCTGACATGGCCCACCAGCTGTATTCTTCGGCTATTCGGCCCGCACCCAGCGGCTTGCGCCTGCTCTTTCAACGGCTGGACAAGGAGTCTTCAAGCCAGAAAATAGACCTGAAGTGGGACACCAAGACAGACTGGGATCTGCTGATTGCCGATGAAATGGAAACCATCTGCTTTTTCAGGCGGCAGCTCGAACGGTCGCGCAAGTTCAGGATGGACTGGCTGGTGATGCGCCTCTGGCTGATTTACAAGAATCGTTTGATCGCCAAGGCCGAACGGTTTTTTCTCAGGCACGACTTTGTGATTACAGACCGCCTTCATGGGCATATTCTCGCTTCATTGTTGAATACGCAAAACTGCGTGTTGGACAATTCCTATGGCAAGAACTCTAGCTACGTGGCCGCATGGACTGGGCCCAGTCCCTTGGTTTTTCAACAAGAGCCCGCGTTGAAGCGTTGATCCGGTTTATGTTGCAGCGGTATTGGGGCGTGTTACCGGGGGTGACCTGAATGTGCCTGTGGACATGAAGACCAATGCCCCCGAAGGTGCAATGCTGGACAACATCGTGCCCTCGATCAAACGCACCTCGGACTTGGTGCAAGAAGTATCGGCTTCATCTTCTGAACAAACTTCCAGCATTTCGCAGATCAATACAGCAATGGGACAGTTGAATCAGGCCACTCAAATGAATGCAGCGTCCTCTGAGGAACTGGCAGCCACTTCCGAGGAAATGAGCGCACAGGCAGGGCAACTTAAGAGCACCTTGGAATTTTTCACCTTGAAACAAGCCCACAGTTCGGTGGTTCCATTTTCTGTGCGTACCAAGCAGCAAAGTTATACGGTGCTGAAAAAAGAAAACGCCTGCCGTGTAGCGGGGTCTGATGTGAATGGCTTCGAAGAATTTTAACGAGGCTTGGGCTGTGGCCGTCAAGGTCTCTTACCAGGTAGCATGGCGTCACCATGCTACCTGTGCCTTTCAAAAAAAGGCTTTCTGTGTCAGTGAAAACAAATACTTTTAATTAATCCCGTTCAGGACGCTCGGCACGTTCTGGGCGTTCGGCTTTCTCAGGACGTTCGGCTTTCTCAGGACGCTCGGCTTTCTCAGGGCGCTCGGCTTTCTCAGGACGCTCGGCTTTCTCAGGACGCTCGGCTTTCTCAGGACGCTCGGCTTTCTCAGGGCGCTCGGCTTTCTCAGGGCGCTCGGCTTTCTCAGGGCGCTCGGCTTTCTCAGGGCGCTCAGCTTTCTCAGGACGCTCGGCGCGCTCACGGCGCTCAACACGTTCAGGGCGCGACACCTGCGCAACTTTCTCCAGTTGATCCAGGCGAACCCGCTTTTCCACACCGTCTACCAGTGACCGCTCGCGTACCTCAGAGCGGATTCTTTCTACTGACTTTTCCAGGGCCATAGCTGGTGTGGACAGGGCGGCTGCCAAGGTCATGGATACGGCACATGCGATTAATTTTCGTTGAGCTGACATCATTTTCTTTCTCCTATTTATGTGTGAAAAATTCACACAACTGAAATATAGGATCGAAAGTTTCACTTGTCAAGAAAATGTGGAAAATTTTCACACGCTCTGTTAGAGTGAAGTCCGTGTTCTCAGGTAGTGCTTTCACCATGAAATCTCGTCAATCCATTTTGCTGTCGGCAGTCAGAAAGGTCCTTAAGCCCTTGGTCCGTTTGTGTCTGGGCAATGGTGTGACTTACCCCATGCTTCTGGAAGAGCTGAAACAGGTTTTCGTGAAGGTCGCTGAAAGCGAGTTTCCCTTGGATGGCAAACCTCAGACTGACAGCCGGATCACCCTTCTGACCGGTGTGCACCGAAAAGATGTGCATCGAATTCGCAATGAAGAGGCGAGTACCCCAGTGGTTAAGCCCAACTTGTCCTCGCAGGTGATTGCTCAATGGCTTGCAGGCAAGGGATTTCAGGACGCCAACGGTTTCCCGTCCAGACTTCAAAAAACAATTGCGGATGGTGGGGAGCTTTCATTTGAGGCGCTCGTGGCGCGGGTGAGTAAGGACATTCGTTCAAAGCCCTTGCTGGACGAATGGTTACGGCTTGGCGCTGTGCGCATTGACGAGGATGGCGCCATCGAGTTGGTCAGCCAGGCCTTTGTGCCCAAGGGTGATTTTGAGCAAACAGCCACATTTCTTGCAACGAACGTTCACGATCACCTCGCGGCGGCAGTCGACAACATTTCAAAAGAAAAACCGGTATTTTTTGAACGGGCTGCATTCAGCGATGGCTTAAGTGAACAACAGTTGGCTGCATTGCAGGAATTCATTGCGACAGAAGGCATGGCCTTTCTAAGAAGGGTGAATGAGGAAAACATTCGTTACAGTCTGAGTCCGCAGGTCGGGGTAGGCTATCGGGTCAATACGGGTGTGTATTTCTACGCTGAGCCACAGGACCAGGTCGATGAATAGCAAGTTACATGTACGTGTCCTGTTGCCCCTGTTGGCAGGGCTCGCTTCCTTTTGGGCATCTAGTGCAAACGCCAATCCCTGTGATGGTGGTGTGCCTGTTCAATTGCACAAGGCTGCACCCGGGGTGGGTGGAACAGGCACCCCAATGCAGCCCGGTGTAGGTGGCACAGGTCGTCAGTTGGAACCCGGCATGGGTGGTACGGGTCGATCGATTGAACCAGGTGTGGGTGGTACAGGTTCGGCATTGAAGACCGTGGAAGGTGATTCGTTCGTTTACGGCGTTATCACTGGCTTTGCCAGTATCTGTGTCAATGGTTTGGAAGTGCAATACGAATCCAGCACGCCAGTGCTCAGCAATGGTGAATCTAGTTCTATTCAAGCCTTGAAGGTTGGACAGTGGGTTGCCGTCAGCGCCAGGGGTGTGGGGCGGGAAGTCAATGCCACATCGATTTCCATTGAGCAACCGATTGGCGGCCCAGTAACCCGAATCGATGCAGCATCCAAAACCATTGAGGTGATGGGTCAGACTGTTCGTTTGGGGCCCGACACCAACCCGCGACAATTGCCCAAAGTTGGCGATTCTGTCGCTGTAAGTGGGTTTGTTTTACCCAATGGTGCAATACAGGCTTCACGCATTGACGCGATGGCTGGCAACACTCCGGCGTTTGCGTCTGGCAGGCTCACCGACTCGCGCAAGGTTCTCAATGTTCCGATTGATGCGAAATCCGGTTCGTCTGCCACGAGTGGAAAGGCGGTCCGGGTGACGGGTCAATGGGACGGCAGCCGATTGAACGCAGCTTCCGTTAAAGAAACGGACGGCATGGTGCAGCTCAAGCCTGGTGCGAAGTTTCATGTGCAGGCTTATGTGTCTGACAACGGACGCGCGATTCAGGCTGCAGGCAAGGAAATTCCCGGGTTGCGGGCGCAGGTGGGCGAACTGCGAGAGGCAGCAGGCAAGGTGGCCGTTCTTCGTGGACAAATTGATTCAACGGGGCGCGCAGAAATTCAATCAATTGAGTCTGTTCCGGTTGAGAAAATTCTTGATCGGGGTGGACGGCGACAGTTGTCGGATGACTCTCAGGAAAAGGAATTCAAGCGCGCCGAGAAGAAGTCGGATGATCTGCAGCGCGAAGTTGAGCGTGAGGCAGAAGAGCGTGCCGAAGAGGCTGAAGAATTGCGCATTGAGGCTGCAGAAGAGCAGATCAAGGCGCTTGAACGCAGCCAGAAAGAGCTCGCGAAAGAAAGGTCTGTTGAACGTAATGAAAAGTCTCGGGGTTCGGAGAAGCTGGACAGGGGCTCCAAGGTTGAAAAGGCCGCCAGACCCGAACGCAGTGAACGTGTCGAAAAGGTAGAAAAGGTCGAGAGGGTTGAGCGCGTGGAACGCAGCGAGCGGCCTGAAAAAGTGGAAAGACCGGAAAAGGTGGATCGCCCTGAAAAAATTGATCGACCTGAGAAGGTAGATCGGCCTGAAAAAGTTGACCGACCCGAAAAAACAGAGCGCCCTGAGCGCCGAGATTGATTGCCACGCTGAATTCAAAAAATTGATAACTTAATAACAGGTAGGATCTCTGATCATGAAAAAAACACTGCTAGCCATTGCTTTTGCAGCCGCCTTTAACGTTCATGCGGCAGACACAAAGCTGGTTATGTCCACAGGCTTTGATTACAGCTCTGGCAAGTACGGACAAACTGAAGAAACCAATATTACCTATGTCCCCTTCACGGGCAAATACGAAGTGGATCGTTGGACGTTCAAGGCCACAGTGCCGTACATTCAAATCGAAGGACCCGCCAACGTGACCCCAGACAGCCGGATCGTGGTAAATGGTGTGCGCCCTGTTCGCAGCAAAGAATCGGGTTTGGGTGACACTGTATTGGGTGCCAGTTACAACGCTGTTGCCAATCTTGAAAAGCAGTTTTACGTGGATCTGGGTGGCAAGGTCAAGCTGCCCACTGCGGATGAAACCAAGGGCCTTGGTTCTGGTAAAACAGACTATTCCTTTTACACCGATGTTTTCAAAACCCAAGGCAGTGTGACCTGGCTGGGTACTTTGGGTTACAAGGTGTTTGGCGATCCCACAGGTATCAATTTGAACAATGTGTTTTATGGTTCAGCAGGTCTGTCATACAAATTGTCCTCAAGCGACAGCGTCGGATTTGTAATGGATGTGCGCGAACGAACCACCAACACAAGCACGGCATTGCGGGAATATTCCCTGTTCTACTCGCACAAAATTGATCAAACTTACAAACTTCAAACCTACATTGTGACGGGCGATACCACGTCCAGCGTGGACATTGGCGGTGGAGCCATTCTGGCTGTAACCTGGTAACGGAAATGTTGACTTGAATCTAAAGCGTTATTTGCTGGTACGGATGATCACCCTGGGCTTGTTGTGCTGGGTGGTCATTTCTGCCTGCGTGGTGTGACGTCAATCTATGCAGTTCGACGGTCGGCCTGTTTGGGATTCAACATCAGGTTGAGTCCCTTTTCCAGCAAGGCCTTGGCCTTGGCTTCATCGCCAAACCCATAGGGTGCCTCGGGGGCCTGGTCGTATAGCAAACCCAGGTAGAGGCAGGCGGCGCCATCATTGGGGGCCAACGTCATGGCGCATTCCAGCGACAGCTTGGCCTGCATTTGCAATTCCAGTCCACACAACCCACCCAAGGATTTCGCATAGCCTGTCAATACGATGCCATTCCACAGCATGGCTTTTGCATCGTTTGGATAATACAGAACCAGTTCACGGGTAGTTTCTGCAAGTTTGCACAACAAAGCGTCTCGCTGCTTTCCATCTTCGCAACGCAATGCATCTGTCCATGCCGCTTGAATGGCGGCAAGGCAGTTTCTTGGTGCTTGAATGGGGGGCGTGTTGGCGACTGGGTTGTTCGCTTCGATCACATTGAACATGCGTCTCATCTGTAACTCCTAAGCAGCGTTGTGCTGTTTGAAAGATCCGACCCAAGTGTTGTGTTTGGGCAGCCATTTCATTGATTAACGCGGAAAATGATTTTAGGAATACAAATGAGGGTAACGTGTAATAAAAAAGGAGCCATTGCTGGCTCCTTGATGTTGCACCTGCAGTTGGTTTCTCGAGGTGGCTTTTGAAGGGGGTAGGCGTGTTTACTGGATATCGATCACTCCTTTCATGCCCGCTGCTGTCTCTGATTTTCTGGACATCAAATCATCGAAGGTGCCGGTGCGCACAGGAACAAACCACCATTCCAGCGTTTGCCCCGGATACAGTTCAATCCTTCTGACTGGGCCATAGATTTCAGCCAGTGGCTGCTTTTTGTCGGCAGCCAGCACAACCAGTTTGCGGGTATATACGGAATCAGCAAACCCGTTGGATCCAAAGTAATACGATTTCTCGCTGTTGTTCTGAATGGTCAGAATAGTCAGTGTGCCGGTTTCAAAATTCAGCTTGTCAGGTGAAAACTTCTTTTCCCCTGCGCTATTACTCAGTTCAACTGACACCCGTTTTGGCTCTTGCTGTGTCAGGTCTCCGGCAGCGTGAAGCAGGCTGTTGCTCATTGCCAGCCCGCACAGTAGCAGTGATTTCAGAAAGGCTTGACGAACTGCGTTCATGCTTTAACCCGGAATGTCGAGTGAACCCACCGACTTGGGCGACACCATGACGCCCCAAGGCATGTTGCCCTCGGGAATGTCTTTGATCAAGCTGCCGGTGGCGTAATCCAACACCAGGATGTTGTTGCTTCGGCCGCAAGCGACGATCAACTGCTTGTCATCGGGGGTGAAACTGAAGTGCCAGCAGCGGTCGCCTACGGGCATTTCACGCTTCAGTTCCAGTGTTTTGGCGTCAAATACCTGAATGGCTTTACCACGTGCCAAGGCAACCACGATTTCAGAGCCATCCCGCGTATAGGTCACACCGTAAGGCACCTCACCCGTGGGGCCTTCGTTGATCACGTTGTATTCCTTGTCAAGAATCAGCATCTTGTTGCCATATTCCAGCGTGACTACAAATTGCTCGCCATCGGGTGAGCGTTTCACGCCACGCGGGCGGATGCCAAACTTCTCTGTGTCAATCTGCTTGATTTTCTGTCCGGTTTCAATGTCGTGAACCGACACATTTTCATCGGCTTCGTTGGTCACGATGATGTGTTTTCCGTCCCCGGAAAACTCAATGCCTTCTGTTTCAAATCCAGCGGTGATTTCCTTGATTTTTTCGCCTTTCAGCAGGTCAATGATGGCCACTTGGGCTGGCAATTCATCGCCGTCTTCACGTTCCTTTTCAATGGCTTTGGCCTCCGCTGAGCCGGGCTTCGGTGGGGGGCCACCTTTTGAAGCAGGTTCGTAGGCGACAAATGCCAAGTTACCCAGTACCCGAACAAATTCCGGATTAATGCCTATTGGTACACGGCGTACAACCTGGTTGGTTGCAGTGTCAACAATCGCCAGGTCCTTTGTTTCCTTCACGGCCACAACCATCAGCTTGCCGTCGTCGGTCAGGCCCACACCACGACCGCCTTCACCCACCACAATTTCGCCCACCTTTGTGTAGTCGGCCAAGGAGTAAATGGTCACTGGGCCGTCCTGGTGGGTGATATAAGCCACGGCAGCGGGTGCTGCTTGCTCGGCTGGTGCGGCGGCCTCTGGTGCCACGGCTTCCTCTTTCTTGGAGCACGCGGCCAATGCCACAGTCATGCTCAAAGCCAAGGCGATTATCTTCAACTTCATGTGTCTTCTCCCTGCAAACATTTTTCCAAAGTACCTCAACGGTACGGAAGTTTCCCCGATGTGTCCCGGGAATTTTTCCTGAAAACCCGGGGGATGTGCACAAACAACAACTTCTCACCTTTGGTCCCAATCCGGTAATTTTGCGGTCTCGAATGAATATGGGAGGGTAAAACATGGAGTTGGTTTGCCAAAGCAGACTGAGGCTGGACGGTTTGAAGACCGCTGACCTTGAAAAGTATGAAGGGCTGGACATCAAGGATATTTGTTCTACCGGACTGGATTCAGCCAGGTTGAATCACTGCGCACATTTTGTGTCGCATGCACTTAATTTAGGATTTGGCATGCTCTGCGGGAATATGTCATGGGATACCAAGGGGCAAGGTGTTTGCATTCGCGTCGATGAAATTTTCAATCGATGCAAATTGGTGGGTACTTGGTCGGATCGGCCCTTGTGTCTGAAGCCTTGCCTGGCGTTTGTAACACCTTCTACAAACATCCAGGGAAACCATATGGGCAGTAGTCCAAAAAAGCACATAGGAATATTCATTGATGACAAAATTTGGCATTACTCCAATGGTTCGGACAAGGTGGTTACCGATTCACCAGAGCGATTTTTAGTCAAGTTCAAAGGCCTGTATGGCTCAAAAACGCAACTTTACTTTGGTGTGTTGGGCAATGAATAAGCTACTTGTCGTATGGGCCTGTACTTTGTTGGCTACGTTTTCGAACCTGGCTTTGGCCAATCAGGAAGCCTTGACACTACTTTTGGGCAATGGCCAATTGGTGATCAGCATGCAACCGGCTTGTGAGCCATATCAGCCTGATTCACAGCAATCATCAGTTGCGAAAACTCTGTCACAAGACGTGGCTTGGGCGCTGGCCGACATGGTTGGCAAGCCAGTAGAAATCGAGTCTTTGTGTGAAGCACTTCCGGATGCCCGCAAGCAATGCAGGGTGGTTTTTTCCGTTAACCAAGGCGAGCTTGAATGGGCGAGGGTTTATCAATTCACAAGCCCCCCCAATTCACTGAAAACTCCCAAACTGGCAGATCTGAATTGCTTCAACTTACCTTAATGCCACCCAGTCCCGGTATTCACTCGGTGTCTTGCCCGTCAGCTTTTTAAATGCTCGTGTGAAATTGGCGCGGTCCTGGTAGCCCACACGTTGTGCGATTTCATCAACGGTCAGGCGGGTGGTCTCCAGCAACAGGCAGGCATCCCTTTGAATCACTTCGCCAAGCAGGTCGGTGAAGCTTCGCCCCTCGGTTTGCAGCCTTCTTTTCAAGGTGCGCACCGACATATGCAGGGTTTCAGCCATGTCTTCAAGCTGGGGGTATCTGCCGTCGCGGCAAATCAACAGGTTTTTAACGCGCCCGCTTAAATTGTCGCCCAAACCCAGCGCGATCAATTCCTGCTCGCACTGCTGTATCACCATTTGGGCGGTGGTGGCATTGGCGGTGGGCAGGGGCAGGTCCAGCCATTTGACGGGTATGCGAATTTGATTGCCTGCCGCATTGAACCTACACTTGGGCAGGCTGCTTGCATAACTTGCGTAGTAGGCTGGCTCGGGCCAGTCAAACCACAGTTCAATACCGCTGGCCTCATTGGAGTTACCGAGAGGGTTGCCCGCAGTATTGCCAACTGGGTTGAACAGGCTTTCAAACAGGCGCCACACTTCAATCACAAAATTTTCAATGGCGAATTTGCGCACCGGTTCCAGCGGCATGGCTTCCCGAATGTGGCACACAAAGGTGCGCTCGTCCTCCGTGGTGTCAATGGTGTAGAAGGGTACCTTGGTGGGCAAAAAACGAATTCCCAGCTCAACGGCTTCGCGTAGGCTGGCACAGCTCATCAAGCCAAAGCCGATCATGCCAGCCTTGGTCAGGCTGCTTTGTAAACCCATGTCGATGGCAATGTGTTCGCTTTGAAACAGCGCCAGCAGATTCATGACAACCACGCCATGTTGCGCCGCTGCAATGCGGGCGTGGGGCACTTGCAATTGCGCCAAGGTCAAGCCACTGTGTTCAAGCACGTCTTCAGCCAGAAACCCACGCTGAACTGCGTAGTTCACGAAGAACAGCGGGTACGCCTGTGCAACCGTGGTTTGCTCCAGCAGCCGAAGCTGCGGGTAATCCTTTAGTTCCATGCCCAGCAAACCAGCGCGGCACCCGCCAGCAGCAGTTGCACGCTGTTGATGATCACACTCAAACGGTGTTTCGACTTGAATTCGGCACCAGCAGCCACATCGCCTGCCAGTTC
Organism: Burkholderiales bacterium; assembly: GCA_027484315.1. Classification (GTDB taxonomy): domain Bacteria; phylum Pseudomonadota; class Gammaproteobacteria; order Burkholderiales; family Burkholderiaceae_B; genus Limnobacter. The sequence goes on along the minus strand of JAIXTE010000083.1, from coordinate 461 downwards.
GCGGTCGCGCAGTTCATTGATTTGAAGCATCAGGATTTGTCGCGTGTACACGCTGGCCAAGGCCACAATCGCTGATGAGGAAAGCACCCAAAACCCTGCAGCGGCAAGGCCTGCAAAAATCGCACTGAGAAAGCCGAATACGATCACATACAGGTAATACCAAGGGAACACCGCGCGAATAAAAGGGCCTGCTTGTTCCATCGGGAGCTTGGTGAATACCAGCGGTGCGAACAGGGCCGAAAAAGCCAGAATACCGCCGAACAAACCGCCGAGCGCCAAGGTTGTCAAAGCTTGAAACCATTCCATTTTTTTACTCCTTTACTGCCAATCAAAAGCGAGGTTGCGCTACGAGTTTTACGCCAAACGCTGAGCATACTTTGCTGACCGTTTCGAATCGTGGTGAGCTGTTGTTTCTGAGTGCTTTATAAAGCGCTTCACGCGTTATTCCACTGCATTTGGCG
>JAIXTE010000091.1 GCA_027484315.1 Burkholderiales bacterium | reverse complement strand
CAGCATGATTTACCAGATCTCAGCCCGACTTCGCTGCAACGACGACCTGAAACTGGGCGATACCTTGACAATGCGGGTCATGAGCACCGGACGCATGAACAATGAACTGTTTACCGTGTTGAAGGCCGAAGACATCACCTTGAACCTGGGCAAAGGTGATCGCCGCGTGAATACGCTGCTGCTTGAAACCAAACCGGAAGAGGCCGGCGATGAAATTGTGCGGATCTGGTATTCAAAAGACCTGGCCTGGCAACCTGTGAAAATCGAGATCCAGGACGATGAAGGCAAACGCCTGATCCAGACGCTGATCGGGATGGGCAAGCCGCAACCCTGAAAAGCATTCAATGGGGTCTAGCCGTTGGCAGGCACCCTGCGCAGCAAATTGGGATCGGCATCCAGAACAGGCAAGTTGACCTGATGGCGCTGACCGCTGCGGCGCATGACGGCGAAAGTTGGGCCGACTTCTTCAAGCGTCCAGCCATTGGCAACCTCATCACCGACACGCATGGATTGAGCAGGCTGCCCTTCTATGGACATGACTGCTGCACCTTTGCCTTCGCTGTTGGCAAACACGCCCACCAGGTTGACAGATGGCGGAGTTAATCCACCCGCAGTTTCCACACCCATCAAGCGGGCTTCAGGGGACTGGTCGATCTGGTAATTGGCCGAGGCTTGCGACGGCATGGCAGGCGCCACAACGGGCGATGGCGCAAACAACTTGATCAACACCCAAACGGCAAGCCCAACGGTGATCAGCCACAACAGCATGCTCAGGCCCTGCAAAACACGGGGGGAGAGGGTGACATTGGCGAATCCGGATTTCAAGGCGAGTTTCATGGCGTGCGATTCAATAAGACGTTGCAAAACATCATAACCCGCGATGTGCAGTCCATCCAAAAAAAAACCGGTCTATCCATCAGGATGACCGGCTTTTAAGCCATGCTTCAAGGGTTGTTGGCAAAGTAAATTGCCTACACGCATAGTATGAGCAGCGATACATATTCAGCAAAGCCCCTGTTTACGTGACAAGCGATTGGATTTTACCGATTCCCCACAAATGAGGGGGGGAGAGGACCTTGCACGCAATGCCAAGGCACGGGCAGGCTGCTGTCAAATTTTCACAAAATGGGTGTAACCTTCTCCAAGGATATTTTTGGATCTTTTAACGGTTGTTTATGAAAAAATCAAATTGGCGTCAAAACACTCAACGCAACAAGGGTTTCACCCTGATCGAAATCATGGTGGTGGTGGTAATTTTGGGTATTCTGGCTACGCTGGTGGTACCAAAGATCATGGGGCGCCCCGATGAAGCGCGGGTTGTCGCGGCCAAGCAAGACATCGCTTCCGTGATGCAGGCACTGAACCTTTACAGGCTTGACAACAGCCGCTACCCCAGTACAGACCAGGGCTTGCAGGCACTGGTGGAACGCCCCACCACGGAACCACAACCACGCAACTACAAGCAAGGCGGCTATCTGTCCCGCTTGCCAGTTGACCCCTGGGGTAACAATTACCAGTTTTTGAGCCCAGGCATCAATGGTGAAGTGGATGTGATGAGCCTGGGTGCAGACGGCAAGGCCGGTGGTGAGGGTGTGAATGCCGACATTGGTTCGTGGAGTCTCTAAGCAGGGTTTCACCCTGCTTGAATTGCTGGTGGTGATTGTTGTGTTGTCGATTGCCGCGGGGCTGATCGTGGTACGCGGCACGCCGGGCGATTCCAACTACCTGGAATCGGATGCGAAAAAGCTCTCCCAGCTTTTGCGGATTGCTCAGCAGGAATCCCTGTTGAAGTCCAAGGACATTCGCTTTCTGGCCAGTGACAAGGGCTATACCTTCGAAGAATTCACAGGCAGCCGCTGGGTGCCTGTGACCACAGAGCCTTTGCTGCGCCCAAGGCTATGGGACAACGGGCCATTTCAAGTCACCCTGCTCAATGAGGGACTGGAAAACAAGTTCCTGACCCTTGAAAGCCAGGCCGGCTTGAAGCGCCAAACGATCGTTCTTGAGCGTAATCAGGCGCAAGTGGTTCTGGAAAGCCAGGCCAGCGGCATATTCCGTGTTGGACAGGCGCAGGCGGTGATCAAGCAGACGAGCAACCGGACGCCTCAAAATCCATGAAGCAACATCGCGGCTTTACCCTGATTGAAGCATTGGTGGCCATGACCATTATTGCTGTGGCGCTGATTGCCTGTCTGAAGGCGGCGGGAAACCTGAACATTCAGCAGGACGACATGATCAAGCGTCAATATGCCCAGTGGAGTGCCAAGAATGCCGCCAACTTCATTCGGGTTTCAGGGGTATTTCCCAGCGCGCAGTCCGTGCAACACAATTGTCCACAAGGCAACTTCCGCTTTGTATGCCGCGTTGACATTACGAACACGCCCAACCCGAATTTTCGACGGGTTGAAATTCAGGTGCGGGACGCGTTTGAAGGCGACAAAGGCAACCAGTTGGCCAGGTTGGTCATTTTCCTGAGCAGCGCACCATGAAAAAGCAAAATGGCTTCACTTTGCTGGAAGTGTTGATTGCGCTCGGGATTGTGGCTGTTATTTCAATTTTGTCCTGGCAGGGTCTGGAGGAAGTGCTGCGATCGGCTGGTCGGGTCATCCAAGTGGATGAACAGGTGCAAACCACCACGGCTGTGTTCTCCCAACTGGAAAAGGACATTGCCGCCCTTGAGTTGGGGCTGGAAGCCCCCACGCCCGCCAGCGACCTGATAGAACTCACTGGCAGCGGCCTGCTGCTCCAGTTCACCCAACGCAACACCAGTGAGCCCGCCTACCGAGAACGCGTGGAATGGGTGCTGGATGGAACAAACCTGCTGCGTATTTCGCGCCGCGAACTGAACCCGGAGCAACCGTCCATCAGCGAACCGATCCCAGCCCGCGGCCTGCAGATTCGCTTTCTGCGCGAGCCCGGTGGCTGGAGCAGCCCTTTGGCCTTCGGTACCCCCACCCTGCAGGAACGAAGCGACCTTGAGTTGCAAGGCCCGGCCGTGCAATTAAATACGGGCGCGCCGCCTGGGCCGCCCCCCGGTGAAGCGGGGGAAATGCCCCAAACACCCGATACAACGGGAAGTCGTGAAGCCCCCGGTGGCCCCAGTGGCCCAGGGGCCCCGGGGAGTGGTTCCGATGGTGCTGGCGTGCCCCAGGCACAAACCGCCCAAAGCCTGATTCGCGCCGTGGAAGTGAGCCTGACACAAGGCAACAACCAGGCAGTAACCCGGGTGTTTCGCACAGGGGGGGTGTACTGATGCGACAACAAAAAACCCGCACACAGCAAGCCCAGGCTGGCGCAGCCGTGGTCATGGCCCTGTTCATTGTGGTGCTATGCACGCTGGCGATCAGCCCTTTGATCTGGAACCTGTTTGCCACTGCAAAAACCATTTCGGTTGCCGCAGCACGGGACCAGGCCGATGCGGTCAGCGTCAGTGGCGTGGACTGGGCACGGGTTATCCTGCGGGAGGACGCACGTGTGTCCACCACCGATACACTGACCGAGCCATGGGCTGTGCCACTGGCAGAAAGCCGAATCAACGAAGGCTTGATGCGCAAGGAAGAAAACGCCACGGAAACGGATGACCGCGAAGTGGTTCTGACCGGTCGGATTGAAGACGCACAAGGCCGTTTCAACTTGCGCAATCTGGGTGCGGGTAACGCACGTCAGCAAAACTGGCTGGCAGGATTTTCCAAATTGTGTGATTTGCTGAGCATACCCACGGAACAGCGCAATGTGCTGGTGCAAACTCTCGGCAACATGTTCATGTCAAAATTGGCAAACCCGGAGGAGCAGGCTACAACACCCGAAGAGGCGCCCATCGTACCGGCTCTGCGCTGGGAGGAGTTTCGAGGAAAGTACGGCGTGACTGAAGAGACCTGGAACCAGTTGCGACCTTACGTGGTGATTTTGCCCAGAGCCAGTGCTGTCAATGCCAACACTGCATCTGCGGAAGTGCTTTATGCAGTAGTACAAGACATGAGCTTTGCCGATGCACAACGCGTACTTGCCCAGCGGGAACGGGTTACTTTCCGCACTTTGGCCGATATTCGTGCTGTTCTGAGTCCAAACATCACCATAAACGGTGATTTAATAACAGTAAACAGCGATTACTTTCTGGTGGAAGGCACTGCACAGGTTGAGGAGGCGTTGATTCGCACACGTGCCTTGCTCGAGCGGCGCGATCAGCGTGTGTTTGTGATGTGGAGACAATAATTGAACAACAACCAACCCCTGTTGGTGATTTGGTGGCCGAAGGCCCTTGATCAAACCCGCGCAGAGGAAGAAGGCCGAGTCATTCGGGTGCGCTATGAAGTGCAAAGCCGAAACGGCGACAAATTGCATGGTGGCGAAGAAGCACTGAACAGGTTGCCCAAAGACCAGCCATGCCTGGTGTTGATCAACCCGACCGAACTTGGTCTGTTTGCCGTGATACCGCCCAAACTGTCTGGCAGCAAGCTGAAGGAAGCCTTGCCCTTTCTGGTCGAGCCCTATTTGCTCAATGAACCGGAAGAAAACCACGTCAGCCTTTGGCCTGGCTTGCCAGGCCACACAGGCGGCGCAAAACTGGCCGCAGTTCTGGGTAAGGCCAGAGCACGCGCTGTGGTCACCGCTTGTTCCCAACACGGACTGAAACTGGCGGCGTTGAGTTGTGAGACGCTACGTGAGAGAACCGGTCAAGAAGGGGCCGCCTGGCTGAGCGGCCAGGACTTCATCCTGGTGGATGGCATTGACACCCCGTTGCTTACCCCGACCCAACAACCCGCCGTATTAAAAGTGATGCTGCAACGCCGCTTGCAGCAAGTTGGGACACCGGTTATTCACGCCAGTGCAAATGACTACGCGTGGCTCGCACAACAAGTGGAGGGAGCGCTGGGCGAGAACAGGATTCAAGCCACAACCCGGGCACCCATTGAACCCCTGCCCAAGCTGTTGAACAAAAGCCTGCTGGGCATCGATGAACTTCGCAAATTGGGCATGCGCCCCATGGTCAACCAGTTGGGTGTGCGCAAGCTGATTGCACCTGCACTGGCATTGTTTGCCGTAGCGGTGTTGGGTTTGAATGTGCTTGCCTTCAAGGCTCAACGGGCCACTGCCGCCATTGAGGCACAAATTGCTGAAAGCTTCGCGCAGGCATTGCCCAATACACCCATGGTGGCCGACCCACTGCTGTTGATCGAACGCGAAAAACGCAGCCTGAATGCCGGACTGGACACCAGCAATGCACAGGGGGCGAGTGCCTTGCTGCATGAGGTTGGCCAAGCCATGGACGTGGCCCCCTTCAACAGCATGGTCGACTTTGCCTGGGCCGACAACACCTTGAGTGTGCGCTTTAACGCAAACGTGACCGAAGACCAGCAAGGCGCTGCCCTGCAAAAACTGAAAGCACGTCGACTGGATGCGAAGTGGCTGATTGGCGCGCAATCCAAATTGCCCGTGCTGCAAGTGAAAAAAGGGCCTACCCAATGAAACACACTGAATTACTGGTGAAAGCCCAAAACCAACTGGACCAGTTGAATACCCGTGAAAGGAAGCTTGTCACCTGGGGGGGCACGCTGGCCCTGGTTCTGATTGGCTGGTTTGTGTTGATTGAGCCCGCCATGGTGACCATACAACAAGCACCAGCCAATCAGGCGGCGCTGGTGGACAAGGCGGGTCAGGTAATGCGCGCTGCGCTTGATCTGGAAGCTCTGCGCGGTGCGCGTTCTCGCGTAGTGGTGCCTGAAAGTGATTTGCAAACACGCCTGCAACAACTGCTGGACGAGCAAGGCATTGCAGAGCAGGCCAGCCTGGTGCGCACCGAGGAAGGCGATATTCGAGTGGAATTCAAGAAGGTTTCGGCAAGCGGATTTCTGGCCTGGATGTCGCGCGCGGAAGCAATCTCCAGTCTTCAGTTGAACTTGGCGGAAGTCGAGAAGGTTGAAGCAGGGGTATTGAGCGGTTACGTCACCTTGCTGCCAGGCACATCGGGAAGCATGGGCAAATCATCCCGATGAAAAGCATGCGGTGGTTGTGGCCTTTTGTCCTGTTCGCGCTGGTGGTGCTGGTGTGGAACTACCCTGTATATGCAGTGACCGGTGGCATAGAATCCGCGACGAAGGGCAAAGTCAGGGTATTGAGCAGCAGTGGTTCGGTGTGGTCAGGCCAGATGCAACTGGGCGTTTCTGATGGATCCCAGGTGTATGCGGTGCCCGACTCAGTGGAGTGGAAATTGCGCTTGGGTCATCAAGGGAGTTGGGTCGCGATTGAAATTGCGCACCCGAAACTCACGTTGCCACTGCATCTGGGATTCAACGGCGCAGGTATTACAGTAACTGGCGGCGAACTTCGCTTGCCTGCTTCCTGGCTGATTGCCTTGGGAGCGCCGTTCAATACCATTCGACCCGAAGGTCTGTTGCAGTTAAGCTGGGCAGAATGGACGAGCGGCGAAGCAATGCAGGCCACACTGAAATGGCTTGACGCACAATCGGCATTGGCCAGCATTCGGCCTTTGGGTGAGTATGTCATCACAGTGACCGGAACTCCGGATACAAAGACAGAGATGAAATTGACCACCACCAAAGGCCCTTTGATGCTGGAGGGAAGTGGACAGTGGGCAAAAGGACAACGGTTTGCGTTCAATGGTTATGCCAGCGCACAAGAACGCAGCAAAGAAGCTTTGACAGGGCTGCTGAGCCAGATGGGACGACTTGAGGGTGATCGCTATCGCCTAGGTGTATTTTGATGACAAATGCAAAAAGAAAAGGAACAGTGAGCTTGAACACTGCACAGATGGGTCGGATGAGACGCTCGCTGCTGAGCTTGGCGGTGGCGTCGATGGGATTGGGGCTGGGAATTGGCGGACATGCGCAGAACCTTGATTCCCAAAGCAATGCTAGGCCTCAGAACAGCCAGGAAGACCGGTTTGCCCTGAATTTTGTCAATGCGGAAATTGATGCTGTGGTGCGGGCGATCGGCTCTTTCACCAATCAAACATTCGTGGTGGATCCGCGCGTTCGCGGAACCATTTCCTTGGTATCGCCCGAACCCTTGAGCGCCAAAGACGCCAAGAATGCCCTGCTGGCGGCCTTGCGCCTACAAGGTTTCACGATTGTTGAAAGCGGTGGTGTGGCCCGTGTATTGCCGGAAAACGATGCCAAGGTGCAGGCCAACAACAATGTCGACCCCCGCAAGGCCATGAACCAGAGTGGCAACGCGATCGTGACCCAGGTGTTTCAACTGAACTATGAATCGGCCACCGCGCTGGTACCGGTTCTGCGCCCGCTGATTGCGCCTAACAATACGATTGCGGCTTACCCCAACAACAACACCCTGGTGATTACCGATTACGCGGACAACCTGCAGCGTATTGCACGAATCATTGCAAGCATCGATGGCCCGTATTCGGGAGACCTGGAAGTGGTGCCACTTGAGCATGCGCTGGCCGTGGACCTTGCGGCCATTCTGGGTCGCATGCTGGACGAAGGCAACCGGGGCACTGGCGCTGCGGTGGATGCCGGCCAGCGCCTGTCCGTGATGGCTGATCCCCGCACGAATTCCCTGTTGCTGCGCACACCGAGCAAGGCGCGCTTGAACCTGGCCAAGGCATTGATTACGAGGCTGGACCAGCCTACCAAGCAACCTGGCAATGTGTGGGTGGTGTACCTGAAAAACGCGGAAGCAGCCAAACTGGCCAAAACCTTGCAGGCAGTATTGAGCAGCAGCCCGATTTCGGAAAACAGCAATTCCGGCCTGAACCAGCTTTCCTCAGGTGGCGGGGTTGTGGGCGGATTAACCAGCGACAACACCAACCCGAACAACAACAATTCCACTCGCAATGTGACCAATGGCAGCCCAGGCCTGGGTTCCTCAGCGCTCGGAGGATCGTCAAGCGGGCAGCTTAGCTCTGCCTCGGGTAATGTTGAATTGAACAGCGGTGGCATTGTGCAAGCCGACCCTTCCACCAATTCGTTGATCATCACAGCGCCTGAACCGATTTACCGCAACCTGCGCTCAATCATCGAAAAGCTGGATGTGCGCCGGGCACAGGTTTTTGTCGAATCACTGATTGTGGAAGTATCGACGGACAAGGCTGCCGAATTCGGAATTCAATTCCAGGGACTTTCCGGTGTAGGGTCTGACGGCGTCCGTGTGATTGGCGGCACCAACTTCAACGCCCCAGGCTCAGGCGCCAACATCCTTGGCGCAGCCACCAACCTGGGTTCGGTCGGTCGCGGCCTGAACATCGGCGTGATCGACGGGCAAGTGAATATTCCGGGTATTGGTACCATTTCGAATCTGGGATTTTTGGCCCGTGCACTGGAAAGCAAAGCCAACGCCAATATTTTGTCCACTCCAAATATTTTGACGCTGGACAATGAGGAAGCCAAAATCGTGATTGGTCAGAACGTGCCGTTCATCACCGGGCAGTTCACCAACAGCGGTGGCAACGGGGCCACAGTCAACCCGTTCCAGACAATTGAACGTCAGGACGTGGGCCTGACCCTGCGCGTGAAGCCCCAGGTGTCTGAAGGGGGCATTGTGAAGCTGGGGATTTTCCAGGAAGTCAGCTCGGTGGTGGACAGTACGAACGTATCGGGCATCATCACCAACAAACGGTCCATTGAAAGCAATGTACTGGTGGAGTCGGGCAACATCATCGTGCTGGGCGGTCTGGTTGAAGACCGGGTTACCGGCAATGAAGAAAAAGTGCCGGGCCTGGGTGACGTACCCGTTCTGGGTCAGTTTTTCCGCTACGACAACCGTCGCCGGCAAAAAACCAACCTGATGGTATTCCTGCGCCCAGTCGTGGTTCGGAATGAAGACCAGGCACAGGGTATCGTGACCAACCGCTACGATTACATGCGCCAGTTACAACGCGAAAACCAGCCTGAAAACCGGTTTGGCCTGCCCAATATGGAAGCCCCGGTTCTACCAACGCGCCGCCCCCAACCCGTTGCGCCCGCAGCACAAGCTCCTGCCCCCAAGTCAGCCACTGGTGAGGAAACCATCAACCTGACCCCCAGCAACCGGATTCTGGTGATTCCACGCCCGGGCCAGGCCAGCACCGGGGGTGACACCAACCCCAACATTGGCCCCAACGGCGGCCGCATTATTCGGGGTACCAAGCCTTGAGCGAGTTGAATTTCAACCCGCAAACAGTGGGCCGGCTGCATTATGGTTTTGCCAGGCAAAACCAGGTGCTTTGCCTGGACGCACAAAATGAAATGTGGCGCCTGGCTTTCAGCCCACGTACACCCAGCCATGCCTTGATTGAGGCGCAACGAGTGGCCCCCTGCCCGATTGATTGGGTATTTTGTGAAGACGCCGGGGTGCTGGAAAAAGTCATCAACCAGGCCTACTCAAACCAGGAAACCAGTGCAGCTGCGGTGGCCAATGAGGTGGCGGGCGACCTTGATCTGGATCAGATGATGCAGGATATTCCGGCCGTGGAAGACCTGCTGGAAACCGAAGACGATGCACCGATTATTCGAATGATCAACGCGCTGTTGACACAGGCCAGCCGCGACGGTGCATCCGACATTCACATTGAAGCTTTCGAAACCCATTCTGCTGTGCGTTTTCGCGTGGACGGGACCCTGCGCGATGTGCTGCAGCCCCGGCGCGAATTGCATTCGGCCCTGATTTCCCGCATCAAGATCATGGCCAACCTTGATATTGCTGAAAAACGCCTGCCCCAAGATGGCCGTATTACCCTGCGCATTGGTGGCAAGCCCATGGATGTACGGGTATCCACGCTGCCGACAGGCCATGGCGAACGCGCTGTGCTGCGCTTGCTGGACAAGGAAGCGGGCCGGCTGGAATTAAGCCGCCTGGGCATGCCTGAACACACCCTGAAAGAAATGGACCGCCTGTGCAACACACCGCACGGGATTATCCTGGTGACAGGCCCTACCGGTTCCGGCAAAACAACCACCCTGTACGCCGCGCTTTCACGCATTGATTCTTCAACCACCAATGTGATGACGGTTGAAGACCCGGTGGAATACGATTTGCCCGGTATCAGCCAGACCCCTGTGAACACAAAAATTGACATGACATTTGCCAAGGCCTTGCGTGCAATTTTGCGGCAAGACCCTGACGTGATCATGATCGGCGAAATCCGTGACCTGGAAACCGCGCAAATTGCGGTGCAGGCCTCACTGACGGGGCACCTGGTGCTGGCCACCTTACACACCAATGATTCAGTGAGCGCAGTGACCCGACTGGTGGACATGGGGGTGGAGCCATTCCTGCTGTCATCAAGCCTATTGGGTGTCTTGGCCCAACGCTTGGTACGCCGCCTTTGCCCCCACTGCAAAACCAGCACCTTGAATGACTTGGGGCAGGCCCATTGGCATGCCAACGGCTGTGACCAATGCGGACACACTGGGTATGTGGGAAGAACGGGCGTGTATGAACTGTTCACCCTGGACGATGAATTGCGCGCCATGGTTCACAACGAAAACTCTGAAGCAGAAATGCGCCAGCGCGCGCAGGCCAAGGGCATGAAAAACATGCGGGAAGACGGACAGCGCTGGGTAGAGAGTGGTACAACCACGCTGGAAGAATTGCTTCGAGTCACAAGAGACTAAGTGAGACACTGAGCAGCCATGGCAGTATTCAGATACGAGGCATTAAACGCCCAAGGCAAAACGGTCAAAGGCTCGATGGAAGCCGATTCGCCCCGCGCCGCACGCAACCAGATGCGCATGCAGGGAATGACCCCCATCGAAGTGCTGGAAGTGGGCAGCGCCAAGATGACAGGCAAAAAGGCTGGGCGTTTTGACCGGGAGCTGAGCACCCGCGAGGTGGTGTTGTTGACCCGACAATTGGCCAGCCTGTTACAGGCTCGGCTTGCACTGGCCCAGGCCTTGGCGGCGCTGGTTGAACAAGCCGAGAAACCCCTGATACGGGAACGGATCAACAGCATCCGATCGGAAGTGGTTTCTGGCACCCCCCTGAGCCAAGCCCTGGCTCAATACCCCAAAGCATTCCCCGAAATGTACGTGGCCACTGTGGCTGCTGGTGAGAACACCGGCGACCTGGGTGGGGTACTTTCCAAGCTGGCCGATGCGCTGGAAGCACGGCAAGCCCTGCAACAAAAAGTCAGCGCCGCTTTCATTTACCCTGCCATCGTGACCATTGTGGCGCTGATGGTGGTGATTGGCCTGTTGACCTACGTGGTGCCCCAGGTGGTGACGGTGTTTGAAAGCAACAACCAGCAATTGCCCACGCTGACCCTGGTCATGATTGGCCTTTCAGATCTGCTGCGGGATTGGGGTTGGTTAATGGCGCTGGTCCTTGCAGTTGCGATTTACCTGTTTCGCAATGCGCTCAAGAACAAAGCTTTCAAGCTGAAGTTCGATGAATCGGTGCTGAATATCCCGGTCGTGGGGCCTTTTGTTCGCGCCGTGAATACTGCGCGCCTTGCATCCACCTTGTCCATCCTGGTGGGCAGCGGTGTACCCATTCTGAAAGCCTTGGCGGCAGCCAACCGCACGCTGGGCAATTCAGCCCTGCAACTGGCCATGGTGGATGTGCAGGAACGTGTGAAAGAAGGCAGCGGTTTGAGCAAGGCCATGGGCAAAAGCGGCCTGTTTCCACCAGTACTGACACACCTGGTGGCCAGCGGCGAGGCAACAGGTCAACTGGCCGCCATGCTGGAACGCGCATCTGAAAGCCAGCGCACCGAAGTGGAACGCAAGGCCATGTGGCTGACAAGCCTGATGGAGCCGATTCTTATCCTGGTGATGGGTTTGATCGTGTTGTTGATTGTGCTGGCTGTGATGATGCCAATTATTGAAGTGAACCAGTTGATTCAATGAGTATTATCCAAAGTGAAGTGCGGGGAAAAACAATCCGGGTGCTGTTGGTCGATGACGACGAGCAATTACAGGACAGCCTGAAACAGGCCATTGAACTGGACCCGGCATTGACCCTTCTCGGTCAATGCCATTCCTTGAGCGAGGCCTTTGCGGCGCTTGACGAACTACAACCCGATGTGGCGCTGATCGATCTTGGACTGCCGGATGGCAACGGACTGGCGTTGATCAAACACATTCACGAACATGTGCCCAACTGCGAAAGCATGGTACTGACAGTGCTGTCAGATGAAAGCCACGTCATCGCCTGCATTGAGGCCGGGGCCACCGGTTACCTCACCAAAGACACCCGCCCCCCCGAAGTTCTGGAACGTTTGAAGCAGTTGCGGGCGGGCGGCTCTCCGATCAGCCCCTTGATTGCCCGGCGCTTGCTGAACCGTTTTCGGGGCGTGTTCACCAGCGAGGCTCTCGGAGCAACGGCAGAAGGCACCCCGCTTGAAAAACCTGAAACAATTGAATTCACCCCGCTTTCAGACCGTGAGCAGGAGGTGCTGGAAATGGTGGCGAAAGGATTCATGCAGGCAGAAATTGCCAGCATGATGGGGGTGTCAATCAACACGGTGAGTACCTACGTGAAGCGAATTTACAAAAAGCTTGCCGTAAATTCACGCACCAGTGCAGTTCACCGGGCCAGTGAACTTGGCTTGATCAGTTTCAGGGATTTCTGACACGAGAAACCGTCAGGGGACCTAATTGCGTGGGTGTGCAGCGTGGTGCCAAGGGCGTAGCATCTCAAACAAACTACAAACGACACTGAAAGCAGACCTGTTCATGAATGTGCGCACCAGCCAAGCTGTTGATATGGAGCCCATCGACGTCATTCTTGTCGAGGATGAACCCGCGACACAGGACCATTTGACCCAAGTGTTGCAGTCCACCCCCGCGCTGCGGCTGTTGGGCGTGGCCAGCACCGTTCAAGACGCCTACTCCCTGCTTTTCATGACACAACCCAAAGTGGCCTTGATTGACCTGGGGCTTCCTGACTCGTCGGGCATTGACATTATTCGTTGGCTCAGCAAGAACAAACCGGAAACCGAACCATTGGTGATCACTACCTTCGGCGACGAGGACCATGTGGTGCGCAGTCTGGAAGCAGGCGCGACGGGCTATTTGCTCAAGGACTATTCCAACGAGGAATTGATTGGCCACATTGTGGAGGTGGCCAATGGCGGCTCGCCCATCAGCCCCCTGATCGCGCGGCAATTGCTGTTTCGGATGCAATCAAGCCTGGCCGCAGAGACAGGGTCGCCACCGGACAAGACAACCCGGAAAACCCAGCCCAATGCGGTCAGCATCACCGACAGGGAATTGAAGGTGATTCAACAGGTGGCGCGCGGTTTTACTGCCCAGGAAATCGCAGCTCAAATGGGTATTTCGACCCACACTGTGTCCACGCATGTGAAGCGGATTTACAAGAAACTGCATGTTCATAGCCGTTCGGAAGCGGTGTATGAAGCATCGCTGCTCGGCTTGCTTGATCTCTGATGTCTGCGGTTAATCAACCAAAATCCAGTTTTGCGTGGCAATTCAACCTGCTTTTTTTTTGCACCTTGCTGCTGGCCCTGATTGGCACGTTCAAGGCACCGCTTCATGTTCTGGGGAATCCGGATTTGCAGAAAACGGGCTATTTTCTGACTCAGGGCAATGTACTGTTTTCAGGCTCTGGTGAATTAACGGCCACTGAAGCACTGCAACAAAGGGGCTCACAAACCGTCATTTTACCCGACACCTGGGACAAATCCAGGCCCAACTTTGAAGGCGACGGCTGGTACCGCATCGATTTCAAGCTTGATCCCGAGAAACCCAAACCAGACGCCTTGTTCTTTCCCAAAGCCATCATGAATGCCCAGGCTTACCTTAATGGGTACTGGATCGGCGGGTACGGGTCCATGCAAGGCGAGTTGACACGACACTGGAATCACCCCTACCTGTTCCAGTTTTCTCCGGATTTGCTGGGCAGTGGCAACAATGTCTTGCAGATTCAGGTGGCCGGTTACAAAAACTACCGCAGTGGCCTAGGGCGACTGTGGCTTGGCCCCAGCGAACAACTGGAGCCACTGTATGCCAAGGCCTACCGATGGCAGGTAACGGGTTCCATGCTGGCCACGCTGGTCGCCTTTGGCAGCGGTGTGATGTTGCTGCTCTTTGCGCGCGTATTCAGGGAGCAGGAAGGTTTTCTGTTTCTAAGCCTGGCTGTGATGGTGTTTGCGGTGCGCAATACAGGTTACTTCATGAACTGGGCCCCACTGCCCCACGCCCAATGGGGTCAATTCGTGCACAGCCTGCATGCCTGGTTTGCCTGCCTGTACGGTCTGTTTCTGATCCGTTACATCGGTTTGAACTGGAAGTGGATGCGCCGCGTGCTGATTGCTTACGGCGTGTTGATCAGCGTACTGACTTTCTCGGTGGGCGGTCAGGAGGTTCTGCAGTTCACATTCTGGCTGCTGCTTCCTGTCATACCCTTCATATTTTTTCTCAATGTGATGTTACTGGCCCATTCCTGGCGGACTCAAAACTTTGAGGGGGCCATTCTGGGGTGCAGCTCCATCCTTTTTGTGTTGCTGAGCATCCGAGACCTGAGCATCATGCTGGAAGCTTTGCCCATTGAATCGGTATTACTGTCCCAATACACGGGCATTCTCCTGTTCGTATCGGCCTGCTGGATTATCTACCGGCGTCACAATGCCCTGCTCGTTGCGCTGAAACAATCCAATGAAGGCCTGAATTCCGAACTGGCGGTTCGAGAACGACAGCTGTTTCAGCAGTTCAACCTGCTTCGCAAAATCGAACAGCAACGCACGCTGGACGATGAGCGCAAACGAATCATGCAGGACATTCACGATGGTGTGGGTTCCAGCTTGGTGTCTGCCCTGAACCTGAGCGAAACCCGCCCGCTTCAACAGGATGAAATGCGCGATGTTCTGCAGGAATGCCTGGACGATTTGCGGATGGCCATCGATTCACTGGATCCGCAAAGCGACGACCTGCTGGCCTTGCTGGGCAATTTCCGTTGGCGCTACGATCGCCGCCTGAAAGCCTGTGGGGTCAGCCTGATTTGGAATGTAGACGATGTGCCCCGGCTTGTCGGCTACACCTCCCGGGATTTGTTCGATTTGCTGAGGATGGTGCAAGAAGTGTTTGCCAACACCCTGAAACATGCGAAAGCCACACAAATCGAGCTGAGCGTGCGTTGGGACAAGGCTGGAGACCTTGTGCAACTGATTATTCAGGACAACGGCGTGGGAATGCCCAAACACACCCTGGGGCGGGGGCGGGGCCTTGCTCACATGAAGATTCGTGCAAAATCAATTTGCGTGGACCTGCTGGTCAACAATCTGGCACCAGAAACCGGGGTGTCTGTTCAGATCAGCATACCCCGGGTTCGGAAACGTTGAACAAGGCTTGAGTTAGATGTTTTTCCTGCTCCAGAGCGCACGCCCTGATCGACTGCCGTAAGGTTTGCCAATGGTTCCGGAAATCCATGCGCCCGTGCTGACCAGCTTGTGCAAATCCAGACCTGTTTCAATACCCATGCCATGCAGCATGTACACCACATCCTCGGTGGCCACGTTGCCAGTTGCTCCCTTGGCATAAGGGCAACCGCCCAAACCAGCGATTGAACTGTGAAAGGTTGACACGCCCAGCTGCAGTGCGGCCAAGATGTTGGCCAATGCCTGGCCATAGGTGTCATGAAAATGACCCGCCACGCAGTTCAAGCCGACTTGATTGCCCACGGCCTCAAACACCTGGCTCACACGCAAAGCAGTGCCAATACCAATGGTGTCGGCCACGTCGAATTCCTGAACGCCTATGTCTTGCAGACGCAAGGCCACCTCGGCGGCACTTTGAATGGGCACTTCGCCCTGATAGGGGCACCCCAGCGCACAGGAAATCGAACCACGCAAATGAATGTTGTGCGCGCGGGCCAGTTCGGCCACGGGCCTGAATCGTTCAATGCTTTCAGCAATGGTGCAGTTGATGTTCTTTGCCGTGAAAGCCTCGGAAGCGGCGGTGAACACCACGGCCTCCTGCACACCGGCCTCAATTGCGGCCTCCATGCCTTTCAGGTTGGGCACCAGCGCGGAATAAGACACTTTGTGATTGGCAAGTGAAGGCATGGCCTTCAGCCCGGCAAGCACATCCGCGCCATCGGCCATTTGCGGCACCCATTTCGGTGACACAAAAGCGGCTGCCTCAAGGCGTTGAACGCCTGCTTCAATCAGTTGTTTGCACAGGTCAACCTTGATCGCCGTTGCAATCGGTGTCTTCTCGTTCTGAAGGCCGTCTCGCGGGCCAACTTCGACGAGGGTGACGTGGGTGGGCAAATTAGTCATGCTGGCAATCAGTCTTCCGAGAAATGGATGAGTTCGGTGCCCTCGGTCACCTGGTCACCCACAGGGTGGGGAATGGCCTGCACAACGCCATCGCAGGGCGAGTTCAAGGTGTGTTCCATTTTCATGGCTTCCAGACCGATCAGGGGCTGGCCTTTTTTCACGGTGTCGCCTACGCTGACAAACACGGCGAACACTTTACCGGGCATTGGTGCTTTGACACCTTGCGCATCATGGCCCTGGTCGGCGCGAATGTGCGCTGGGTTTTGCCACAGCAGGCTGGTTTGTTCAACACCCACGTGCACGCTGAGCTGGTCGCCATGCCAGATCAGATCGAAACAGTCGCCCGCATGCGGGCCGCTGGTCAACAGCCCGGTCTGGCGGGGCAAGGGGTACGGCTGGCTGGCCACGGTCAACTGGCAGTTCAGGCTGCTTTCGCGACACTGAACCAGCGCCTGCTGGCCTTGTATTGAAACGTGGCTGTGACTGACCAAGCTTTGGTCGCGCTGCAACCAGCGGTCTTCACGCAAGGGCGGTGCGCTGGAGTAAAAGCCGTCCAGCACAGCCAATGGGTCTGCGGTATTTAAAACGGAAGGCCGAACAGCACCAGCGGTTTGCTGATGCAAGGCCCAACGTGCAAGGCCAGCGAGTGCAGTCAAGGTTTGAGGGTCAATTCCTGCCGATGTTGCGGCTGGCGTCATTCGATCGATCAAACCTGTGTCATAACCACCTCCAGCAAACTCCGGATGCAGGCACAGGCTGCGCAGCCACGCGATGTTGTTCTTCACTCCCACGCAACGCAGGCGAGCCAGGGCATCCGCCAGTTTTTGCAAGGCTGCAGCACGGGTGGGTGCCCAGGTGATCAACTTGCCAACCATGGGGTCGTAATAGGGCGACACAGCCAAACCCGAGCGCATGGAGGAATCCAGCCGCACACCTGCGGTTCGGCCTGCATGCGTGCCGGTGTGGAATTCGATGGCCTCGGGTGCCTCCCACAACTCCACAGTACCAATGGCAGGCAAAAAGCCTTGGTCAGGGTTCTCTGCATACAGGCGTGCTTCAAAGGCATGGCCGTCAATGTGAATGGTGTCTTGCGTGGCAGGCAAAGGCAAACCAGCAGCAATTTCAATTTGCCATTGCACCAGGTCAAAGCCAGTGATCATTTCGGTGACCGGGTGTTCCACCTGCAGGCGGGTATTCATTTCCATGAAATAGAATTCGCCACGCGCATCCAGCAAAAACTCCACCGTGCCTGCACCTACGTAATTCACGGCGCGGGCAACCTGCACGGCTGTATCGCCAAAGGCTTTGCGCTGGGCTTCGGTCAGTCCGAAGGCCGGTGCTTCTTCAATCACTTTCTGGTGCCGGCGCTGGGCAGAACAATCCCGTTCAAACAGGTGCACCACATTGCCATGGGTGTCGGCAAACACCTGTACTTCCACATGGCGTGGGTTGATGATCTGCTTTTCCAGCATCACGGTTGCGTCGGCAAACGCATTGCGGGCTTCACGCTGGCAGCTTTCCAGGGCGGCAGGCAATTCGCCTTCATTGTTGACAATGCGAATGCCCTTGCCGCCCCCGCCTGCCACCGCTTTGATCATCAGCGGAAAACCAATGCGCTGCGCTTCAGCCTGAAGGGTGGCGAGGCTTTGGTCTGCACCAAAGTAACCGGGGATCAACGGAACCCCGGCAGGTTGCACGCAGGCTTTGGCCTCGCTTTTGCTGCCCATGGTGCGAATGGCCTGCACTCCGGGCCCGATGAATGCAATGTGCGCGTCGGCACAGGCTTGAGCAAAGGCTGCGTTTTCAGACAAAAACCCGTAGCCGGGGTGAATGGCTTGCGCACCGGTTTGCCGGGCGGCGGCTATCACTTTCTCGATGTTCAGGTAACTGAGCGCCGCTTCGGGTTCGCCAAGGCACACGGCTTCATTGCATTCCTGCACATGCAGGGCCTGCGCGTCGGCAGTGGAATACACCGCCACGGTTTGAATGCCCATGGCTTGCGCGGTGCGGTTGATTCGCCGGGCAATTTCGCCCCGGTTGGCAATCAGGATTTTGGTGAACATGTTTTTTCAATGACCCTTGTTAGCCAACCCACTTCGGTTTGCGTTTTTCCATAAATGCCATCATGCCTTCTGCGGCCTCGGCACTGCCGCGCACAGCGGCCAGTTGGGCAGCCACGTCGGCGTGGGTTTCATCGGCGGTGATGTCCATGCGGGACACATCCCGAACCAGCGTTTTGCAAGCCGCCATGGCGTCGGGGGCGCAGGTATCCAGCTCGGCCAAGATGGCGTCCAATGTCGTATCCAGTGTGTCCGGTGTGGTCAGTTCATGCACCATGCCCAATTCATAGGCCTTTTGCGCAGAAAATGTTTCTCCGGTAATGAAATAGCGGCGGGCCGCTTGCACACCCATGGCCTGCACCACGTAGGGGCTGATGGTGGCCGGTATCAAACCGCGCTTGACTTCCGGCAGGCTGAATTTCACGTTGTTGCTGGCCACAATGATGTCGCTGGCGCTGACCAAACCCGTTGCACCAGCCAGGCACAGGCCATGTACGCGGGCCACTACCGGCTTTGGACATTCCGCAATGCCACGGAACAGGCTGGTCAAGGTAACGGCGCTTTGCTGGTTGGTACCCGAGGCGGCAGCCTGCTGGGCCATTTGCATCATGTAGCTTAAATCGGCACCGGAACAAAATGCATCGCCATTGGCAGCCAGCACAATGGCGCGGGTTTCAGAGTCTGCGCCCAAGCGCTGAAAGGCCTCGACCAGCATGGCAATCATTTCGCCATTCATGGCGTTCTTGACCTGTGGGCGGTTCAAGGTCAGCCACACAGACTTGCCCTTGCGGGTTTCAATCACGGGCTTCTCGGCTGTGTTGTTCATTGCAGTGTCAGTCATTGCGTCTCCGTATTTTTATTGTACTTTTTGTGTATTTTTTTGCTGTGCCCACTTACATGCGATACACGCCGAATTTCGTCTCGGGAATCTCGGCATTCAGACTGGCCGAAATGGCCATGCCCAGAATGCGGCGCGTGTCAGCCGGATCAATCAGGCCGTCATCCCACAGGCGTGCAGTGGCGTAGTAGGGCTGGCTTTGCTCATCAAACTGTTTCAGGGTGGGGGCCTTGAACTCGGCTTCTTCTTCCTTGCTCCAGCCGCCGCCCTTGGCTTCAATCTGGTTGCGTTTCACTGTGGCCAACACACCGGCTGCCTGTTCACCACCCATCACGCTGATGCGGGCATTGGGCCACATCCACATGAATCGGGGGCTGTAGGCGCGGCCGCACATGCCGTAATTGCCGGCACCAAACGAACCACCAATGACCACCGTGAACTTGGGCACCTTGGCACAGGCCACGGCCATGACCATTTTTGCACCATGGCGGGCAATGCCTTCGTTTTCGACCTTCTTGCCCACCATGAAACCGGTGATGTTCTGCAAGAAAACAAGAGGGATTTTTCGCTGGCAGCACAGCTCGATAAAGTGCGCGCCCTTCTGGGCCGATTCTGAAAACAGGATGCCGTTGTTGGCCACAATGCCCACGGGCATGCCGTACAGGCGTGCAAAGCCACACACCAGCGTGCTGCCAAAACGGGCCTTGAATTCATCGAATTCGCTGCCGTCGACCACGCGGGCAATGATGTCGCGCACGTCGAACGGCTTTTTCGCATCGGTTGGTACGATGCCGTAGATTTCCTCGGCGCTGTACAGGGGCTCACGTGCTTCTGAAAGCGCCCAAGGGTAGCGCTTTTCAGGACGCCCCAGATTGGCAACAATGCGGCGGGCAATTTCCAGCGCATGCTGGTCATTTTCAGCCAGGTGGTCTGCCACACCGGAAAGCCGGGTGTGCACATCAGCCCCACCCAGTTCTTCCGCACTGACAATTTCACCCGTGGCGGCCTGCACCAAGGGTGGGCCACCCAGGAAAATCGTGGCCTGGTTTTTGACGATAATGGCTTCGTCGCTCATGGCGGGCACGTAGGCCCCACCGGCTGTGCAACTGCCCATGACCACGGCAATTTGCGCAATGCCTTGCGCACTCATATTGGCCTGGTTGAAAAAAATCCGCCCGAAGTGGTCGCGGTCGGGAAACACCTCATCCTGATTGGGCAGGTTGGCCCCGCCAGAATCCACCAGGTAAATGCAAGGCAGGTTATTCTCGGCCGCCACTTCCTGCGCACGCAGATGTTTTTTCACGCTCAGTGGGTAGTAGGTGCCACCCTTCACCGTGGCGTCGTTGCACACCATCATGCAGTCGACACCGCTTACACGGCCAATGCCGGCAATGGCGCCAGCGCCAGGTGCAGCATTTCCGTAAAGGCCCCAGGCAGCAAGCGGTGCCAGCTCGAGGAAAGGCGAACCGGGATCCAGCAAACCTGCAACCCGATCACGGGGCAACAGTTTGCCACGCGCCGTGTGGCGTTCATTGGCCACCTTGCCACCGCCTTGAGCAACCACGGCCAAATTGGCCTTTAACTCATCCACCAACTTTTTAAGCGCCGCATGGTTGGCCGCAAAGTCAGGGCGGGATTTAACCTGGTTGGAATCAAGCACCGCCATGTTTAAAACGGCCCTTCAACAACCCAGCGGCGAAGTTGTTCCATACGATCCTGACCCCAGAAAGCCTCGCCATCCACCACGAAGTAGGGCGCACCGAACATGCCTGCGTCAATGGACTCCTGCACAGCGTTTTTCATTTGTTCCTTGATGGACTCATCCTGTGTGCCCGCAACCAGGGCAGCACCATCCAGCCCGATCGAATTGGCCACCTCAGCCACCACACTTTCTTCAGTGATGTCTTGCCCTGTCACAAAATAGGCCTTGTACAGGGCCCGCGTCAGTTCACCGGCCTTTTCTGGCTGGGTGTTGATAACCTGGAGAATGGCTCGTGAACCCACGGTGGCGTTGATGGGGAATTTTTTGGGCCAATTGATTTCCAGACCATGAAATCGGGCTGTGCGCGCAAAGTCTTTCGCGGAATACTTGCCCTTGGCCGGGTTCATCATCGGTGCGCTATTGCCCGTGCTTTTGAATACAAACCCCAGCAAGGTGGGCTTATAGTTCACAACACGGTTGCCGGCGGCGGCAATGTCTTCGATTTGCTCAGCGGCCACGTAGCTGTAAGGGCTGGTCAGGTCGAAATAGAAATCAATCGTTTGTTTGGTAGTCATGGTGCTTTTCGGCTCCAGATTAGGGTGTGGCTATGATTCTATCTAACTTATTGAACACTAAGTGGAGACTTAAGGCGCAGTTCGCACACCGACCTGCGCCTTGTCAGGAAAAAAGCCAACCCAACCATTGGCTGGCCCAAGGCTGCTTTGACACCCACAGAAAAACGGCATACCCGCCCCACCAAAGCAGAAGTACCAGCAAGGCCGCCAGCGCAGTGAACACGTAACCAGCCAGCACCAGGCCACCATCGCGCACACGCAAACCAAAGGTAATGCACACCATAGCGGCGGCAGGAAGCACATTATCAAAGGATGCAAAGGGCACAGGTGCGGCCATGGTCAACCCGGCGAAAGCCAACACCAGCCCGTTTACAGGGCGCATGCGCGGGTGGCTCATGATGAACAGGCGCGGCTTGCTGTGCTTGGCAACCCTGGTGATGAATACCATCAACAGCTTTTTCAGCACGCTGGCTGCTTTGGGCGGCAAACGCTTTTCACCCACTGATTTTGGAATGGGAATACCGAACCCCAGCGCATAACCCAAACCCAACAGAAAGGTCAGATAACCCAGGCTGGTGGCAATGCCGGGAATTCCGAAAGGCAACAACAAGGGCAGGGCGGCCAAACCGATCCAGGTGAGTTGCTGCTTGGGGTTGCGGCCAATGGCATCGACCACCTTGGCCTGGGCCATGTTATCGGCGAACAGAACCACTCGCCGCCAGGCGTAGGGCAGTGCCTTCAGGACATCATCGTGCTCTTCGGAGGGGTTCAACAGATTGCTCAATCAGGGTTGATGGGTCATTTGGCGCGGCAGGTATACCGCGGAAACCCGTCTATCTTAGGTGATGTGAATGCGATTGGCGCATAAACCTACCCTTTTCGAGTGAAGGGTATGCCCGATGGACATCAACCTTGACCCGTTCTATAACTGAACCATGAGTCACTACATGGATATCACTCTAGATGATGATTTCCTATGGACCCGAGGAGTTCTCATGTTCAAACGAATTTGTATTTCACTTGTACTTGCTGGCAGCGCATTGATGAGCCTGCCAGCACAGGCAGAGCGATTTCCAGATGTGCTCCGGCCGATCGACTATTTTATTCACGGTGAAGAAATACTTGCCGTGGATACACTGCGGGACACCATTCGCGCACAAGGCAATTTTACTCTGGGCAAGGCACTGTTCACCATTGGCCGCACTGACCTGCTGGGCCTGAACCGGAGCCTGGACAGCTTTGACACCAGCACGCTTGAAACACCGCTGGGCGGCAATTTCGAAGTGGATAAGGAACAGGTAGCCGAATTTCGCACTGCACGTGCCCAACGCGCTACCCGTGGTCTGAATGGCGGATTTGACAGTGGACGCTTTGACTCGCCCTTGGGCGGACAGTTTTCGGTCAAGATGGAACAGGCCGTGCCTTTTCGCGGTGAAAGAGCGATACGCGCTACGCGGGGCTTGAGCCGCTTGGGATACCGAAGCGGGTTTTGAACAAGGGGGACAACAGAAGTTTCCAGGTCAGAAACTTCTGTTACCTCATGAACCCACAATCAGTTGCGGGCTCAATTTGCCAGATCAAGCTGCCTGTTTTGCAGGTGCCTTGCGGCTTGAGGTTTTCTTGGCAGTTCCTGAACCTGCTTTCGCAAATTCCAGCACGCCATCTTCAAGTTTGCCTTTTTTCAACACGGGGCGGTCAGCCAAGTAATTGTTGACCACAGTCCACGGCGCTTCGGGTCCCTGCTTGGGCAAACGGTCGGCAGCACGCTTCATATAACCTGCTTCCAGGTCAAACATGGGCGTGTCGTCTGCCTGAACACCTTCGGCATTGGGGACTACGCGGCTGTATCCGTTTTTGTCCATGTGGTTGATCACGCGGCAAACAAACTCGGCGGCCAAGTCGGCCTTCAAGGTCCAGGACGCATTGGTGTAACCAAACACCATGGCAAAGTTGGGGATGCTGCTCATCATGACGCCTTTGTAGCTCATGACTTCCCCCACGTTCAACTCGTTGCCATCCACGGTGACGCCCATGCCCCCCAGAATCTGCAAGTCCAGACCTGTGGCTGTAATCACAATGTCGGCTTCCAGAACCTGGCCGCTTTTCAACTTGATACCCTTGTCGACAAAGGTGTCGATGTGGTCAGTCACAATGTCGGCCTTGCCTTTTTTCAGTACCTTGAACAAATCGCCATCGGGCACCACGCACAGGCGTTGATCCCATGGGTTATAGCTGGGCGTGAAGTGCTTCATGTCGAAGTCCTTGCCCATGCGCACGCGGGTTGCACTCAGCAGCAGGCGCTTGATGGCTTTCGGGCGCTCCTTGCTCAGCTTGAAAATCAGGCGCTGCAAACCAATGTTGCGTGCACGGCCGATGTTATACACCCAGGTGTCGGGCATGAACTTCTTCAACACCACCGAAACTGGGTCAACCGACGGGATGGACGCAATGTAAGTCGGTGAACGCTGGAGCATGGTTACATGCTCTGCCTTGTCAGCCATGGCCGGAACAAGGGTAATGGCGGTTGCGCCACTGCCGATCACCACGACACGCTTGCCGGAATAATCCAGGTTTTCAGGCCACTGCTGGGGGTGAATCACCTGCCCCTTGAAATTCTTAAGACCGGGAAACTCGGGGCTGTAGCCCTTGTCGTAGTTATAATAGCCAGTACAGCCCAACAGGAAGTTGCTGGTGTACACCTGCTTTTCACCCGTTTCTTCGGCAATACCTTCAACGGTCCACTGGTTGGCAGAGGAATCCCAGTTGGCACTGGTCACCTTGAAGCCAAATTCGATGTCCTTGGTCACATTGTGTTCTTTGGCGGCTTCAGTCACGTACTCGCGGATTTCCTGACCGTTGGCCAGCACTTTCTCGCCCTTCCAGGGCTTGAAGCTGTAACCCAAAGTGAACATATCGGAATCGGAACGGATGCCGGGGTAACGGAACAGGTCCCATGTGCCGCCAATCGCTTTGCGACGCTCCAGAATGCGGATCGACTTGCCCTTGCAGTTCTGCTTGATATGGCATGCTGCACCGATGCCCGACAGACCGGCACCAATAATCATTACGTCTACGTGTGGATTGTTCATTGTGTTGTCCCCTTATGTGACTTTTTGTATTGTCAGTTGAGAGAATAGTGGCGAGCCGGGTCTGTTGGCTAGTAATAAATACTCTAAACTGGGCTAACTATTACACAGAGCAAGGGAAAATGGAATTTCTTGACACATTGAAAAACCGCCACAGCGTGCGTGCCTTTGCACCCACTCCTGTGCCTGAAGACGTGCTTGAACGCCTACTTCAACAGGCTGCACTGTCACCAAGTTGGTCAAACACCCACCCCTACCGAATTGCTGTGGCCACGGGCGGTGTGCTTGAAAGCCTGCGGACCGAACTGTATGCGCGCTTTCAGGAAACCATCAAATTGCAACGCGGCGGCAAGCTGGCCCAGATCAAGGGATTGATTACCCGCAACAAGGGCATTCCAGACGGGGATGTGAAGCCGGTTGTGAACTACCCCAAAGACCTTCAAGCCCGTCGGGTGGAATGTGGCAAGGGCCTGTACGGCGTATTGGGTGTGGCGCGCAACGATCTGAAAGCCCGCGACCAGGCCATGGCTGAAAACTTCCGCCTGTTTGGTGCCCCGGCCGCTGCATTTGTGTTTGTCCACGAAGGGGTGGGGATTTACAGCGCGCTGGACGCCGGTATTTTTCTGCAAAGCCTGATGCTGGCTGCCACCAATGAAGGTCTGGGCACCTGCGCGCAAGGCGCACTTGGCCTGTTCCGCTCGCCACTGGACAAACACTTCGACATTCCAAAGCAATACAAGCTGCTGTGTGGCGTTGCGATTGGCTATGAACTCGATGTGCCGGTGAACAAGTTTCAGCCAGAGAAAATTGCGCCGAGCGAGTTGATGTTGCCGGCCCGGCGTTGAGCCCATCCAGCGCAAATTGGATTCAACACGGCTGGTCTTTGTCAACTCGGCGCGAATTGTGGGAAGCACGGCTGCTTGTTTCAAGCCCACTCGGCGCGAATTCCAATCGTTCGCCTGAAAACCTGTTAATCCCTTTTTGAAATTCACATTAACTCAACACACTCGACAAAACAGATGGTCGAGTGTGTCGTCGGCTTGCAGCCGAACGTGGCATGTGAATACAAACGGGCAGGTTTTCTTGAATGGCGAAACGATCGGAACTTCGCTGCCGAGTTGGCCTGACCCTGACCGTGATTGATCGCACGCCGGTGATAGCTGAATGTGCCGGGTTGGCGCCGACGCTGCTGCGGTCTGCTCGCTGGAATGGCTTTGGCTATCAACAGCATAACCACGCTGTACTGTCCGCATGAACCCGATGCGTCAGGGCTTTCCCGGCAGTGCGTTTGCTTGTTGCGCACATTCAAGAAAACCGCCCGTTTTGAACAAGGCTTGAATGCTCGTGCACCGCACGACACATGAATCCGACCGTCTTTTTTGTCGGATTCGTGTGAATGAAAAGCATTGCTTCAAAAAAGGATCAGCGGTTTTCTGTGCGCAATGAGCAAGGCACGCTGGGGAAGCCCGGAGCCAGAAGCGAATTTCCTCGCCATAAACCGGGCAAGCGAGCAACGGAGGCAATCAGTAGTTGAATCCCACCGACACGCTCAGCGACTCCTGTTCCATGTCAATCGACTCGCGCAAGCCGGGCAGCGGCAAGGCAGACTCACCCCGAACCCGCACGGTTGGCGCGCGCATGTAATGTCCGGAAATCTCGGTCGCCTCACTCAGGCGGTAAGTGGCTCCCAAGGTGTAATGCTTGGTCACCACACCCGGCGCCAGAATGTTGAATGTCACATTCTCTTCAGTGACTGGGTTGTCACCCTTGTTATAACCTGCCCGCAACAGCAAATTGCGAGTGGCCTGGTACTCCAGACCCAGCTTTTTTACGGTCACATCGCGCCACCCAAAACCAGGGCCGTCTTCATCGCCCAGGCAATTGCACAAAGGTTGGGCGGTTCGGCTTGAATTGCCCACCGCCGGCACTTCACTGAACTTGATTTTGGTGACATCCACTGCAACCATTAGCTTGCTGGTGGGGCGCCAGGACACGCCTACACCGTAATTTGTGGGAATGTCGAAATCGCCTTGGCCGGCAAACAGGCCTGCATATTCGTCAAACTTGTTCATGTCCACCCTTGGCGAGTAAGCCGCACCCACCTGCAAGCTGCCAAAGGTGCCAAAGTAACCCACGCGGTAACCCCGACCGTTGCTGGTGCTGGTTCCCTCGTTGGTCAAGCGGTTGGCATCGCTGCTGTAACCCAGCGTGCCGAACAACTGCAAGCCTTCCGCATAAAAACGCTGATAAACAAACAAGGGCGAAAATCCAAAGGCATGGTTTTCATTCAAGCGGTACGCCAGCGTGGGCGCAATCACCAACTGCTCGAGGTTCACGCCAGCCGACCCTTGACCACAGAAGGGGTTTCCACGCGCAGTCGGCAGGTTGTTGACACAGGCCGTGCTGTCGCCTTCCTGGTAATCGGTGTTCAAGCCCCCGTTGCCGTACACCGTCACACCGACGGTCAGTTTCTGGCTGAGCTTTTTGCTCATCCCGAAGTCAGGGATGATGAACAGGTTGCGGTCGCTTCGCTCATTGAAGTTGAACTGCCCCAATGGACCATTGGTGCGCTCCGCACCACGCCGGGGAACAAAAGCGTCGAAGCCAGCATCAATGCGATCGTTCAAATCGGCAAACAAGGCCGGGTTGGTTGCACCCGCCATGGTGTCGTCTGAAATGGCCAGTGACACACCACCCCGCCCCTTGGACCTGGTGCCATAACCGTGTGAAAAATAACCATTGGTGGCAAAGGATGCGCTGCATGACAGGGCTAGCATCGTAGCCATGCCGAGTTTCAGTGTGTTCATGGGACAATTCGTGTCTGGAAACGTCGAGTGAATGCCACCCAAATTGGGTAACCCAAAATTCACCCGAGTTTAGAACCAAGGGTTATAACGCACAACAATTAAATTGTAATTTTGTTATAACCCACCGTTCCTTAATTCTTCTTGATGAACCGGTTTGTAAATCGAATCGCCTCGGCATAGGGGAAGATGTCTTCGATGTGTCCCTTGCCAATGCGTTCCTTTCGCTCTTGCCAAAACTCATATTCCAGCAAATCACGGTGCCGACTCAAAAAAGCCTTGCGCACCCGCCGGTCACCCAACAGGAAATGCCCGAATTCCTCCGGGAACACATCTTTCGGTCCAACCGTATACCACGGTTCGGAAGACATTTCCGCCTCGGGGTTGGGTGCTTCTGGAATGCGGCGGAAATTGCAATCCGTCATGTACTCAATTTCATCGTAATCGTAAAACACCACACGACCCAAACGAGTCACACCGAAATTCTTGAACAACATGTCGCCCGGGAAAATATTCGCTGCGGCCAATTGCTTGATGGCATTGCCATACTCCGTAATGCCATGCTCCACTTCCGCATCGGTACCCTGCTGCAAGTAAATATTCAGGGGGGTCATCCGCCGTTCAATGTACACATGCTTGATCACCACCGTGTCGTCTTCGAAAGACAGTGAGCTTTCACAGGTGTCCTTCAGGTGCTCGATCAACTCCTGAGAAAAACGGTTCAACGGCAAACCCACGTGGCTGTATTCCCAAGTGTCGGCCATTCGGCCAACCCGGTCGTGCTCTTTCACCAACTGGTATTTGCGCATCACCCCAGCGCAGTCGATTTCCTTGGATGGCGCAATCTTGTCCTTGATCAACTTGAACACATACGGGTAAGACGGCAAGGTAAACACCGCCATCACCAGGCCCTTGATACCGGGGGCCACGATGAACTCATCATGCGAATGTTTCAAATGGTGCAGAAAGTCACGGTAAAACAGCGTTTTGCCCTGCTTTTGCAAACCCAGCATGGTGTACATCTCGGCCTTGGGCTTGTTGGGCAACAAGGTACGCAGAAACTGCACGTAAGCCCCTGGCGTTTCCATATCCACCAGGAAATAGGCCCGCGTGAAACTGAACAGGGTCGCAATTTGCTGGACGTTGAACAACACCGTATCCAGGTACAACTTGCCGGTAGAATCACGCAAAATTGGAATGGCGAAGGGCTGGGGCATATTGGCATTGATGAACTTGCCAATGATGTAGGCACCCTTGTTACGGAAGAACAGGCTGGACAGCACTTGAATTTGGCAATCCGGGTCCACCTTGATGGGCCGGGGCATCAGCTGCCGCGCAGCGTGCACCACGTAGCGCAGGTCACGCTCCAGGTCCACAAATTCGGCATTCAACGAAAAATCAGCGATCAGGCTTCTCAGCGTGGTTCTCAATCCACCGCTTTTTGGATTGGCCGGGTAATAACTGCGGTAGGAAGGGGGGTCGCTTTCCACATAATCGGTGCTGACCGCTGGTCGAACAAACAGGAAGCGGTTGTGATAATAGTCGCGATGAAGAATCTTGGTCACCGCGGAATTGAAGAAGGTTTCTGCCAGCTCGGGCTGCTTGTGGTCTACCAGGTAAGTCACAAACCGCGTCTTGATTTTCGCCCACACCGATTCGCTCATCAAAAGCGAACCGTAATTACGCCGCAACAAGTCCACTGCTTCTTTCACACGCTCATCGTAAAAATCAATCCGGTCGCGCGCCAATTGCTGGATTAAATGCCAATCGCCTTCTTCAAACAGCTTCTTGGTCTGTTGCGCGCAATAGCGAAAAAGACGGTAATGCTTGTCAAAACCAGCCAACAGGTCAGACGCCACCTTTTTGGACAGCTCGCGCTCTTCGTCCTCACTCAAATGGCTGATTTCACTAAGTTCACCAAGGTCTTCTT
This sequence comes from Burkholderiales bacterium, assembly GCA_027484315.1. GTDB lineage: Bacteria > Pseudomonadota > Gammaproteobacteria > Burkholderiales > Burkholderiaceae_B > Limnobacter. The sequence goes on along the minus strand of JAIXTE010000091.1, from coordinate 3,414 downwards.
CGAGGGTTTTCAGGTCCAGGGGCTGGCTGCTCATAAAGGGGCTTCACTCCAAATAGTTAGCCTCTGATTCTACGAGAACCCTTTTGTTTTTGCCCGAAAAAATCCAGAACAGCATTAATTCCGACCGAAAAGCCCTCTCTTCAAGCGTCCGCACACTCAATAAGTGAATCCAGGTTCCAATTTTCTCACTTCAGACTCAAACTCGTTCTGCGGTATGCCGCGTACAAGCCCCAGTTCCATATCGGCCAATTGCCTGAACAGATCCACCTTGATTTCCGCAAGCACCGCATCATCTACCCCTTCCAGTCTCTCCAGGTTTTCCAGCTCGGTGCCTTCGAAAAAGGTGCTCAATTCATTTTGAACACGCACAGCCAACTCAGCGACATCCTCTTTGATTTGCCGTTGAATGGACACTGCGCTCACAGCCGGGTCAATGCCATTCGGAATATCCAGAATCCTTTGCACACAACCGCTGTAGCAAGGCTTTTCGCGGCCAATCTCGCCCAACTGCAACAATGCAGCATCCCGCAGGTTTGCTGCCACTTCTGGATCCTTGTGTTCCGAAATGTAAGTCACCAGCGTTCGAAGCGCCAAGGCAGGGCCTATTTTGTGACTTGATGTGTCTTCGGAAATGGCATCGTGCGTACAAATGTGGCCAATCCCGAGATGAATGTTTTTTCGGTCGCTGTGCTGAAGGGTAATGCGCCGGACCTCGGACAGAACGTCTTGCAAACTCGGCAAACCTCGTCTTTCAAGTTTTTGAGTCATCAGCTGCAAGACCAAATCGCCCGCATCTTGCACGCCTTCACTGTGCACAGACTGTTGAAAACTTCCCTCCTGACCCCGCATCACACGGTCCATGCTGCGGGCAATGTGTGTGCGTTGATTCAAGGGAACGATTGGTGGTGCGCTTGATAGCGAGGTTGGCCGCGAAAATCTGGAGGCTGGGTTTTTTATCTCCTGAATCCAGGTCTTCATCAGGTTGCGTTGGATCAAAGCGCCCTGAATTGGAAACTCCTGTCGCGCCGGTGCAATGTCGTCAACCCAATGAGACAGCACACCAATGAACTTCTGTTTGACAAAACCAAGGCCCGACAGCTCCTCATCACTCAAATACAAATCAATAGCCATGCTGGCAAAAAAACTGTCGCCCCGAGTGGCACCAGCGTATTTCACCGTGTCACCCTCGTGAAGCACATGGGCCAAGGCAGCAGACACCTCAAATCGCACCGCGTGGCTCATGCCCGGATTGCGCAACACCTCAGCCAGGCATTCCGCCAGGATCAGGCGGTGTTCTGACTCACACCGGCCCGGCTTCGCAAAATCGATCAGTCGATCCAGGGGATAGGACAGTTGCGGGTTGAAAAGTCTCGGATTTTGGTCAAAACCTTTAAATCGATAACTCGGGCTTACCAAAGGGGGGAATCCGGACGGCATCCTGGCCACATCCTGAAGCAGGTCCTGTGCGTTGTTTCGCGTTGTTTGGTTCAACACCGAGGGCACAGCGGGCGGCGCATTATGCATACTGCGGCCCACGCCACTGGCCCCGGTCTGTGCCGTTGGTGACGCCACTCGGGATGCGGCATCGGGATTGGGCTCCCTTGAAGGGCGAGCACAACATGCACCAAAAAGCTGGCCAATCCTCGTCATTACATACCTCAAATGTTCATAGGACATTTGGGTGGCCTGCAGGCATTCTGGGTTCCTTGGTATTTCAGAAGTTGCCTGCCCCTGCAGAACAAAATTACAGGGTTTCTGAAAATAAATCGCGCTCTTATCCTCTTACAAATGGCTCACTTCGTTGAGTTCGCCAAAGTCTTCTTCAAGGGTTTTCAGGTCCAGGGGCAGGCTGCTCATCAACCGGCTTCACTCCATGAGATTAGCCGTTAATTCTACGAGATCCCTTTTTTGCCTTAAAAAATCCAGCGTGCTGACGCTTACAAGACAAATCCCTGCGCCATTTTGTCAACCTCTTCTGCATACTCGCTCGCAGGAATGCCCTGCATGGCCCCAAGCTCGGTACTCACCCTCTGCTTGAACATGGCTACCTTGATGTCCGCCAACACGGCCTCGTCCACCCCCTCCATTTCATCGACGTTCTCTAGCTCGGTTCCGGCAAAAATGTCGCCTATTTCATTTTGAAGTTGCACCGCGAGCGCGGTGACACTTTCCTTGATTTGAGAGGCCAAAGGAACCGCGCTGACGGCCGGGTCAATGCCGTTGGGAATCGCCAATATCCGCTGGACACAACCACCAAAACACGGCTCTTCCCGACCTATCTCGGCAAGCAGCAACAAGGACGAATCACGCAGGTTTTCTGCCACCTTGGCGTTGGCATGGTGATTAATGTAGCCATGCAAAGTGCAAAACGCTCCGGTCGGCGTGATTTTGCTTTCTGGAAAATAGCGCGCGTTGATGTCGTGTTTGCTCAAGTGCTCCAGCCCACGACGAATGTCGACCCTATCGGCGCGACCCTTCGAAGAGTACCCCACGTCTTTGCTGACCTCATTCCAACTTTGCAATCCCCGGTGCCGGAGTTGGGTTTGCATGAGTTTCAACACCTCATTGCCTGCCTCCACCACGCCGTCGGCGTGGACAGATTGTTGGCGACTGCCCTCTTGGCCTCGCATGATGCGCTCCATTCGGCTGGCAAATCGGGCGCGTTGGGAATGTTCCATGCCGCCGGGCGGCGTGGGCGCGGACCGGCTTGACTGCGGCGCATCGTCTTTCAATTCCTGTATCCAGGTCAACATCCGGTCACGTTTGACAGGGGCACCTTGCACAGGAAACTCATGTCGATCGGGTGCTATGTTGTCAACCCAATGAGACAGAACCTCGACGAACTTTTCCGCCAGCTCATTCACACGTGTAAGGCTGGCGTCCCGTAGAAAAAGATCCACAGCCATGCTTGCAAAAAAGCTGTCGCCTCGATTGGCGCCCGCAAACATCACGACACTCCCCTTGTCGAGCACACGCGCCAATGCAGTAGAAAGCTTGAAACGGTTGGCATGCGATTGATTTCTTTCATTGAGGGATCGGACCAAGGCTTCGGCCAGGTCAAAGCGATGCTTCGGGTCATACCGACCTTGACAAGACAATTTGAGCAATGACTGCGTGCTGTAGCTCCTTGATGGATTATAGGCCTCGTCTGCTGCGACTTGACGAGACAGGAAATTCGAATTTGTTGGTGCTGTAGAAAGCGGTGCTGGAGAAAGCGGTTCTGGAGAAAACGGTGCTGGAAAAATCGGTACTAGAGTAGGACGCCGTTCTTCAAAAAGCTCTTTAAGGGTCTTGACACCTTTACGATCGAAAACTGTAACAACTCCATCGCCTGACATGCCAAGTCTGACAGAAAGGCGATACATTTCCTCTTGTCCGAGGCGAGCCTCTTCTAAACCCTCTTGAGCAGACTCT